>BCRI01000005.1 GCA_001552515.1 Sphaerimonospora mesophila NBRC 14179 = JCM 3151
GCGCCGCCTACTACGAGTGGACCGCCTACGCGACTGTGTACCCGGACGGTTCCACCGATGTGGAGCTGTACCACTACGACGACGCCACCGGCGACACGACTCTTGTCACGTGGCAGGACGTGGCCATTCCTCTCGGCGCGTGGTGCCGGTTGGAGCTCCGCGCCGACAACAACTCGCCGACGTCGTCGGCCGAGGTGCGTCTTTACACTGAGGTGGACGGGGTCACTCCCGCGCTCACGCTGACCGGCACGGCGTCGCATCCGCAAGCCATGCAGTGGGATTGGTTCGGGGCTGCCGCACGTAACTACGAGGCCGCCACGAACATCTGGCTGGACGACGTCGCATTTAGCGACACCGGGTGGATCGGCCCGGAAGTTGCCGTTGCGCAGAAAGCCGCGGCTGACAGTGGGACTTTGGTCGAGACGGCCAGCGTCGTTCAGATCCCGGTCGTCGCCAAGGCCAGCAGCGACAGCGGGACGCTGGTTGAGACGGCCGACGTCGCTGAGATTCAGATGGTCGCCAAGGCCAGTAGCGACATCGGGCGTCTGGTGGAGTCGCGGTGGGTTGGCCAGCCGCCCCAGGCCGGTGGGTCGCCGCCGTCTGTCAGGTCGGCCTCGACGGGCTCGAACGGCACCGCGCCGTACACCGTCAATAAGCCTGCCGGGGTCGTGCACAACGACATCCTGATCGCGATTCAGGCGGCTGACCGTGGTACCACCGCGAACATGACGGCCCCGACTGGTGGCGCCACGTGGAATCTGCTGGATTCCGTGGACGGGACCACCCCAGACGGCGCCATTCAGGTGATCCGGTTGTGGTGGAAACGCGCCGGGTCGTCGGAGCCGTCTACGTACTCGTTCAACCAGCGAAGCGGCTCGGACGGTACCTGTCTGATCGTCGCGGTCAAGGACGCATCGCTGTCGGCGGCGCCGCAGATTGTGCGGGGGGTGACGTCGGGTTCCGGCCCGGCCGTTCCCACGCCGGGCATCACTCCGTCGTCGGGCAGTGACCTGGAACTCCGGTTCATCGCGGTCTACCCGGAGTTCGGCGCGGCCATCACTCCGACCCCGCCGGCTGGGCTCACGGGGCTGGCCACCTCCCAGTCGCGGACCTACACCGCCGTGGCTGCAGCGGCTCGGCAGTTGCAGTCGGGTGCGGCGACGGGGACGGAAAACTTCACCGTCTCGACCGTGCTGCTGTGGCTGGCTGGTTTCACCGTGGCGATCGCCCCTGGGAACGCCGGGCCGCAGCAGGTGGATAAGTCGGCGTTCGACGATGGCACCCTGGTCGAGACGTCCACGGTCGCCGATCCGACTGTTTCCAAGTTGGGCAGCGACACCGGAACGTTGGGCGAGGTGTCGGCGGTCACCGCTGACGTCGCGTCGTTGGACACGGCGACGCTGGGCGAGGTCGTAGCGGTCGACGTTGAGACTGGTAGCGCCGACTCGGCGGCTCTGGTCGAAACGTCGATGCTGGAGGTCGGCTGGGCTGGGGTCGACGAGGCGACCCTGACCGAAACCGCCCACGTGGACGTGCAGGTCATGGCCACCGATTCGGCAACGCTGGTTGAATCCGCCGTCATCGACGAGACGATCGGCCCGGTCTCCGGTGACCACGGAGTCCTGGTCGAGGCCGTCCAGGTGGACGTGCAGACGGCCGCCACCGACAGCGGCGTCCTGGTCGAGTCGGCGGAGGTTGTCGTCCTCAAGGAGGCCAGCGACTCCGGGTCGCTGGTCGAGTCGGTGTTGATCGGCCTGGTGGCGTCCGACAGCGGAACGTTCGTCGAGTCCGCCCAGGTCGAAGCGTCCGTCACGGCCACCGACAGTGGAGTGTTCGCCGACCAGTCCGTGGTGGAGGCCCCGAAGTTCGCCACCGACTCCGGGCGTCTGCTGGAGAAGGCCACGGTGACTGATCTCGGCCGTGACATCGCCGTGTCCGGTCTGGTCTACCGCCGCTGGTCGGCGGGTTCCCCGTACCGCAAGTACTCCGCTGGTGAGCCGCGCCGCGCATGGGGCGCGGGGTCGCCGCGAACGTAGGGAGGTCCGTCCCTGTGGAAGCGATTTCCTCCCTATCGAGGGAGTTTCTGTTCATCCCCGTCAAGGGCCCGTCCGGTGTCGAAGGCGTGAAGGTCGCCTTCACCGCCAAGGACGGCGAACCGGCCGAGGAGGACTGGCACGACGCGACGTGGGACAACGTCACCGCCGCGGGAGCTGACGCGAAGATCCTCGTCGGTCCCGGTGAGGGTGCCGTTGCGCTACCCGAAGGCACTTACCGGGCGTGGGTCCGCATCACTTCCACCGTCGAACAGCCGGTCCTGCCGGGCGGGCTTGTCCCCGTCATCTGAGGAGACCTCATGCTGCGCATCCCCGTCACCGGCGACATCGTCCGCTACCGAGGCAAGCAGGGCCTGCACGCCGTACGTGCGGCGATCGTCACCGCCGACGTGACGACGTTGGATCCTCGCGGTGTCGCGGCCGGGGCGGTGCCCGCGCTGGATGACTCGCTCCACGTTCATCTGTGGGTGTTCACGCCGGGGCAGCTCGGCGGGTTCCACGAGTACAACGTGCCGTACGGGGCTGATCCCGGCACCTGGCATTGGCCGGTGTCCGCCGGATGAGCGGCCAGCCCATCAGCTGGCGGCAGGCCGCGTCCCGTGCCGCTGAGGTTTTGGAACGCGCGGACTGCGAGCCGAACCCGTTGATGGTCGAGGCCAAGTGCGCCATCGCCTACGGCTGGACGCAGCTGGCCGCCGCCTTGTCGGAGATCGAACAAACGTGAACAGGATGGTGGCCGATGCCGCTTCCCGAGCGTAATCAGGAGTGGCCGCCGCCTGCGATCCGACAGGAGATGCGGCTCTACGACACTCACGGCGCCTGGTATTCGGGGGACCCGGAACGGCTGGCCGAGGTGTACGGCGGTAACAAGACAGCGCCGATGGTCGGTATGGACCCGAAGGGCTGGGATCGGCCGATTACCCGCGCGGGCGGTTATCTCGGCCGGATGGTCCGATGGTTTTGGGGGACGCCGACGCCGGCGGGGCAGTCGCGGGCGACGAAGCTTCACATCCCGATCGCCGCTGACATCGCCGCGACGTCAGCCGACCTGCTGTTCAGTGAGCCGCCGACGCTGAAGGTCAAGGGTAAGAAGGGCCAGCAGCGGCTGGATTCGGTGATGCACGAGGCCGGGGTGTACGGCACGCTGCTGGAGGCCGCCGAGTTGGCGGCCGCGTACGGCGGTGTGTACCTGCGGGTCGGCTGGGACACGACGATGTCGGACTACCCGGTGGTGGACGCTCTGCCGCCGGATGCCGCGGTGCCGGAGTTCCATCAGGGGCGGCTCAAGGCTGTGACGTTCTGGAAGGTCGTGCACGAGGAGGACGGCCAGGTGTGGCGGCACCTGGAGCGGCACGAGACGGGCCGTGTCTTCCACGGCCTTTACATGGGTGACGACGACGACCTTGGCATGCAGGTGCCGCTGCAGGAGCACCCGGCGACTGAGGAGTTCGCCGAGTTGGTGGACGAGGACGGCGGGTTCGACAGCGGTTTCGAGCGAGGCCTGCTCGTCGATTACATCCCGAACATGCGGCCGCACCGCCTGATCCGGGGAACGGCGGTTGGCCGGTCCGATTACGCGGGCGTTGAGCCGCTGATGGACGCCTTGGATGAGACCTGGACGTCGTGGATGCGGGACCTGCGGCTGGCGAAGGCACGGATCATCGTCCCAGAGGTGTACCTGACGACGAACGGCCGCGGACAGGCCGCGTCGTGGGACCCGGACCGGGAGATTTACAGCGCGCTGGGCGGCATGCTGCCGTCGCCGAACAACCCCAGCAACATGATCACGTTGGCGCAGTTCAACATCCGCGTCGCCGAGCACTCTGAGACGTCGAAGAACCTGATGGAGCAGATCGTGCGCGGCGCCGGGTACTCCGTGCAGAGCTTCGGTGAGGGCGGTGACGGGCAGGCCCGGACGGCGACCGAGATCCACATGCAGAAGCACCGGTCGTACTCCACGCGGGGACGGAAGATCGGCTATTGGACGCCGCGGTTGGCGTGGTTGTCGGAGGCGATGCTGGCCGTCGATCATTCCGTGTTCGGTACGAAGGTCGTGTCTGAGCGGGCGATGATCGAGTGGCCGGACGGTGTCATGCCCGACCCCGAGAGCATGGGCCGGACCTTGGACATGCTGAACCGGGCGCAGGCCGTCAGCCTGGACACGAAGATCCGGTGGGTTCACCCCGACTGGGATGACGTGCAGGTGGAGGACGAGAAGAAGAGGCTGCGTGACGAACTCGGGCTGAACGTCCCGGACCCGGCGACGCTGACCGACACGCTCATCCCTGACGCATCCGGCGAGGACTGATGGCCGTCACTCCAGCCGGGGCGATCGAGGCCGGGCTGGAGCAGGCGCGGCGGGTCGCGGCGATGTACGCCGACGCGGAGGCGGCGCTACTCGCGCGGATCGCCGCCAGGGTCGGTAAGGACCTCGACAACGACGACGGCCAGGACTGGGCGGACAAACGACTCGCCGAGGTGACGCAGCTCCGTAAGGAAGCCGAGTCGATCGTCCGCCGTCTTGAGTCGGCCGCGAAAGCGGCGGCCAAGCGGGCGGTGCTGGACACGTGGGCTGAGGGGATGGACGTCGCGGTGCGTGGTGCCGTGCTGCAGGTCCATGACGCGAAGCTACGTAAACGACTGGAGCGGGTGCTGAACGACGCGCGGAACCTCGGCGCGGCCAAGGGCATCAGCGCCGGTCAGGGCGTCGCCGAGCTGGCCGAGCAGGCGGGCCGGATCATCACGGCGGTGCATGAGGGCGCGCTGCGGGCGGTGGACGACATCTACCGCAACGTCGTCGCCGAGACGGCCGGCCGGGTGCTGGTCGGTGCGGAAACCCGGCGGGAGTCGGCGCAGCGGGCTCTCGACCGGTTCACCGCGCAGGGCATCACAGGGTTCGTCGATGCGTCGGGCCGTACGTGGGGCATGCCGCAGTACGTCGAGATGGCGATGCGGACGGCGACCGCGCGGGCGGCGGTGGACGGGCACCTGTCCACGCTGCGGGAGGCCGGGATCAACCTGGTCAGCGTGTCGCGGCTGCCGTACACCTGCAAGCGGTGCGCCCCCTGGGAAGGCAAGGTCCTGGCCTTGGCGGGTTCGGCGGACACGCGAGTGGAGGAGAACCCGGCCACGGGCGTGCAGGTGTTCGTGGAGGTGGAGGGAACGGTCACGGAGGCCCGGCTGGCGGGTCTGCTGCACCCGAACTGCGGGCACAATCTGAACCCGTACCTACCGGGGGTGTCCAGGCTGGCGCCTGCCGTGCAGTCGGATGCGACGTATGAGGACACGCAGCGGCAGCGCTACCTGGAACGGAAGATCCGGGAGAACAAGCGGCGTGCGGCGGTCGCGCTCGACGACGACGCACGGGAGAAGGCCGAGGCGAAGACGTCCGCCTACCAGCAGCAACTCAAGGACCTGACGAAGGTGACGGGCCTGCGGCGGAAGAAGCACCGAGAGGCGGCCGACGCCCCGCCGAAGGACCTGGAGAAGCTGACGGATGAGGAGATCACCGAGCAGGTCTTGCGGTTCTCCAACGACGAGGAAGCCCTGACGTGCCTCGAACAGGAGTTGAACCGCCGAGACGAGGCCGCGGCCGCCGCCCGGAAGGCGGCTGGCCCGGCTGCGCAGGACGACCCGATCGCCACGCTGGCCGAGTACGACGACATGGGCGACCTGACTGATGACCACCTGTCGGCGCTGATGGAGCGGTACCGCGACGACCCGGACGGCATGGCTCGCGTCCTCGACGAGTTGGACCGCATCGAGCAGCAGACCCGGCAGCGTGAGCAGTGGTCGTGGAACTGGCGTGAGGAGGAAACCGACGCCGACCGGCAGATTTCGGACCTCATCGCGTCGGGCCGCTACTCCTACATGGAGGCGTACGCCGAGGTGCACGGGCTGGACCCGGCGGAGTTGGACCGTCAGGAGCGGCGGGCGTTGCTGGAGTCGGAACGCCGTCCGGGTGAGGACATCGACCAGGCGGTGCGCCGGGTGTACGCCCGGTGGCTTGACCAGGTGTACGACCAGGCTGAGGCCGCGACGAACGGCTTCATGCTGAATGAGGAGGGCCGGAAGGCCGGGATCAACGAGAAGACGTTGTTCTCCGGGCCGGCCTCGAGGGCGCGGAAGTACGCCAGCGAGGAACTGCTGAGGTTCTGGGCGGATAACCCGCGGCTGACGTTGACGGAGTTCCGTGCGCAGATGCTCGGCCGGGAGTCCGACAGGAAGGCGGCTGCGCGGACTCGCGCGGGCGGCGCCGGTAGGGAGTTTGGCGTATGACCATCTCGGAGACCGACCGCCGGGCCGCGCTCACGTTCGGCCGGTTGGCTGGCGAGCGTGGCATGCCAGTCACCGCCTGCCCGTATCCGGTGCAGGGCGATGGCCGGGAGCGGGCGCTGCGGCTGCTGTGGATGCGGGCGTACGCGCGGCACAGTCCGGGCGCGTAGCTGTCTCTTTCTCCCTTGGGCCTGCCGGGCGCGGGTCCTTTCATTTGTCCCGACGACACGCTCCAGGAGGGCGATCTCGTCATGCTCGAAAACACCCTGCCGACGACGCCGGGCGCGCTCCTCGGCTACCGCAAGGACGGTACCCCGTTCTACCTGATCGCTGGTGGCGCACCGGAGGACGGCGAAGGCCAGCCGCAGGCCGAGCAGGAGCAGCAGGCTCCCACGGCCCCGGCCGAGACCACGCCGACCGAGCCGCAGCAGCCGGCCGACGAGGCGGTGAACTCCGACGCCAAGCGCGTGGATCAGCTTCCGGCGTGGGCGCAGAAGCTCATCAAGGACACCCGCGCGGAGGCGGCCGACTGGCGGTCCAAGCTCAAGGATGCGCAGAGGGCCGCCGATGAGGCGACCGCGTCGCAGGGGCCGTCGCAGGAGGAGGTCACCCAGCAGGTCCGGACGGACTTCGCTCAGCAGATCGCCAAGGCTCTCGGCTTGGTAGCTGAGGAGGAGAAGCCGATCGACCCGCAGCAGGTGATCGACACGCTGACGGCCGAGCGGGACACCACGGCCAAGGAACGCGACCAGGAGAAGGAGCGGCACCGCCGCGCACTGGTCGAGCTCGCGGTTCACCGGGCCAGCACGAAGGTCGGCGCTGACCCTGACGCCCTGCTGGACAGCCGGTCGTTCCTGAAGGCGGTCCGGGACTTGGACCCGGACGACAAGGACTTTTCCACCGTTTTGACGGAGACGATCCAGACGGCGGTGGAGAACAACCCGAAGTTCAAGGCGGCCGCCCAGGCGGGGCCGCCCGCACGCTCGGGAGGCGAGTTCACCGGCGGGCCTGGTGGGCGTCGAACCGAATCCGAGCCCTCCATCGACGAGTTCCGCGCCAGGCGTAAGAAGCGCGCCTCGTCCTGACAGCTGATAGCGGCACCGCTATCAGCCCTCCTAAGGAGTGAAAGGCCCGAATGGCTAACACGTTCCTCACCCCGTCGATCATCGCCAAGCAGGCGCTCGCGACGCTGTACGAGACCTGCGTCATGGCCCAGCTCGTGCACAGGGACTACGAGCAGGAGTTCGTGTCCCGTGTCGGCGACACGATTTCCGTCCGGAAGCCCGCGGTGTTCGAAGCCAAGGAGTTCAACCGGACCAACGGCATCGAGATCCAGAACGCGGAAGAGGGCAGCGTGCCGATCACGCTGAACCACTTCGCCGACGTCAGCTTCGCCGTGACGGCCGAAGAGTTGACGCTGGAGATCGAGGACTTCGGGACGCAGCTGCTCAACCCCGCGATGGAAGCGATCAGCCAGAAGATCGACAGGGACATCCTGAGCCTGCGCAGCGACATCGTGCAGCGTGTGGGCAAGGCCGGCGCGGCGATCACGGGTGTCACCGGTGCGGGTATCCACGACTACGACAAGCCGCAGGTCGCGATCGACGCCCGGCGGGTCCTCAACCAGCGGAACGTCCCGGCGGCGGACCGGAACCTCGTCATCGGCCCTGAGATGGAGGCCCTGTGGCTCAGCGACCCGCTGTTCCACCAGGCGGACGTGAGGGGCGACACGGACGGTCTGCGTGAGGCGTCGCTGGGTCGGCGGATCTTCGGATTCGACGGGTTCCAGACCCAGAACATCGAGGCCCCGACCGGGACCCCGTCCTCGGGTCAGCCGAACACGGAGATCGGTGTGGCCTTCCACAAGACGGCGTTCGCCCTGGTCACGAGGCCTCTCGTGTTGCCGCAGGGCGCCGCTAACGCCGCCGTCGAGAGCTACCGGGGCTTCGGCGTGCGCGTGGTCATGGACTACGACATCAGCAAGAAGCAGGACATCGTTTCGGTGGACTGCCTCTACGGTGTCAAGACCCTCGACGCGAACCGTGCCGTCCTGATCCACGGAGTGGCGGCGTGACGTTCGTCTACCGCAACTCCAACACCGGCCAGGTGGTCGAGGTCGCCGACCGTGACCCCTGCCTGGACATGTTGGACAACTGGCGGATCATCAGCGGGCCCGAGCCCGCAGCCGCCAGCGAGTCCGGTCCGGCTTCGGCCGGGCCGGACCGCCCGTCCGAAAACGCGAACAAGGCGGCATGGGTCTCCTATGCCGTCGCCTGCGGCATGCCCGAAGCCGACGCCAAGTCGCTGAGCAAGGCCGCGCTCATCGAGGAGTTCGGGGAGGACAGCGATGTCGAGGACTGACCTTCCGCGGCGGCCGATGCCGCGGACCGGTGCGGCGCTCGGCGCGGGCCTGGTCGCGGCCGGGCCGGGCGGCTTCTCGTTCGACCACGGCGAGCGGCGGATGCTGCTGCTGCGCAACGGCAGCGACGCGCCGATCGCGGTGACGGTCCAGATCCCGGCGACGGTCGAGGGTCAGGACGTGGAGGACCTGCCGGTCACGGTCCCGGCGAACGATTCGCTGCTGCTGCCGCCGTTCTCGGTGGTGTACCGGCAGGTCAACGGCAAGGTGTACGTGGACTACGCCGACCCGGCTGATCTGTCGGCCGCGGTGTACGAGCTGCCGGTGTAGCCATGGCGTACGCGACCAGCGACGACTACAAGTCGTACACCGGGCAGTCCACGGTGCCGGACGACATCGACCGGCGGTTGGAACGGGCGTCGGAGCGGATCGACGAGCTGCTGTTCGCCTCGATCTACCCGACCGACGACGCGGGCATGCCGACCCGTCTCGAGGACGCCGACGCGATGAAGCGGGCGACGTGCGCGCAGGCCGCCTGGACGTTGGCGGTGGGTGACGAGTTCGGGGTCGCGGCGGCTTTCAAGTCCGTGTCGATCGGGTCGGTCAGGCTGGATCGCGGCGGCTCGGGGGACACCCAGCCGGCGCGGTACGCCCCGGACGCCTCGTCGATCCTGCAGCGGGCCGGGCTGCTGCCCGGTTACATCCTGGATGGGAGTGTGTGGTGATGCTGCCGGAATGGCTGATGCGTCACACCGCGACCATCGAGCCATTTCAGGGTGACGGCGCGTACGGCCCGGTGTACGGCGATCCGGTCGAGTCCCGGTGCCTGGTGGACGACGAGCGGCGTCTGGTGCGTGACGCGCAGGGCGCCGAGGTCGTCTCCGACACCACCGTGTTCCTCCCTCCGGGGACGATCTGCCCGGAGGGAAGCAGGGTCACCGTCAACGGCCGGGTGACCACCGTCATCACGTCCTTCTCCCGCGACGGCGGCGGCCTGCCGACGCCTGATCATGTTGAGGTGGTGTGCCGCTGATGGCCAGAGCCAGGTTCAACGCGAAGGTCAATCCGGAGCAGCTCACCGCTGAGATCCACCGCGCGGCCGCGCGGGGCCTGCGTAACGCAACCGAGCACGTGCTTGCGGTGTCCAACCAGCGGGTGCCGCACGACGAGGGCACGCTGGAGCGGTCGGGCCAGGCCGTCGTGAATGAGGCCGATCTGCAGGGCGTGATCAGTTATGACACGCCTTACGCGGTCGTGCAGCACGAAAACCTCGACTACAACCACAAGCCGGGCCGTACGGCGAAGTATCTGGAGCTCGCGGTCCGTGAGGAGGCTGAGGTGGTCAAGCTGCTGATCGCCAAGCCGATCCGCGAGGTGCTGAAGTGAGCGGTTGGACCCGTGACCTGCTGACCGGGTTCGCGGTCCTGCTCGGGGATGCCGGTGTCGCGACGTGGAACCCGAACGGTATCTACACCGAGGCGCAGACGGCGCTGACGATCGGTGGTCTCCCGGCCAAGCCGGACACGGCGATCGCGCTGGCGGTGTACGGCGTTGGCCAGGCCGGTGACGATGTCGAGCAGCCGGACTCGGCCGTGCAGATGCAGGCCCGGTTCCGCGCGAAGGCGGACCCGCGGGTCGTGGACGACCTGGCGGATGGCACGTTCGACACGATCCACGGGTTGGCGAACGTGACGCTTTCGACGGGCGTGTACGTGCTGCTTGCGCGGCGCACGCTGGTGGCGCCGCTGGGCCGTGACAGCTCGGGCCGGTGGGAGCGGGCCGACTCGTTCGACCTGATGGTTCACCGGCCGTCGCTGCACCGCGACCTTTGACCTCGCCGATAGCGGTTCCGCTTTCGGCTTCCGCATGCCCAATTAAGGAGTGATCATGGGGCTGCGTTCCCTGCTCGCGAAGGACTGGAAGCTCGACGTGGACACGTCGGTGCCCGGCGCTACGGACCCGGTCTGGACGCCGGTGAAGGGCCTCACGTCCTTCCAGGAGACCACCGACGACAACACCGAGGAAGACAGCGACTTCGACGACGAGGAGGGCTGGGGTTCCGAGGTCGTCACCGAGCGCAAGTGGAAGATCGAGGCTGAGGGCCGCCGGAAGCGGACCGACGACGCCGTGTTCACCGCCGACCCGGGCCAGGAGGCGATCCGCAGGGCCGCCCGGAAGGTCGGTTTCGGCGCGAACATCAAGGTCCGGTGGTACCGCCGGGACGGCGCGCCGGACGCTTACGAGGGCGTCTGCACCGTGTCGGAGTTCACCAAGGGCGGCAGCACGACGGACCTGGAGCCGTTCAACTTCACCCTGCTGGGCCAGGGCGCGCCGCTGGAGATCGCCAACCCGGTGATCGAGGAGTCGGAGTAGCCGGTGGCGACGTTCCAGGACCTCGACGAGTTCTTCGACGACTCCTTGCCGCTCCCGGTGGGCGGCAAGTGGTACCGCATCTCCGCTCCGGACGCTGAGGTCGGCCTGCTGTGCCAGCGGCTCATGCACGCCGGCCTGGCGGCCGAGCAGGGCGAGCAGGTGGACGACCCGAAGCTGAATGAGCTGGCCGCTGTCGTGCTGAACGACGACGAGGAACGCGACCTGTATCAGCGTGTCCTCGGGCCGGTGTTCGACGAGCTGCGCGCGGATGGCGTGTCGTGGCCGAAGATCCAGCACGTCGGTGCGACGGCGCTGGTGTGGGTCGCGGCCGGTAAGGAAGCCGCGGCCAAGATTTGGGCTTCGGGCGGCACGGGGGAAGCCCCGGCCCCGAATCGGGCGACTCGTCGAGCGACGGCAGCGGCGGCGAAATCGACCCGGTCTCGGGGATCCGCGACTACTACGACCCGGACGACGGCCTCTCGGTCTCGAAAGGCCGCACCGTCGCGTGGCACGACATCCTGACGCGCTGGGCGCTCGCCGAGGCCGACCTGCACGAGGTGTACGGGGTTGACCTCGGTGAGCCCGGTGTGTTGCGGGCCCGGTCGTGGCGGTGGCTGCGGACGCGGTTGCACGGGCTGCTGACGTGCGACTCGCGGCTGGCCCGCGCGCTGGACCCCGGTGAGGAACCACGGTGAAGCCGCGGCTCCTCGACGGGTTCTGCGGTGTGGGTGGGGCGGCCCGCGGCTATCAGCGGGCGGGGTTTCATGTCGTCGGCGTGGACATCGCGCCGCAGCCTCGGTATTGCGGCGATGAGTTCGTACGCGGGGATGCGGTGGAGTTCATCGCCGAGCACGGGCATGAGTTCGACTTCATCCACGTCTCGCCGCCGTGCCAGGCGCACTCGACGTTGACGCTCGGCACGAATCAGGGCCGTGCCTATCCGGAGTTGATCCCGGTCACGCGGAGGGTTCTGCAGGCGTCGGGCCGGCCGTACGTCATCGAGAACGTCCCCAGCGCGCCGATCCGCCGGGACCTGATGCTGTGCGGCGTCATGTTCCCCGAGTTGGCGGTGTTGCGGCACCGCTGGTTCGAGTTCGGCGGCGTCTACGTCGAACAGCCTGAGCACCCCGCGCATCGCGGCCGCGTCGCCGGGTTCCGTCACGGCACCTGGTATGAGGGCCCGTACGTCGCGGTGTACGGCAAGGGCGGCGGTAAGGGTCCGGTGTCGCTGTGGCAGAAGGCCATGGGCATCGACTGGACCAGTGCCCGCCGTGAGATCCGGCAGGCGATCCCCCCGGCCTACACCGAGTACATCGGTCGTTCTGTTCTCGCCCAGCTTCCCGCCGCTGGCTTCACCCCACCCCATACCCCCAGGAGGTGAAACCTGTGGCGCTGAACGTGGGCGAGCTGTTCGCCACGATCGACGTGAAGGACCGGGGCACGATGGCTGTGCGCCGGTTCATGACCTTCATCCGGGATTCGGTGAAGAAGCTCGATATCGACGTGGGCGGCATCGCTAAGTCGGCCGGGTCGATGGGTGTCCAGTTCACCGCCGCGGCGCTGAAGGCGGCCACGTTGGCGGCCGCGATGGCGTCTGCTGCGCAGGGCGCTGTTGGGCTGGTTGCTGCGCTTGCCCCGGCCGGTGGCATTGTCGCTGCTTTGCCGGGTGCTCTCGCGCTGGGTGTCGGCGCGCTGGCCACGTTCAAGCTGGCCCTGTCCGGGGTCGGTGACGCCTTCGGGGCTGCTCTTGGTGATGACCCGAAGAAGTTCGAGGAGGCGCTGGCTGGGCTTTCCCCGGCGGCGCAGGCGGCTGCGCGTGAGCTGAACGCGATGAAGCCCGCGCTGGATGGGCTGAGGAGCGCCGTCCAGGATGCCTTTTTCGGGCCGCTGGCGGGCCAGATCACGGCTGTGACGAACGCCCTTGTGGGGCCGCTTCGTGACGGGATGTCCGGGGTCGCGTCGGAGTTCGGCGCTGCTGGGGTGCAGGTCGCGCAGTTCCTCGCTTCGGCGCAGACCGCCTCGGCCGTGTCCGCGATCTTCGGTTCGCTGCGGTCGGCGGTCGCGGCGATCCAGCCGGCGATCCAGCCGTTGCTGGCTGGGTTCCGTGATCTCGCCGTGGTGGGTGCGGAGTTCTCATCCGGGTTCGCGCCCGGTATCGCTGCGGCGGCGCAGCGGTTCGGTGAGTTCCTGTCGAACGCGGCCAGCTCGGGTCAGGCCTTGTCGTGGATGCAGGGCGCGATGGACGTGTTCCGCCAGCTCGGCTCGGTCTTGGGGAACCTCGGCGGGATCATCAAGGGCGTTTTCGCGGCGATGCGGACCAGCGGGTCGGATGCGCTCGGCGTGATCGGTCAGCTTCTCGGCAAGGTCAACGAGTTCGTCAACAGCGCCGAGGGTCAGAAGATCCTCGTCACGATCTTCCAGGCGCTTTCGCAGGTCGGGCAGGCTCTCTCGCCGATCTTCGTCGCTTTGGCCGGGGCCTTGGGGCAGGTGGCGCCCCATGTCGCGAACATCGCGACCGCTCTGGGGCCTGGGCTGGCGGCCGCGGTTTCTGCGCTCGGTCCCGCCCTGGCGGCGCTCGGGCCTGGGCTTACGACCGTGGCTGAGATGCTGGGGCAGGCCTTCGCCTCGCCGGAGCTGCAGGCCGGTTTGCTGGCGCTGGGTCAGGGGTTGTCGGCCGCGCTGGCGGCGGTGGCTCCGCTTTTGCCGGTGGTGGCGCAGCTCGCGGGGATTTTCGGTCAGGTGCTCGGGTTGGCCCTGACCAACCTCTCGGCGGTGCTGGGTCCGGTGATCTCGTCTCTGTCGAGCGCCCTGCAGCCTGCGCTGGCGGCGATTTCGGCTGCTTTGACGGAGCTTGGGCCTGCCATGACGCCTGTGTATGAGGCGTTCGGTCAGCTCGCGGGCACTGTGCTTGATCAACTTCTGCCGCCGATCTTGCAGCTCATTCCGACCGTGCTTGACAGCCTGGTTCCGGCTTTCCTCGACCTGATGCAGTCCGTAACGCCACTGCTACCGCTAGTGACGCAACTTGCGGGTCTGCTGCTCGGGACCGCCGTACCCGCGATCACCGCCCTGCTACCCCCCATCATCCAACTGGTCGGCAGCGGGATAAACGTGCTGGTCGCAGCCGTGCAGAGCATGATCGGGCTGATCAAACCCCCGATCCAGGCCATCGTTGACGTCTTCAAGTGGCTCTACAACACCCTGGTCGGCAACTCGGTCATCCCCGACATGGTCAACGGAATCGGCCGGTGGATCGGCACCACACTGGTCGGGTTCTTCAGGGAACTCCCCGGCAAGATCGTTTCAGCGGTCGGCAACATCGGCTCACGGATGGGCGAGATCGGCCGGAACATCGTGTCCGGCATCTGGAACGGCATCCAGGGCATGGCGTCCACCTTCTACAACCAGGTCAGCGGCTTCTTCTCCGGGATCGTCAACTCGGTGAAGTCGGCGTTGGGCATCTCCAGCCCGAGCAAGGTGTTCGCCACCATCGGCCGGTTCATGATGCAGGGCCTGTCGGCCGGTGTCGATAAGACGGCCGGGCTCGTCACCGCGTCGCTGAACAAGGTGGCGTCGCTCGCGGCGAAGACCGCCATGCCGGACCTGTCGCTGCCGGGCGTGACCGTCCCAGACGGGCTCGGCAGCGGCCGGGCCATCGCCCGGACAGTGGTGAACGTGACGAACCACTACCCGCAGGCAGAACCGACCAGCGTGTCCGTGAACCGCGGGCTCCAGTACGTCGGCGCGATTGGGGTGATCTGAGGTGCCCAGCTACTCGCTCGACGGTGTCCCGCTCGACCACCCGGCGGGCTGCTGGCGGTTGAAGAAAGGAACGGAGCGTCGGCCGCTGCCCGGCGCGCGGGCCGTGAAGGTCAGCGTGTCGGGCCGGCACGGCGACATCCCGGTCGTCGGGCTCGACCTGGAGGCCACCACGTTCGGCCTGGCCTTCAAGGTCACGGGGGCGACCCCAGCCGGGACGGACGGCGGGTATGAGCAGATGGAACGCAACCTGGAAGCGCTGTCGGCGCTTCTGGGTGTGCGCCATCGGCTGATGAAGCTGCGGTATCAGGCCGGGACGATCGTCCGCGTCGCCGACGTGACGATCACCGCGAACACCATGCCGGAGATCAACACCGGGGCCGCGACCGCACGTGTCACGGCGGTGGTCGAGGTGCCGGGCGTGCTGTGGCGGGATGAGACCGCATCGACCTGGGCGGGCGCACCGAATCAGATCGCCCAGGCGGTGACGACGCTCGCGGGTTCGACCGGGCCGATCGTGGACGCGCTGCTGCGTTTCACCGGCCCGGCCGTACAGCCATCCATCGGGGACGTCGCGACGGGCGGGTGGGTGCTGCGGTCGGGCGGACTGCTGGCAGGGGAGCGGCTGCTGATCGACTGCGGCCGCATGCAGGCCGCGATCGTCACGGCCGACACGTGGGACCTGTCCGCCGGGACGGACGTGACGGGGCAGATCGACGCGATCGGCCCCGGCAGCCAGTACCGGTGGCTGCACCTGACCCCGGCCGTGGCGGTCGGCGACCCGTTCTCCCGCGCCGTGCTGGTATCCACGGCCGCCACGAGCACGGACGCCTCGTCGAAGGTGGAGATCCGGGCGAAGCGTGCATATCTCTGACCTGCGGAAACGTCTTGCGGTAGGGGATTCGCGTGAGACGTTGCATGGGATCGGCTCTTGCTGGAAAGAAAAATAAAGGGATCCGAAACGTTCTTCGTCGCAGGTTACCCCACGGATCACGCAGTCAGTAAGCCGCTTATCGCTAAGCAACTTAAGATAATCCCTAAGGAAGCTACTACTAATTAGTCTGCTGCTTTGGTGTAGCAAAAGGTAGCTGGGATCTCTGCGGACTTGCTAGCATGTTAAGGGTTCCAACGGCCGTTACAACGTCTCGGCCGGACTGTGGACCTGGTAGAGCACGGCGAGGAGACTTCGCGACTGGCCCTGAATCCAAGAAGCGAAGCCTCCCCGCGGGGCGGGCTCAGCGTTAGCTGAGCCCGCCGTGCCTCAGGTACCAGTCGAGGATCATGAGCGCCATCTGCAGCAGCAGAAGCCTCTCCTCGTGCGGCACCTCTGGGCTCCCCATGGGGACCCCTTCCTCTCAGCGGGCCGACTCGCCCCTTCAGGGAGGCGGCCGCGGCCCTATCGGCCACCTCCGGAGGGGTGTCCGAGTTTTACCGAGAGACGCACGGAAGCGCGTGCTGGTGCCCCATCCTAGCAATGGCGAGCAGTGTGCGTGCCATTCTTTGAGGCGTCGGACCATTTCCAAGCGGCTCCCCGAATTCGTTAGCATAACGCTTTTTCGTTTTTCCAGGTCAGTCTGCCGATAGCGGTAGTAGCACGTGGCTCGCACGGCTACGCGTGGCCGCGTCCCGCAGGGCCTCCGCGAGGTCGTCGGCCTGGTCGGCGTCGAGCGCGGGCGGCCAGACCGCGGGGATGAGGAGGATGCGGCCCAGCCGGGTCACGACGACGTCGATGGGGGGCCGTGGAGTGGGAGTGATCACGATGGCTCCCATTGTCGCCGATGTAAGTAGGTAGGAGGTCAACGGTGGCCTTCGATCTGCGTCTCGTCGCCTACTCCCCGTTCGGCGGCCGGCTCGGCGTGCTACCGCATCCCCTGTCGATCGAGGCGGCGTTCCCCCTGAACGACGTCCCGAGCTTGAAGCTGGCCTACTCAACCACGGCGACCGGCGCGAACCTGCTCGACCAGCCGTGCGAGATCGCCGTCCAGTGGAGCGCGGACGGCAACGTGTGGACCGAGGCGCCCGACTGCCGGTTCCTGCGGATCAGACGCCGTGGCGACGACGCCGACCCGACCGGGCTTGCCCGGTTCGAGCTGCCGGGCTTTGTCTGGATGCTCCGCAAGATCGTGCTCCACCCCGGTGTGGCGCCGCTGGTGGACGGCAAACGCGCGTTCCTCAGCTCGACGGCGGGCGCGATCCTGCAGACGTTCATCGCCGAGGCCAAGGCCCGCGGCATGGTGCCCGGCCTCACCTGGAACTTCACGCCCGAACGCGACAGCGCGGGCCAGGCCTGGAACAAGATCCTCACCATCTACTATCAGCCCGGCATCGACGCGCTGACGGCGCTGCTGAACCTCGCCGAGCAGGGCGTGTGCGACTTCCGGGTGAGCGGCCGCACCGTCCAGGTGTTCAACGCCGACACCGAACTGGCACGTGACCTGTCATCCGGTCCCGGACCGGTCGACCTGCGGTACGGCCGTGACATCGCCGAGGCACCCGACGACGGCACGCTGGAAGACGCCGCGTCGTCGGTGCTGGTCGTCGGCGACAACGGCCTGGTCAAGACGTTCAGCAACCCTGCCGCGGTGACCCCGTGGGGTCCGTGGGAGACCTACGTCGGGCACGGCGGCGTCTCCGATGAGGGCACCGCGACGATCCTCGCGCAGGCCGCGCTCGAGCGCGCCGGATCGGAGCGGGTGCAGCGGACGCGCGGCATCACCTTGGGGGGCGCACGCTGGCTGCCGCTGAAGGATTACCGGCCCGGTGACCGGGTGCTCGCACCGGGCAATGGCGGCGTGTTGGAGTCGTTGCGGATCCGCCAGGTCACGATCGTGCGTAGCAACACCCGCGTCCTCGGCGGGGCGTTGGTTCTGCACGACCGGTTCCTTGAGCGGGAGATTCGTCTTGCTCGCCGTACGGCGGGGATCGTGGGTGGCAGCACGGCAGATGGCGGGTCGGGTGCGCGTCCGGCGCCGCAGGCTCCGGAGCCGCGCACGCCGGCAGCCCCGCAGGGCCTGATCGTGAATCCGCTCGCGTACATCGACGAGCACGGCCTGCCTCAGGGGCAGGTGACGGTGACGTGGGGCGCGGTCACCTCCGATGTGGGCGGGGTCGCGCTGAACATCGGCGGCTACGAGCTGTTCATGCGAGTGAACGAGCAGGGCGCGCCATGGTACCTGATCACCTCGACTGAGCCCGGCGATACCACGGCGACGTACTCGCCGCTGGTCGTGGGTGAGTCGTACGCCTTCAAGGTCCGTGCGGTCAACCTCGGCAAGGCCGGGTCGTTCTCCTCCCAGGTGGCGGTGACGATCCCGAACGACACCGACGCGCCGCCGGTGCCGACCGCTCCGCAGGTGTCCACGCGGCTCGGCGTGGTCCGGGTCACGTGGAACGGGCTGGGTGTCGGGTCGGTGCCGATGCCGTCCGATTTCCTGCACGTCCGGGTGTGGATGCAAGACCCGCTCGCGCCCGGCTGGTCGCAGATCGGCACCTTGGACGCGGCGGGGACGCTGGTCGTACCTGGGCTGCCGTACGGCGCTGACCGGCAGTTCCGGCTTACGAGCATCGACCGGTCGGGCAACGAGTCGGGCCCGTCTACGTCGGCGACGATCGCCGCGGCGCAACTCGTCCAGGGTGACGCCGCGAACGAGAGCATCACCGCCGGGGCGTTGGCGGCGAACTCTGTCACAGCCGACAAGATCGACGCGGGAGCGGTGGAGGCTGAGCACATCAAGGCCGGCGCGGTGGTGGCGGACAAGCTCGCGGCGGTGCTGACGCTGTCCACGCGGGTCGTCGCGGGCACCGCGAACGGGGCGCGCGTGGAGTTGAACAGCTCGGGCCTGGTGGCGTTCAACGCGAGCGGCCAGCAGACGGCCAGTATCTCCTCGGTGACCGGTGCGGTGTCGATCGTCGGTCAGTTCGCGTCCGGGGTGACCGGCGCGAGGGTCGTGGTCAACCCGGCGGGTGCGGCCAACCCGGAGATCCGTTTCATCCCTGGCAGCGGGGCCAACCAGTCGCGGATCTACAGCGACGGCTCCCGCTTCGTTGGGGAGGCGACGCTGGTGATGGAGTCGGGCACGAACCAGGGCAACACCGCGATGTGTCGCCTGATCCACGCGGCGGGTTTCTGGCAGGCGGCGATCCTGAATCCGTCGAATGGTCAGCAGCGCGGCGGTTTCGTGTCGGCGGTGGAAAACCAGGCGTCGGTCGGGTGGATGCACCCGACGCAGCAGAGCCAGTTCCTCGTTTTCGACCCGTCCGGGACGTTCCACCGTGGCACGTGGCGGGCGGGTGGCCCGGACTCCGGGCTGATCATGATTGAGGTGGAGATCGCCGGAGGCGGCTCGTACCACGTGGTCAACTTTGGGTGGACGATGCTGAGCGTTCCCAGCGCCGTGTGGTCGGCGCAGCGGGGTTCCGGAGCTGGGGGAAGCCCGGCCCCTGACGACATGTACATCTATAGCCGCACCTCGGGCTCGCTGTTCTTCCGCAGCCCGAGCGCACCCAATTCCACGATCACGTTTTCGGTTTGGGCGTGGCGTCATGCCTGACAGGAGGTGCACATGCCGGATCGGTGGCAGGTCACCGCCGTGAGTGACACGACGGACCGGAGCGGCCGGATCGAGGCGTGGGAGATCACGCTCACTCGGCAGTTCGACGACGTGGCGGTGTCAGTGTGGCTGCCGAAGATGACGATCGAGAACACCGCCGTCGCGTACGGCCTGACCTCGACCGATGAGGCATTGGACGTGATCCTGCATCAGATGGTGCTCCCGATCTACGAGCCGGACGAGGTCGAGCCGAACCCGTGGTACGTCAGCGGTAAAGAGGCCCGGAATGCGGTGCTGGAGCGGGTCGAGCGGTGCAAGCGCGACTATGCGACGGTCGCGACAGCTGTACAGAAGCAGAGGGCGGCCGCCGACGTGCTCGCTCCGCTGCGCTCGGTGCGGATCGACCCGGTGAAGTGCGCGGCCGTACGGCTTGAGCAGCAGCGGACGCTCCTGCGGGTGGCCCAGTGACGCAGGACCTGATCGTCGAGCCGGCCCGCATCATCGCCGTTCTGCGGCGCCGGATCGAGGAGCTGACCTACGAGAACGCCGTGCTGTCGGCGGCGGTGGACCAGCAGCGCGAGGAGATCAACGCTCTGAGGAGGGCCAACGGTGCAGGTAATCGTCCCGGGTAAGCCCGCCAAGTTCGCGCTCCGACTCGTCGCTTACGCCCCGAACGGGCCGCGACTGGGTGCGCTGCCGCAGCACAACGGGTTCGAGGTGGGCGCCCCGCTGAACGACGTGCCGGGACTCAAGGTGACCTACCCGGCGGTCGGCCTGAACGCGGTCCTGCTGGCGGGCCACTGCGAGGTCGCGGTGGAGTACGCGGTGGACGGCGGCGACTGGTTTGAGGCGCCGAACGCCAGGTTCCTTCGGATCAAGCGCGGCGGCGACGAAACTGACCGGGTCGGGGCCAGGACGTATGAGTGTCCCGGCTGGGCGTGGATGCTGCGGAAGGTCCTGCTCTACCCGAACAACGCGCTGGTAGACGGCAAGCGGCCGTTCAACGCGGTCAGCGCGGGTGCGATCCTCGCGACGTTCGTGCAGGAGGGGCAGGGCCGCGGCACGCTGCCGGGCCTGTCGTTCGACTTCTCCCCGAGTCACGACAGCGCGGGTGAACCGTGGTCGAAGACGCTGACGCTGGCGTTGGAGCCCGGCAAGGACCTGCTCACCGTCTTGATCAACCTGGGCGAGCAGGGCGTCGTGGACTGGCGTATGTCCGGGCGGACTCTGCAGGTTTACAACCCCGACACTGTTCTCGGCACGGACCGGGCGTCCGGCCGGTCGCCGGTTGACCTGCGGTTCGGCCGGGACGTGACCGAAGCGCCGGACACGGGAACTCTCGAGGATGCCGCGTCGGCCATCCTGATCGGTGGCGAGGCCGGCCTGTCGGTGGAGGCGACGAACCCGGCGGCGGTCGCGCCGTGGGGACGGTGGGAGACTTACCAGTCGCAGGGCGGAGTAAAGGATTCAGGTACGGCGCTGCTGCTGGCGCGGAACGCGCTGGAGCGGATCGGCCGGGAGCGGGTGCAGATCACCCGCGGCATGGTGTTCGACGACGCCCGATGGCTGCCGTTCGCGCACTACCAGCCGGGGGACTACCTGCTCGCGCCGGGTGACGGCGGGGTGATGCAGCCGCTTCGGCTGCGGCAGATCACTCTCTCGGCTGATAAGGACGGCCAGGTCGGCGGAAACGTCGTCCTCAACGACCGGTTTCTGGAAAGGGAGATCAAACTCGCCAGGCAGGCTCAGGGGATTCTCGACGGCGGGGTGAGCTCAGGCGGGTCGGGAGGTGACCCGGCCCCGGAGTCGAATAACCGTGTCCCGGCCGCGCCGGAAGGGCTGATCGTTGATCCGGTCGCCTACATCGACGAGGTCGGGTTCCCCCGCGGGCAGGTGACCGCGACGTGGGCCGCGGTGACGGCGGACGTCGCCGGCGTGGCGTTGGGCATCGACGGTTACGAGTTGTTCGCCCGGATCAACCAGGCGGGCGCGCTGTGGATGCAGATCGCCGTCACCGATGAGACGACGGCGGCGTTCTCACCCCTGGTCGTCGGAGAGTCGTACGCCTTCAAGGTGCGCGCGACCTCAGCCGGGGTGAAAGGCGAATTCTCCGAGCAGATCGTGAAGGTCATCCCCGACGATGTGACGCCGCCGCCGGTGCCGTCAGCGCCGCAGGTGTCCACGCGGCTCGGCGTGATCCATGTCGGGTGGGATGGGCTGGGTGTCGGCGGTGAGGTGATGCCGTCCGATTTCCTGGTGGTGCGGGTGTGGATGCAGGACCCGCTTGCCCCTGGCCCGGTCCTGGTGGGGCATCTGGACGAGTCTGGGTCGGTGGTGGTGCCTGGCCAGCCGTACGGCGCGGACCGGGAGCTCTGGTTCACGAGCATCGACCGGTCGGGGAATGAGTCGGCGGCATCGGCACGTGTCGTCGCTGCGACGCAGTCGATCGTGGACACGGACTTGATCGGTCAGATCATCGATGGTGCCGAGCACATCATCGACGGGACGATCCCGGCGGATGCGAAGATCACGGCTGGGACGATCACGGGCGGGTTGATCCGGGCTGGGGAGATCGAGGCCGGTCACATCAAGTCGAACGCGATCACCTCGGATAAGATCGCGGCTGGGCAGATCGAGGCTGGTCATATCGCTGCTGGGCAGGTCAACGCTGGGCATCTTGCGGCGAATTCCGTGACATCCGACAAGATCCAAGCTCAGGCGATTGACGGTAAAACGATCACTGGGGCGTGGATCCGCACCGCGGTGTCGGGGAAACGGCTGGAGTTAGCGCCGCCCGGCTCGCCCTACCCGGAGATGCGGTTCTATCCGACGAACAGCACGAACTACACCCGGCTCCGCACCCGCGACGACCAGTTCGCGGGTGAGGCGACGTTCGAGATCACCTCGGGGACCAACCAGGGCCGTACTGCGGCGTCGCAGACGACGATCGCGGCCGGGTGGATGCAGATGCAGGTCCGTGACTCGTCGCTGGACTCCCCGAACGGCGGGCGGATGGAGCTGGCGGAGTCGTACGCCCAGTACGGCTTCTACCGGAACAGCGCCAATGAGCAGTACTTCTGGTTCGACGGCACGGGCCGCACCAGACATGTGGGCAAGTGGTGGGACTTCACGAGCCTCGGGCCGACTGCTGGGATCATGGCCGGGTCGCTGGTGGTGAGTTCCGGTAACTCGGGTGTGACGATCTCTTACGGCGCGACGATGAGCGGGAACATGGGGCCGGTCGCGTCGGTGCGTGATGGTGCGTCGAACCCGAACTTCTACTGGTGCGGAACCTCGTCGAACCAGTCGAGTTTCATCATGTCGTGGTCGCAGGGCGGCGGTGTCTGGTCCGGCAAGGCGATCTATTGGTGGTCACACCGGCACTGATGAGGGGGATGCCGCGTGGGCGGTGAGCTGTGGGAACTCTGGGATACCGAGATGGGGTACAGCCACACGAGTCTGCTTCATGAGGAGACGCAGGACCAGCCGGACCATGATGGGGCGGAACCGCTGTGGGGTGTCTACCAGGTGCGGCCGGACCGTTCGACACACCTGCATATCTTCCCGCACACCACGTTCGAGTGGCGGGCCGCGGAGTATGGCGTGGACCCGGATGACGTGGACACGCTGATCGACATTGTGCTGCACGAGCCGTTCATCCCGTCTATGCATGACCCACTGGTGTGGGAGAACGAGGCGGTAGCACGTGTCGTCAGGGAGACGCGGAACCTGCCGACGTGCTGGACGCCGGGGGTGAGTGATGAGACTCGCCTGCAGGCGCATCTGGAGCGGATCGCGTCGGTGAAGCGGCACCGAGTGCAGATGGTCGCCGCGCCGCAGGTCGAGCGTCAGGCGGCGCTGAAGTTCGTCGGGTCGGATCGTGTCGCGGAGAAGGACCCGCTGTCGCCGATCCGTGCGATGCGGCTTGACCCGGTGCGGGTGCAGGGGCGCCGCATGGCGGTGGCGCAGCGGCGGGCGGCGGCTGGTTTTGGCCGGCCGTCGTTCACGGTGAAGCCGCCGAGCACGTTCGTCGGCATGCATCCTGTGCGTGCGTGAGAGGGGCCTGAGCTGTGGCATCGGAGACGATCATCGCTGCGGCCGGAGTGATCGCCATTTTGGCGAACGCGGCGACAGGGCTGTACATCCTGGTGGTGAAGCCAGGTAGGAAGATCAAGGATGTGACGGATCGGGCGGGCGACTTTTGGGATGACTGGTTCGGTACGGAGGACCGTCCGGGTGTTCCGGGCCGGCCTGGGGTGATGGTGCGGCTCGCGACGATGGAGGCGGAGTTGCAGGCGAATCACGGCACGTCGTTGAGGGACGCGGTGAACCGCACGGAACGGGCCGTGCATCGGGTGGAGGATACGCTGGCGGCGCATTTGCAGGAGCATCGGGTGATCGCCCGTGTGACGCACCGCCTGGACGCCGAGATTCCTACCGATAGCGGTACCGATATCGAGAGCGGGGGAGGTCGTGATGGCGGTTGACCTGGTGACGCGCGCCGAGTGGGGCGCCCGCCAGCCTAAGGGTACCTACGACCGGATCTATTCCACTCGGGGCGTGAAGGTGCACTACACCGGGGGCCGGGTGGACCCGCGGATCGTGGATGACCATTCCCGGTGTATCGCTGCGGTGAAGTCGATCCAGTCAATGCACATGGACGGCAACGGGTGGATGGACATCGGGTACTCGGCCGCCGCCTGTCCACATCGGAAGGTGTTCGTCGGCCGCGGCCCCGGCCACCTGTGCGCCGCGAACGGACCCGGCCTGAACTCGGGGCATTACGCGGTGCTTGGGCTGGTCGGGAATGCGGGGCTGGTGGTGCCGCCGCCAGGGATGCTGCACGGCATCCTCGACGCGATCGAGTGGCTGCGGAAGGTCGGTGGCGCCGGGGGTGAGGTCAAGGGTCACAAGGACGGGTATCCGACATCGTGCCCTGGCCCGGACCTGTACCAGTGGATCCAGAGGGGTGCGCCACGACCGAAGGACATGGTCGTTCCGGTGGTGCCGTTGCGTCCCATCAAGCAGGACCAGGAGGAGCCTGTGCCGGAAGTCGTATCGCTGGGCCTGACGGCCGAGGTCGAAGTTCCCGCCTCGGTGGACTGGCAGCCGTGGTGGACGGAGGAATGGCGGGACACCGCCGGCTGGCATCCGGGAGGCGGTCAGTCGATCGCGCCGGATGTGGACGTGTGGGCGGATGTCGCCGCTCACGTCGCGCTGCGAGGGCTGGAGCCGGGTGAGCCGGTGCGGGTCGGGCTGACCCGGCATTTCGCGGATGGGTCGCCGGTGGATATCGCGTGGCCTGTCGGGAAGCTCCTCACGGTCTACGCCGACCAGGGCGGCCGGGTCGAGGTGGACCTGGGTGGCCAGTTCAAGCTGTCGCTGCTGCACCGGGGCCGGGTGACGATCCGGCACAAGAGCACGGGCCCGGTGGTGTTGGAGACGTCCAGCGCATTCAAGGCGATCATGCATCGTTACAGTCGCTGATAGCGGTTCCGCTTTTCAGGCTGTCCCAGAGGAGGGGCTATGAGTAAGGTGAAAGTGAAGGCGCCGATCGAGGCGAAGGTCAAGGCGATGACGCTGGCGTCGTACCTGGCCGGTGTCGCGCTGGTCGCGGTGATCCAGGCGATCAGCGACACCCCGTCGATGATCGCGTTCCTGCCGGACTGGATCGAGACGATCACGCTGCCGCTGCTGCCGACCGCGCTGACGGCGGCCACCGGCTACAAGGCCAGGCACACCCCGAGGCCGGACCTTCCGGCCGACCAGCGGTAGCCCCCCGTAATGTGAGAACGCCCCGCTCCTCCTTTCTGGAGGGGCGGGGCGCTTTTCGTCGTTTCCGGGAACTATCAACCCGAAGTGAATACTTGGCGGGTCAGCCGATGGTGGCTTTCCACCGGCCGCGCCGCAGGTGGATCGTCCCGTCCGGGTCGATCCGGACGGCCGCGCCGTACAGCGGCAGCATGCCGTGCTGCAGCCAGTAGTCGCGTGCCTCGTCGAAGATGTCCCACAGGCGGCGCGGGCCGCCCTGGTGCACGACAGGCCGTGCGTGCTCAGCCTGCACAGCCCGCGCCCACGACCCGTCCGAGTGGACCATGACCGCGGTCCGGGTGCCCCCATTCTCGTGGTAGCCGTGCTCGATGCCGGGGGCCATGACTTCCAGCATCGAGCGGAGCTCCCAGGCGTCTTCCTCGATGTCGAGGACGGGGAAGCGGGTCATCGCGACGTGCTCACCCTCGGCGGTCCGCGCGGTGGCCATCAGCTCGGCCAGGCTGGGCGGGTAGTCGGTCCCGTGCCGTGTACGCATGAACATCGCCCAGTCCCGCTCGACCTGGCCTGTCGCGCCGCCGTCGTCGGTCTTCGCGGCGGTGACGATCAGACTGGTGTTCGTGATGGTCGTCGCGAGCCGCCCGCCCGTGGGGAGAGCTTCCAGCCACGAGGCCGGGACCGGGCGGACCGACACCATTGCCACGATCCGGTCGAACACTCCCGGTAGCGGCGCCGTGGCGTCACTGGTGACGATCAGCGGACGGTACCCGACCTCGGACAGCCGACCGGTGGCGGCCGCCGTGAGGTAGGGGTCCACGTCGATCGATGTGACCCGGTCATCACCGAGCAGGTGGCACAGTACGGCCGTGCCGTACCCGGAGCCAGTGCCGACGTCGAGGACGCTGTCCTTGTCGCCGATCCTGGCGTGCCGGTACATCTGAAGCACGAGAGCGGGCAGCGTGCTGGAGGAGGTGGGCCGGCCAGTCGGTTCGTCGCCGGGCTTGGCGTGGTCGGCGTGGAGGGTGCCGATCTTCGTGACGAGCGTGCGGTCGGCGTAGGCAGCGTTGACCCATGCTGTTTCATCGTCCCGGCCGTACCGTACTTCCCATCGGTTGTTCCAGGTCCACCAGGCGGGCACGAACTGGTGGCGTGGGATGTTGGCGACGGCTTCGCGCCACCGCGACCCCGGATGGGTGACGCGGTCGGCGAGCTGCTGCGCGTAGGGATGCCAGTCCATGACGGTCAGTCTGCTCTCACCGGCCGATCCCGGCGAGGTGAACCACCTGGCGACCTCGGACGGGCAGGATGAGAGCGTTGCTCTCACAGATCGTTTCGGCCGGTGCGCAGTCGTTGCCATCCGAGCCCGGTTTGCATGCGGTCGCGCCGTGGCGGCGGGGCACGTGAGTGACGAGGTCCCGCCAGACCGGGCCGGTGAGGATTTCCACGAGCGGCGTCGTCTTGACGTTCCCCGCAGGCTGCATCCAGCGGCTCATGACGCACATCCACACGTCGCCAGTGCTGGAGATGGCGGCGCGGCCGTTGCCGCACTGACCGCATAGCTCGTTGACGCTCGTCTCGATGGTGTCGGCGCCTCGGCCGACGCCGCGCATCCGGTCGATCGCCCCGAGGCGGTTCACCCCGAGGTCCCGCATCTGGTCCCACGCCTGCTGCGCTCGCTGCCCATCCCACAGCTCGATGACCGCGACCTTGAGCGGGATGCCCCTGTGTAGGGCCTCCTGGATGTTGGCCAACGTGCGGGCGTGGGAACCTTTGCGGCCGGTGACGCGGTCGTGCTCGTCGGGGTTGTCACTGTAGTAGCTGGTGGCCAGCGTGACGTTAGGGTCGTCGAGCACGTTCCACAGCCGGTCGGGCACGTGGAACAGGTTGGAGAACACCTGGGCCTTGAGGGACTGGGCGAGGGCGTGCTTCAGCAGGTGCTCGAAGTCGGGGTGCTGTGTCGGCTCGCCGCCGATGAACTGCACGGTCTTGATTCCGGCGCCGGGGGCGGAGGTGAGCAGGTTCTCCCAGTCGCCCGTGGTCATGGTGCCGTGTGAGCGGGTCGGACCGGACTCGGCGTAGCAGTGGCCGCAGTTGAGTTGGCAGCGGCCGGTGATCTCCAACTCTAAGAAGTGGACAGGTTCGAGCTGCATCCTCATTCCTTCCCTTGAGGGATTGTGTGGTGGAGCCCGTGGCCACGAGAGGGTTGCCGCCCTCCGCGCGCACCCCCCGGAGGGTGTGAAGGCGGGGTCGTCTCGTGGCCACGGGGTTGTGCCTGGCGGACCTGGCCTCGCGGCCGGGTGGGTGTGGGTGTCCGGTGCGGTGGAGCGCCGGTGGCCCGCCAGAGCTCGAGTTCGGCTACGGCCATCTGGTGGTGTAGCTCGCGGGTGTTGGGTGCGTCGATGCTGCAGCCGTTGGGGCTGTCGCCGCAGTAGAACGCGGTGAATTGTCGTGCCCAGGGTCGCCACATGATGAGCCATGCGGGGCACTGCTGTTGCAGTTCGGCTGCCTCTTCGGCGCGGCCAGGGTCATAGGGGAGCAGCATCACGGGGTGTGTCGTCGAGGAGAGCGGCAGCGAGCGGGCGGATTGCCCCGGTCGAGAGGAGGTCAGCGAGGGGCATCGCGCGCATATCGGTGTAGAGGCGCGCGAGTCGTACGGCCGCGGCTTCGGCGGTATGGGCGTAGGCGGTCAGCGGCCGCGTGCGTTTGCCGGTGAGGTCGGGGACGTGCCACCAGATGTGGCTGGCGGTGACGTGGGCGACGAGCCCGGCGAAGACGGAGACGACGACGCGCCCGTGTGGCAGTGCGTGAACGTCAGCGGGGATGTTGTGGTGTGCGAGCAGGCCGGCCAGGTGGGTGGCGGTGCGAGTGGCGTTTTCCTGGTCCTGCTGCCCAGCGGATTCATGGGTGTCGGTGTGGCGGGGCACACAGCGAAGGTAAGAAACCGCGTAGTCGCGTCTCTACAAACTTGTACGAACTTGCACGGCTATTCCAATGCGCTGATGGCGGACCTGATCAGAGTCCTGGCCTTGTCTCCGTAGACGGCGGCCGAGGCCAGGTCGTTAAAGCACTTCACATACAGGGCGATCTCGCGCGGCTGGGTGATGGTGACGGCTGCGGAGACGAGTTCGATGAAGACCCGCGCTTCGTCGTAGATGGAGAACGTTTCCGCAGGTTTCTGTGCACGGCTTTCAGATAACGGGATGATGCCGAGGGAAAGGTTCGGTTGGTCCATGCCGGTCAGCATGTAGTGGAGCTGCTCGATCATCACCTCGTCGCCGCCGGGGAATCGGTTGCGCAGCACCGACTCTTCAATGATCATGGCGCAGCGGCGAGTGCCGCTGGCGAGGTAGCGGCGGCGTGCGACCCGTGCCTTGACCGCTTCGTCGATATCGCTGGCCGAGGCCTGATGGAACTCGTTGAAGCGAGTGATGAGGGCCCGCATGTAGGCAGGGGTCTGCAGGGGCCAGGGGATGACGTTGGAACAGTAGAAGCGGAACAGGTGAGTCTCTTCGTACAGCGTCAGCCGCAACTCCTGCATCCGCTTTTGACTGCGCTGGACCCTCCGCCACTCCACGTAGGCGTTCTCGGCGTTGCGTGTGGCGGCGATCAGATTCGGGATTTCCTCTGGCACCCCGCAGATGGTGCACCACAGTCGGATGTCCTCATCGCTGGGCGGGGTGCGAGCGTGGATGAGCCGCGAGCATTTCGTCTCGTCCCACCCCGCCTGTCGTGCCAGCGCCCGGGCGGTCAGGCCGGAGTCGCGCAGGATCTCACGCAGCCGGTCGGCGATTGCCTGACGGGCCTGCTGGGCGCTGGAAGACTGGGAGCTGTGCACGTGCGGAGGTTGATCAGGCGGGCCGGTATTCCGAGTGGTCGAGGGCCCGCTTCCACACAGCCTCGAATGCTGACGAGCACAGCGTGACCTCGGCGGGGTCTTCGCTCAGCTCGTAACCCGCGGGTTCGCCGTCGCCGCTCTGGAATACCCAGCACACCAGGTGGTCATCGAACTGCCAGAAGTCGCAGCCGGGAAGGGCGATGTCTTTCGCCTGTGGGCGGGGAAGCCATCTCACCTTTTCGCCGGCTGCCAGGTTGGTGAAGGGGGTGGCGAGGTTCTCGTACCGGATGTAATCGCTGACCGGCTCGGAGATGACCCGTGCGCGACGGAACGACACTCCCCGGTTCACGTGCCCCTTCACGAGGTCGATCCAGGGAAGCCAGAACTCGAATCGGGAGATTTCCTCCAGCGGTACACCGTCCTGCCATGCCTGGAAACCGCGGCTCTGGCCGTAGGTGTCACGCAGCTCCAGGTGCGTCACCGAGCGCTGGGCTTGGGCGAACATCTCAGCCAAAATCTGGATCATTGCCACCGCATGCCTCCCACAGCGCTTTCTTCAACTCTCTCGGTACTCGGAAGGCCCGCTCGTGAGATTCGATGTGGCTGACCTCCTGGATCTTGGCGAGTACGTCTGGGTCCTCTTCCGGCCAACCAACGATCACGAGGCTGCCGTCAGTGTCGTCCGCGTGTACCGAGGGGCAGCTATCTTGCTCGCTGCCGCCCTTGCCGTAGAACTTTAGTGCCATGGGTGAACTCCTGCCTGCGAACATGTACAAACTTGCGCAGATGTGAGCCTGAATGCGTGTGTGACCAAAGTCAAGCGCTTTGGTGGGATGAGCTGGGGGACGTCGGGGGGAGACTGCGGTCTGTGATCCGGACTCGCTGCGGGTTCAACGTGCGGTACTGCACCTGGGCGGGCCCGGTGTCGTCGTAGGTGATGCGGACGATGTCGAGGACGGGACTGCCGCGGCTGATCTTCATGGTGCGCGCTTCCTCGGGGGTGGCAGCACGGACGCTGGTGCGGAGGTCCAGTCGGGCGGCCGAGCGCGGCACTTCGTAGGCGGCCAGGCCAGCTTCTCTGCGTTCCTGTGACACATAGGTGTGGTCGATGCAGACGACCCGCTTGGCGATGGTGCCGCGTGATTCCCATGCGGCGACGGGTGTTCCTTCGTCGAGGCCGAGATCCTGTGCGACGTCGGGGGTGGCGGTGTCGCGGTAGCCGCTCCCTGGTGTTGGGAGGAGATATCCGGTGGTTCCCGCTCGCTGGCAGGCGAGGGTCCATTCTCGGACTTCGTCCATGCGGGTGATCGCGAGGGGGATGTCGATGACGACGGGCGGCCCTTGGACGATCATCCCCTTGTTCGCGACGCGCCAGATCAGCCCTTCGTCTTTGAGCGTCTTCATGGCTCTGGTGATGGTGGCGGTGCTGACGCGGTACATCTCCTTGAGTTGGTCCGTGTGGGGGAGTGGTTCGCCGACCGGGTAGGTGCCGTCGAGGATTTTGGCCCGTAGATCCTCCTGGACCAGGGCATACCGCTCGACGGACACGGTCGGGTCCTCTCCTTCGTCGCTGCTCCAGGGCGTTGATCGTATTACGGAGTAGTCGTGCGGGTTGTCGGGCGATCGGCTTGACATTGATCGGCGACGTCTGTTTACTAGTAAACATAGCGTAACAGAGGATCGAAAAAGGCGGCTCACCGCTCCACCGGCAAGCCGCCCCACCTCGAAGCTGCGGGCGCCGCCCAGGACTCCACTCCCAGGCGACGCCCTTGACACCAGGTCTCACTGTCTCTCGCGAAAGGACCCGAGACCCGATGCCCAGCTACATCGTGGCACCCAGCCACCGCACTGTCACATCCGAGGCCGACCGCAACGCCGCCGAACGCCGGGCTGAGCTCGACGCGCTTCTCCTCACCCCGTCCGCGCTGTGCCGCCAGCCGGGCACCGACCCCGACACCTGGTACCCCGTCAAGGACGAGCTGGCCGACAACGACGCCTACGCGCGGGACGCCTGCGCGGGCTGCCCGTTCACCGGGCTGGCCGGCCCCTGCGTCGAGCGGGCGAGCTACCTGCCGTACGACCGGTACGGCGTGATCGGCGGCACCGGCCCGAAGAAGCGGCGCATCTACGGGATCGGCACCTACGAGGACATCGAGGTCGCGGCATGAGACTCTTCGCGACCAAGGCACAGCGCGCCCGCGACCGGCTGGAGGCCGAGCGTCTCCGCCTGGCGCAGCAGCGGATGCGCGATGAGGCCCGTCGCGAACTGGAGATGCAGGCCGCGCACCACGTGGCCGACCTGCGGCGGCTGTCGGACCAGACCACGGTGCAGCAGAAACGGACCAAGCGGACCCGCACCCGTGAGGTGTGGTCGGCCCGGCTGGCGACGCTCCGCACGATCCAGCGCGGGGCGGTCCTGGCTGCCGCGAACCTTGGCGTGAACGTGTTGGCGATCACCGGGCAGTTCCTCGCGTTGCACCTCGGCGCCGGCTGGTCGGCGTGGTCGGCCGCTCTGGCTGCGGCGATAACCGAGTCGATTGCGCTGAACGTCGGGTTCTACGCCCACGACAAGCTGCTCAAGGGCTACTCAGCGCTCGGGACGCGCTTGATGTCGTACGGGATCGGGCTGGCTGTCGGGCTGCTGAACTACACGCACAACGAAGGCCATGCGGTCACGGGCGACGCCGCGGTGATGTTCGGTGCCGCGTCGATGCTGTCTCCGATCTTGTGGCACATGTACGGCGTTTGGCGGCACGCGCACAACCAGCACGTGCAGGGCACGCACAAGCAGCCCGCGCCGAGCTTCGCCAAGCAGAGGTGGCTGCTTCCTTCGCTGCGGGGCGAGACGTGGACGGCGTACAAGGTCGGCATCGCCGAGGGCATTTCCGACCCGGACGTATGTATCGCGCTGGCGCGGGCCAAGCGGGCGAACACGGCCGCGCGGCAGGCGATAGCGAGAACGCAATCGGCAGTGATCGCCGCGCAGCGCGCCCAGTTGGAGCTCGCGCTCACGCACCTGGCGGCAGTGTCGCAGGAGGTGTACGGCGCGGACCCGGACGCGGCCGCCGCGATGGAGAACATCGCGCGGTTCGTGAACCGGGTCGGCGCCCGCCTGGTCCCGATGTACCGGCCGCTGTTCGCCCGTCCGGCGGACGAAGCGGACGGACAAGCGGACGGACAAGCGGACGAGAAGCGGACAGACGGCGCGGACGAAAAGCCGGACGGACGGCGTCGCTGGTTCTTCTTCTGGCGCGGACGGACGGCGGACGAGAACACTCCGGCCGGGCGGACGAACGTCGCGGACGGCAAGCAGACGGACGGCGGACGAAACGCGGACGAAAAGCCCGCGAACAAGCGGACGGACGGGGCGGACGGCAGGCCTCGTCCGGGCGGACGGTCCAGCGGGAAGCGGACGGACGGACGGCGGACGAACACGCGGCCGTCTGGGCGGACGAACGGCGGACGGGCAAACCGGACGGGCGGACGGACCGCAGGTCCGAACGACCTCAGCGAACTGCTGCCGCTCGGACGGACGATCCTCGCCAAGCACGAGCAGACGGGCGTACGGCTGACGCGCGACCGTCTCGCGGCCGCCATCAAGGCGGACGGGCAGACGATCAGCAACGAGCGCGCCAGCGCACTGCTGCACCTGCTGCAGACGGACGGTTCGTCCGGCGTGAACGGAGCGGACGGGAACGGCTCGTCCGCGCGGACGAAGAAGGTGGCGGACGGGCCGTTCCCGTCCGCCACGAACAACGCGGACGGGAACGGCCCGTCCGCAGACGGCAAGGGAGCGAACTGATGACGACGACGCAGACGGACGAGACGGCCGAGCGGACTTGCTACCTCCCCATGTGGGACGAGGCCAGCGAGGAGTTCCACAACGGCTACCTGATCTACCGGACGGGTGACCCGTTCTTCGTCCGCCTGGAGATCGAGGACTGGCCGGCCCCGGTGGTCGCGCCCCGCGACGTCCTGCGGGACGGCGTCACGGGCCGGGCCGAGTGCCTGTCGAAGCCGGACACCACCGCGCTGCGGGTGCAGCCGTCCCCGGACGGCAAGTACGTGCTGTTCGGCATCACGCAGGGGGACCTGCTGCTCGGGGTGTTCCGCACCTACGCTGACGCGCTCGACAAGCACCTGGCCGGGCTGTACGAGCTGGTGCCCGAGGGCGAGGAGATGACCCGGATCGACTGGGACTTCCTGATCGCCTGCATGTGCGCCCGTGACAGTAAGTGAACAGCCGCACGGTGGGGCCGAGCGCCGATCAGGGCTGCGAACCGCCGACGCGGGGCGGCCCAACGCGCGCGGGTGCACGTACGCGCATGTGCGCGAGATCGTACCACGGCCCCGTCAGCCGTAACCGTCCGTGACTATCGGGAGGAGTCACATGCCCGCCAAGCCGACCCGTCGCGAGGCCCGCAAGATGCGGTTCCACGCCCGCATCAAGGGAGCGGAGAACCCGAAGGCCGCGTTCCACGAGGCCGTCCGGTACCTCGCGGCCGAGCTCGCCGACACGCACAACGCCGACGAGGCCGAGGGCAACCGGCTCTACACCCACTACGCCGCCGAACTGCGGCACAGCGCCGACGAAGTCAACCACCGAAGGAGGTGAACACCGTGCCGCGTAGCATCCGCTCGCCGTTCGCGACGCCCGCCGAGCAGACGGAAACCGAGACCGAGCAGCCCGCCGACCAGGCGGCCGAGCAGGTTGCCCAGGTCGTGCCCCTGCGTGACGACCAGCCCGCTCAGCTTCCCGCCAGGCCCGAGGTGCCGCGGCTGGGCCAGCTCGTCGAGTTCGTCCAGGGCCCGCTGTCGGACTGGATCGCACGTGAACGGCCCGCCTACATGGCCTCGCCGGTCACGTTCGCGCGTGAACGCTGGGAGCCGCAGTGGCTCCCCCGCGACGTCGGAATCCTGGTGTGGTCTTGGCGGGTGGTGCTGGTGGCTCGCACGCTCCTGTACTCGGCGTTCTACATCCTCGCCATGATCGTCTACCTCCCGGAGTTCACCACGGCGGCCGTCGTCGTCTACCTGATCCTCCACTTCTTCGCCTGAAAGGAACCCGCGACGTGAACTGGCTTGTCGGGCTCGGCACCGGAACCGCCCTGATGCTGACGGTGGGTGTCGTGTTCGTCTGGAAGCGTGCATGGCCGACGTTCACCGCCTGGTGGATGCTCGTCGTCGGCATCGGCCTTATCGGCACGGGCTTCGAGGTCGTCGTCCGCATGGTCACCGGCCGCATCAACCCCCTGTTCCCCGCCGTCGCGCTGGGCGTGTGCCTGGCCATCTGGATTTGCGACGTGTGGGGCAAGAAGAACCACGTCGGCCGGGCAACGGCGATCGTCGCGCTGTTCGTGCCGACGCTGCTGGTCGTCGCCGGGGTGACGTTCTTCGGTTTCAACACCGCCGACCTCGGCCGTGAAGCCAAAACCGCCTACCAGCAGACCGTGAACACGGGAGGCCGCAAGTGATCGCCGTTCTGCTGCTGCTCGTCGTGTCCGGCGTCGTCACCGCGGCGCTGGTCAAGAAGCCCGCCGCCCGCGCAGCCACGGTGGGCGGGCTCCGGGCCGGCGCGGCACAGGCCAACCTCGAGTTCCAGCGCGGGTTCGCGGCCGCGCGGACTCGCTACGACCAGGTGCAGAAGTATCTGACCCGGCCGACCGCCTCGGGTGACCCGCCGAGCCCGCGCAACCTCCGCTGGTGGGTGTCTGCGGTGTTCGCGGTGACCGGTGGGACCGCCGCGGCGGTCGCGGGCGGCACGTACGGACTGCTCAAGGTCCTCGGCGGGGCCGCCCGCGTCGGAAGGCAGGCCGCAGCGGGTGCGCGGAAGGCCTACGCCGACTACAAGGCCACACGTGAGATCGAGGACGCCGAAGTCATCGACGAGGAGGAGGAACCCGCACCCGAGGAGGAACCCGCTCCGACCGAGGAGCATACGCCTGCGGCGGACGCCGAACAGGCCCCTGAGGGCAGGCCCGCCACTGATTTGAACCCGTACGACACTGACGAAAGGTACGACGTGAACGCCGAATTCACTTCCTTCCCCCAACTCCAGGCCGACCACGAGGCGGCCAGCGCGGCGGCTGCGAACGTGGCCTCTGCGATCGACGGCCAGGTCGGTGGCCTGGTTGCGAAGAACATGGGCCGGGGCACGCTCATCGCGGCGCTGATGGCCGCGCAGGAAGCCGCGAGCAACCTCGCCTCGCGGCATGCCGCTATCGCCCGGCTCGCCGCCGAGCAGGGCGTCGTGATCGAGGCGCACGCGGCGGTCGGTGGCGTGGACAACGTCGCCGACAAGGAGGCCTACGCCGGGGGCTGAATCCCTGCCGTACACGCACACCCGCCACACGAAAGGAACCGACCTGATGACTATGAGCCTCCCCGCTGACGCCGCCCGCCCATGCACCTGCGGCAACGGCACCCTGACCCCGACCGGGCACATGCACGTGGACGAGGGTGACGGCTCGGTGATGGTTGACCTCACCTGCTCGTCCTCCTCCTGCCGAATCGAGTCGGTCCACTACTGGACCGTCTAAACACCCCGTCACGCGAAAGGAGCCCCAATGTCGGAGGACCGCAAGCAGAAGCCGACCGTCGAGATCGCCCGTACCGTGCGGCGAGTTGCGTTCCGCCAGCGGTACCGCATGGTGATGGCGGCTCCGTTCGCATGGCTGATTGCGCTTCCGCTAGCGGCAGTTCTCGACCTGCTGTCGGAAGCCGACGTCGAAAGCGACCACATCCCGCACCCGTTCAACCCGGCCGTGCCCGTCGTGGTCGCGGCCGCGTTGAGCGCCTGGCCGCTGGTGTGTGCACTCCGCGCCCGCCGCAACGTGGCCGCCGTGCTGTTCGGCGCGGCCTGGCTCATGGTCGCCTTAGCGGCCGGCCCTACCGGGCTGGTCGCCCAGGTGGGCATGGCCGGGTGGCTGGTGTTCGCGCTGCTGCACTGGCGGCGCCACCGTCGCCTGCCGCTGCCCAGCCGTACACCCGAGCCCGTCCAGGAGGAGCCGGAGGTTGTCGTCGAGCAGGTCGAGATCGACCCGGAGGTGTCGCTGATCCTCAAGCGGTTCAACGAGCGGCTGGCCGCCAAGGGCAAGGCGCTGGAGAACATGACGATGACGACGCCGAAGCGGATCGAAGCCGGTCACCGGTCGGAGATCCGCGCCGTGCCGGGCGACAAGACCACCAAGGACATCATGCAGGCGGCCGAGAAAGTCGCTTCGGCCTACCAGACGACGACGCAGCTCGCCGTGCTGGAGCCGGTGCCCTACGGCGACAACTCCCGCGCGATGTTCACGCTGCTGGAGGGTGACACGCTGGCGAAGGTCCGCCGGTTCGAGGACCTGCAGCCCCGTATCCAGGCGGACGGCCGTGCCCACATCGGCTACTTCTACGACCTGCAGCCCGCGCACTGGGCGTTCTTCACGAAATCTGGCGGCATGCGGCACGGCATCATCGTCGGCGACTCCGAGGCGGGCAAGTCACGGTCGGTGGAAACGCTGATCAGCCTGGCGCACCTGTCGGAGAACGTCGCGACGGTCCTGTGCGACCCGCAGGGCGGGTCCATGCCCGACTGGAACGGCAACACCCACCGCTGCGCACTCGGCGAGGACGACAGCATGGCCGAGGTGGAGCTGTGGCACTGGGTGATGCGGCGCCGCGTCCACCACCTCGCGCGGATCCCGTGGGTGGACGAGGACGGCGACGAGCGGCGCGGCAAGACGCACCTGACGCCCGGTGACCCCGATGCGGGCGGCATGACCGGCATTTTCTTCGTCCTGGAGGAAGCCCCCGAGCTGCTGACACACGACGTACATGGCAAGCGTGCCGTGCACGTCCTGGCCTCCGGGGCGAAGACTTGGCGTAAGGGCGGCTGCGGCATCCTGCTCGTCGCCCAGGACCCGAACATGACCGAGCTGGGCGGGTCGGTGACGTTGCGGGCGCAGCTCCGTAAGAACGCCTGCGCGTTGCGGACGCAGACCCCCGGCGCGGCCTACCAGATGGGCCTGCCGCATGACCCGTCGCTGCTCCCGGCGACGTTCAAGGACGGGTCGCTGACGGGCGGCCTGGCCTACCTGAACGGCATCGACCGGCGGGCCGCGCTCATGCGGTGGCTCTACACCGAGAAGCCGAAGTACATCGCCCGGCAGCCCGCGGCCGGCCGGATCGACGACATGACATTGGGCTGGATCGAGGAGTTCCAGGCCGCGAAGAAGGAAGGCCGGGAGCCCAACGCTGGCGGCAGCCGCCGGGCCGAGCAGCCGCGTTCGACACCAGGCGACGTGAAAGCCGCGATCCTCGACGTCCTGGCCGACGCGGGAGGCGACGCGCTGGAGCTCGGCGAGGTGCTGCACCTCGTGCTCAAGCGGCGGGTCGTGGCGCCGCCGAGTGAGATCAACGCGCAGCTCAAGCGGCTGGTGAAGGACGGCCGGGTGTGGCCGGTGAAGAAAGACGGGGCAGAGGCGTTCGCACTGCCCGAGGAGATCCTGGAGAGGGTGAGCCTGTGATGTTGGTCCGGATCTCGATGGTGTCGGCGTGGCTGGCGGCCGTCTGGGCGGCCGCCCCTCTGGCGGAGGTGTCCAGCGTGGACCTGGTCGTGGTCGTGCCACTGGTCGTCGTGATGGTCGGCGCGGTGCTGGTGGCGTTGGAGCGGCTCGGTGCGAGCGCAGTTGGCATCGCGTTGACGGCGACCGCGGTCTGGATGCTGGCGGCTGCGACCTGGGGGCTGGTAGGCGGGACGGTGCTGTTGGTATCTGCCCTCACGGTGCTGTCTTCGGGCGCGCGCCGCTCACATGCTGTACGCAGCACTCCAAAGGGTCGGTGGTGGCGGAGATAATCATGTGATGAATCCGGGTAACCCCTTCTTCTCTGTGGACACCAGTTCGGTGCTCGGCAGGCCGGCCTTCGATTCGGAACGGGTGGAGCGCCTTCGCAGAGCTCCTTTGGACGACGTCACCGACCTGGACGCGGCGTATGCGCTAGCTCGCCTCGTGCGGGAGGAGTTCGGCACGAGCCAAAGTGATCTACGCTTGGACAAGGGCGAGATCGCCATCGCTCTCAGGAGCCTTCGTACGGTCCTGGGGCGTCTCGGTATCACCTTCGACCCTCCGTTCCGCGACTTCGGCGGCTTCCAGCAGTACTGGAAAAACCAGAGGATGACCAACGCCGGCAGTTGGGGCAAGCGGAGAGAGTACATCAGTGGGCTCTTCGAGCCGGTGCTGTCGGCGTTGGAGGGCCTTGAAAGCAAGCAGGCGGCCAAGCTCAAGCGGCGAGAGCACAGCGCTACCAACCACATCACTGACGTCAGCCGCCGCCGCCTCATAGATGGTCTCGTCCACCTGTGGCGCAGCATCGTAGACAAGAATGTCAAGGCCGGTATCGAAGATGAACACTGGTGGGTTTACTGGGGTGGAGTGTTAGACGAGATCGAATTCCTCAGCCGCCTGTACGACCTCGACCAACTGCCCAGCAATGACGACCGCTTCGCCACGGCTCGCCAGGACATTCGCCAGCACTGCATCGCCAATCCTGCCGACTGGGACAGCGACTGGATTTATCACGATGATCGGTTCGGCCTGAACACCAGTGACGATGCGCTACTCGTGTTTCTGGCTGAGACGCTGCACCCTGTGGTGCGCCCTGACCCCGTCGAGGTCAAGCTCCTTCACGACTTTTACAACTCGGTGCTGATCCACGACGGCTATGAGATCGTCCAGACCGGCAGCATCAGTGGCGCCCCAGTCTTCGGCTACCGCAGGATCGGCGGCGGCGTGCCTGGAACCATGAAGAACCTGATCTTCGCCGCTGACGGGCCTAAGCTCGAATTCGTGCTCGGGGACGCGGTGAACAACGACGTCTTGGTGGTGCGAAACGAGGAGTTCTGCCTCGTCTACGACAGAGCGCTTGGCACGACTGGGCTCACCTGGGGAGATTTACTTTCCTGGTGGCGGGAGAGGGAAGCACACCCCGAGGACATGGACGACACCGACGTCGGGCGAGACCTCTACAAGCGGCTTTCGGCGGCGCTGGCGAGTAAACCAGAGCGTCTTCTTTTCCACACCTACTGCGAGCGGCACCCCATCAATGAGAGCGGAGCAAAGGCCCCCGCCCTGCTGCCCCAGGTGTACCTCCACATCGACCCGAAGACCCGCAGAGAGCGAGCCGGCAAGGACAGTCCCCTTGCGCGTGAGCGCATGGACTTCCTGCTGCTGCTTCCGCACGGCGCTCGCATCGTTTTGGAGGTGGATGGTCAACAGCACTACGCCGTTGGGATGGAGCCGGGGGACGCCGCGTCCCCGCGGCTGTACTCGAGCATGGTCGCCGAAGATCGGGCACTGCGTCTCAAGGGGTACGAGGTGTACCGCTTTGGCGGGTATGAGCTGACCCGGGATACGGTTGCCGCCGTCGAGATGCTACAGAGATTCTTTGCCGATCTGTTCGGCAAGCATCTAGTGGATGCGGGTTAGCGATGAGGGCGTTGGTCCGGATCTTGATGGTGTCGCCCTCGTGTTGACGGGGACCGCGGTCCGGATGCTAATGGCCGCTACGTGGAGTCTGCTCGGCGGCACGCTGCTGCTGGTGTCGGGCGTCGTGATCCCGGTGGGCGACCACGAGGAAGCCCGATGAAGCGTACGACGCATCAATGTGCAACAATCGCGTCAAATGCGTCGCAATGGCATATGATGACAAGGGTTGCGAAAAGCGGCCGAGATCGTGAAGGGGGATCGGTGGCAGCGAAGCATCTGAGCCCGGAGGACCTTGCGGATCGCTTAGGCGTGTCCATCGCCACCGTCTACGCCTGGAACTCGCGCGGCGGCGGTCCGAGGTTCATGAAGTTTGGCAAGCACGTCCGATACAAGATCGCCGATGTGGAGGCGTGGGAGGACAAGCACTACGTGGAGCAGATGGCGAGCTGATGATAGCAGGAGCGCTATCATCGTCCCCACCAGCGGGAACGGCCCGGCACCGATTACGGTGCCGGGCCGTTCTGTTCCGGTTTTGTTCCGGTTGACGTTGCTCAGCAATGACGAACAACGACAACCAACCACAACGTTTTTCCAGCTCAGCGCCTATTTCCGGGGCGAGCGCCAAGGCCAGGAAACCCCCGCCATCAGACGTCGTAGTAGAGCTCGAACTCGTGGGGGTGCGGGCGGAGGCGGATCGGGTCGATCTCGTTCGCACGCTTGTAGGAGATCCACGTCTGGATGAGGTCGGGGGTGAACACCCCGCCTTCGAGCAGGTACTCGTGGTCGGCCTCGAGGTGCTCCAGGACCTTGTCCAGTGAGCCGGGCACCTGTTCGACGCTGAGTGCCTCCTCGGGCGGCAGCTCGTACAGGTCCTTGTCGATCGGCTCCGGCGGCTCGATCTTGTTGCGAATGCCGTCCAGGCCGGCCATGAGCATGGCGGCGAACGCGAAGTAGGGGTTGCACGACGGGTCCGGCACGCGGAACTCGATGCGCTTGGCCTTCGGGTTGGTGCCGGTGATCGGGATGCGGATGCAGGCCGAGCGGTTGCGCTGGGAGTAGACCAGGTTGACCGGGGCCTCGTATCCGGGCACCAGGCGGTGATAGGAGTTCACCGTGGGGTTGGTGAAGGCGAGCAGCGACGGGGCGTGCTTGAGCAGGCCGCCGATGTAGTACCGCGCCATGTCCGACAGTCCGGCGTAGCCGACCTCGTCGTAGAACAGCGGCTCGCCGTCCTTCCAGAGCGACTGGTGGCAGTGCATGCCGGAACCGTTGTCACCGAAGATCGGCTTCGGCATGAACGTGACGGTGTGGCCGTGCTGCATGGCCGTGTTCTTGACGATGTACTTGTACAGCATCACGTTGTCGGCCGACCTGAGCAGCGTGCCGAACCTGAAGTCGATCTCCGCCTGGCCGGCGGTGCCGACCTCGTGGTGCTGGATCTCGGTCTCGATGCCGGCCTCGATGAGGTTGCGTACCATCTCCGAGCGCAGGTCGGTGAAGTGGTCCATCGGCGGGACCGGGAAGTATCCGCCCTTGTAACGCGGCTTGTAGCCCAGGTTGCCGCCCTCGGACGCCTTGCCGGTGTTCCAGGCTCCCTCGACGGAGTCGATGAAGTAGTAGCCCGCGTTGGCCCGGGTCTCGAACCGGATGTCGTCGAAGATGTAGAACTCGGCCTCGGGGCCGAAGTAGGCGGTGTCCGCGATACCGGTGCCCCGGAGGTATTCCTCGGCCTTCCTGGCGACGTTGCGCGGGTCGCGGCTGTAGGCCTCCCGGGTCATCGGGTCGTGCACGAAGAAGTTCAGGTTCAACGTCTTGTGCTTGCGGAACGGGTCGACCACGGCCGTGGACGGGTCCGGCAGCAGAAGCATGTCCGACTCGTGAATGGCCTGGAAGCCGCGGATCGACGAGCCGTCGAACATCAGGCCGTCGGTGAAGACGTTCGCGCCGAAGTTCTCGACGGGAAAGGTGAAGTGGTGCGTCGTGCCGGGCAGGTCGGTGAACCTGACGTCTACGAACTGCACCCCCTCGTCCCGGATGAACTTGAGGACGTCGTCGGCGGAGTTGAACACTCTCGAACCTCCAAGGGGCATCTGCCAGCAAAGCCGAAAATATGCCCGAGCCGTTTCCGCGCCGTGTCTCGTTTGTTTCGCGGGTGTTAAGGACGCTGTCGAGGGCGGCGTCCGCCCGATGCGTGAGCCGCACGGGCAGTGAATAGGCTGGTGAACCATGAACGAGCGCCAACCACGATGGACGCAGACCTGGCTCGGCGGGGTCCGGGCCGCCGGTGTCGACCTCGGCCACCCGGGGGTACGGCTCGGCCTGCCGGAGACGGGCAGCGGCGCGGTCGCCGGATGGGGACGCAGGATCGGGGCCGTCCTGGTCGACTGGCTGATCTGCGCCTGGGCGATCGCCGGGGGACTGCTCCGGATGGAGGGACAGGACATCGGCCTGTTCGGCCTCGGCATATTCGCCCTGGAGTACGTGCTGCTGGTGAGCACGATCGGAATGACGCTGGGGATGCGGCTGTTCGGCATCCGGGTCGCCGCCCTCAACGGCGGCCGGCCGGCGTTGCCCGCAGTGCTGGTGCGCACGTTCCTGCTGTGCCTTGCCGTACCCGCCCTGGTCTGGGACCGCGACCGGCGGGGCCTGCACGACCGTGCCTCCGGCACCGTCGTCGTCAATCTGTGAGTTGCCGGTCGACACGGCCATCGCGACCTCGCTCCTACGGCGTGGTCGGCGTGCTCGATGGGCTGCGCCGGACGCCGCGGGAGATCTTCCATGCCATGTCGGCCCGCCACAGGAGCGGCCGGTGCGGCGGGAGGGGCACTAGCCGCGCGTGCACCTGAAGATCGCCGTGCCGGGGAGCACACGGCCGCGCAACGGGCTCCAGCCGCCCCAGACGCGCTCATGCCCCTCGGGCCACTCCGGCTCGACCAGACCGGTGAGGACCAGGTCGGCCGAGACGATCAGGCCCACCCAGTCGCCGATCGTCCGATGGTGCTCCACATAGGACGGCACCCCGTCGGAGAGCTCGACGTACGGCGCGCGGTCGAAGTACGACCGGTCGGCCGTCAGGCCGCGCGGCCCGGGGTCGTCGGGGAACGCCCAGCGGATGGGATGGCTCACCGAGAACACGAACCTTCCGCCGGGCCGCAGCACCCGCCGCACCTCGGCGAGCACCGCACCGGCGTCGGCGACGAACGGCAGCGCCCCGAAGGCCGAGCACGCCAGGTCGAACGAGTGGTCCCGGTACGGCAGGGCCTCGGCGTCCGCCTGCACCACGGGCAGGGTCGTCCCGGCCGTGAGGTCGATGCGGCGCGAATGCTGGAGCTGCCGGTACGACAGGTCGAAGCCGGTGACGATCGCGCCCTGCGCGGCGAGCCACCGCCCGCACTGCCCCGCGCCGCAGCCGATCTCGAGGACACGCCGGCCCATGACGTCCCCCAGCAGGCGCACGTCGGCCTCGTCGAGCCCCTCGGGGCACCAGACGAAACCATCGTCACGCAGGAAGCCGCCGTGCTCGGCCTGATAGTCGTCGGCCGCGCCGTCCCACCAGCCGCGGTTGGCGCGGGACGTCTCGGCGGGGGAGACGGGCCGCCTTCCGACGACGTCCATCCCGGTCACGCCTCAGCGCATCTTGGGGCCGCGCGGCATGCGGACGCCCTTGGGCAGCGGGCCCTTCGGCATCGGCATGACGGGCGTCAGCGCGCGCATCCGGTTGTTCACCTCGGAGACGGCCGGCTTCCTGAGGTTGCGCGGCAGCTTCATGAGGTGCCGCGACAGCTTGGCCAGCGGGACCTGTCCGTCGGCGTCACCGCACTGGATGTCGTAGACCGGCACGTCGATGGCGACCCGCTGGACGCGCTTCTTCTCCGCCACGAGCATGCGCTGCACGCGGTTGGGCGGCCCCTCCGAGACCAGGATGACGCCGGGGTAGCCGACGACACGGAACACCAGATCCTGGTCCCGGTTGACCGCGACGGGCTTCTCCTCCACGTACCAGTTGCCGCGCATCCCCTGCAGGATCGCGTACGTCGCGCCCGGCTGTCCGTGCAGCAACGAGTACTGCGCCTTCTGTGCCAGCCGGCTGAAGATGAGCATGCCGACCAGTAGGGCGGTGAAGACGCCGAAGACGTACCAGGTCCACCCGAAGAACACTCCGAGCACGACGAACACCAGGAGCGTGCCCAACGCCGAGGCGTAGACGATCGGCATGCCCTTGGGGTTCGACCGCTTGATGATCTGGGCGACCATCCGGATCTGCTTGAGCCGTCCCGGAGTCGCTGCGTCTTTCGCCATGGTGTGAAGGATACAAATGCCGTGGTGGATTAATGAAAACGAGACCCGCCGACGCTGCCGACGCCGTCGGCGCGGGCGGCGATCGCCTGCTGGTAGAGGCGGCCGGCGCGGTAGGACGAGCGGACCAGCGGCCCGGACATGACGCCGGCGAACCCCATCTCCTCGGCCTCCTGCTGGAGCTCGACGAACTCCTCCGGCTTCACCCAGCGGTCCACCGGGTGGTGGCGCGGGCTCGGCCGCAGGTACTGGGTGATCGTGACGAGGTCGCAGCCCACCTCACGCAGGTCGCGCAGCGCCTGGCTGATCTCCTCGCGCTCCTCGCCCATGCCGAGGATGAGGTTCGATTTGGTGACCAGCCCCGCCTCGCGAGCGGTGCCGAGCACCTGCAGCGACCGGTCGTACCGGAACGCCGGGCGGATCCGCTTGAAGATCCGCGGCACGGTCTCGATGTTGTGCGCGAAGACCTCGGGCCGGGCGGAGAACACCTCCTCGAGCTGCTCCCGATGGCCGTTGAAGTCCGGCACGAGCAGCTCGACACCGCAGCCGGGGACCATGTCGTGGATCCGCCGGGCGGTCTCCGCGTACAGCCAGGCGCCGCCGTCCGGCAGGTCGTCCCGGGCGACACCGGTCACCGTGGCGTACCGCAGGCCCATCTGACGGACCGACTCGGCGACCCGGCGCGGCTCGTCCCGGTCGTACTCCGCCGGTTTGCCGGTGTCGATCTGGCAGAAGTCGCAGCGCCGGGTGCACTGGTCTCCGCCGATGAGGAAGGTCGCCTCGCGATCTTCCCAGCATTCGGAGATGTTGGGGCAGCCCGCCTCCTGGCAGACCGTGTGCAGGCCCGCGTCGCGGACGAGTGACCTGATCTCGTTGAAGTTGGGACCGTTCCGGAGCCGCGTCTTGATCCACGGCGGCTTCTTCTCGATCGGGGTCTGGCTGTTTCGGACCTCCAGGCGGAGGAGCTTCCGGCCATCTGGTGCAACCGTCATGCGACACCCTTTGCCTTGTAGGCTCGCGCGCTTCGCTCGCTCACGAACCCCAGCTTATTACCCGCCCCCGGGTGATCCGGTCCGGCTCCCTCGCCGGTGATCCCGATGCTAGGAGAGATCCTCTTCGTACAGGTCGTACGGCTCGACGCCGAGGGCCTCCGCGAGACGTTTCTCGGCGAACGGGATGACCTCGTCGACCGTGATGCGGCGGCCGGTCTCCGCCGATAAGGAGGTCACTCCGGCGTCGGCCTCGCCGCCCAGCATGATGCGGTTGAACCAGCTCAGGTCGTTCACGCAGTTGAGCGCGAAGCCGTGCATGCTCACCCCGCGGGAGATCCGGATGCCGATCGTGCCCAGCCTGCGGTCGGGCACGCCGTGCCCGGGATCGCCCGGCACCCAGATGCCGCCGCGGCCCGCGACCCGGCGGGCGGCCAGCCCGAAGTCGGCACAGACCTGGATCAGGACCTCCTCCAGCAGCCGGACGTAGGAGACGATGTCGTCGATCCGGATGATGGGGTAGCCCACGAGCTGTCCGGGACCGTGCCAGGTGACCTTGCCGCCCCGGTCGACGTCGATGACCGGGGTGCCGTCGGCCGGCCGCTCGTGCGGCAGCGTCCGCTTGCCCGCCGTGTAGACCGGTGCGTGCTCCAGCATGAGGCACAGGTCGGAGATGTCGCCCGCCACCCGGCGCCCGTGCAGAACCCGCTGCAGGTTCCAGGCCTGCTCATACGGGACGTCGACGCCCATACGGACGATGGCCAAGCCGTTCACGGCTCAAGGGTAGTAGACGTCAGCAGGCGGGGTTCGATGCGGAACTCCTTGACGCCCGCACCATCACGCTCGACCCGGTACGCGGCGCCCTCGGGGGCCACACTGACCGCCTGAATGAACTCCGTGCCGACGTAGTGGAGCGCCACCCCCTCGTCGGCGGCGTACGCCTCCGGCAGCTCGCCGGAGGCCACGGACTCGTGCAGCAGCCTCCTGCGCTGCGGGTCGGAGTCGTAGTGGACGCCGCATGAGTACGGCAGCAGCGCCAGGCCCTCGGCCCACGGACGCAGCCTGGGCCCGAACGAGTCGGTGTTGCCGCCGACATGCCAGCACAGCGCCCCGGCGCTCTGCCCGGACAACACCACACCCGACCGCCACGCCTCGGCGAACGCCTCGTCCAGCCCGTGCAGCCGCCACAGCGCGGCGAGGTTGGCCACGCTGCCGCCGCTGACGTAGATCGCGTCCTGCTCAAGGATCCACCCGCGCGGGTCGGCCATGTTGGGCATCGGGAAGACCGTCAGGTGGCTGACCTCGACGTCCCAGCGGTTGAAGGCTCCGTACATCTTCAACAGCCAGTCGGCGTCGTCGCCGGTGGCGGTCGCGAGGAGCCCGAGCCTGGGCCGGTCCTGACCGGTCAGGTCGAGCACGTAGCGCAGCAGGGCGGTCGGCTCGACGAACCCGTACCGCTCCGACGGCCGAAACGACCCGCCCCCGATGGCGACGATGTGCGACTGCCCGATTCGGCTCATGCCCCACTCCTGTTCAGTCAGCTCGACGGTCTCCCCAGGGTACGGCGGGGCGCCGGAAAGGGATGGCCGAACCCGCGGAAACGGGCATGCCGCTGCGCCACGCGCCGCTTTCCGACGGGCGTCTTTCGATGGGCCTCTTTCGAGCGGGCCTCTTTCGAGCGGGCCTCTTTCAATCGGGCATGGCCGCGCCGCTTTCACATGGGCGTGGCCGCCCCGTGCGCACACGGGGCGGCCACGTGGAAGCCGGCGGAGGCGGTCAGGCGAGGCCGAGCTGGCTCTCGAACCGGCCCTCCTCCAGACGACGCTTGATCGTGGTGAGGAAGCGGGCCGCGTCCGCACCGTCGACCAGGCGGTGGTCGTAGGTCAGCGCCAGGTAGACCATCGACCGGACCGCGATGACCTCGCCGTCGGGCGTGTCGACGACGACCGGGCGCTTGACGACCGCACCGGTGCCCAGCATGCCGACCTGCGGCTTGTTGAGTATCGGCGTGTCGAACAGCGCGCCCCGGCTGCCGGTGTTGGTCAGCGTGAACGTGCCGCCGGCGATGTCGTCCGGGGTGATCTTGTTGGTCCGCGTGCGCTCGGCCAGGTCGGCGATCTTACGGGCGAGACCGGCGATGTTCAGGTCCCCCGCGTTCTTGATCACCGGGACGATGAGGCCGCGCTCGGTGTCGACCGCGATGCCGAGGTTCTCGACGTCGTGGTAGGTCACCTCGTTGGTCTCGTCGTTGATGACCGCGTTGAGCTTCGGGTGGACCTTGAGCGCCTCGACGGCCGCGAGCGCGAAGAACGGCAGGAACGACAGCTTCACGCCCTCGCGGGCCTCGAAGGCGCCCTTCGCCCGTGCCCGAAGTGAGGCGATCCGGGTCACATCGACCTCGACGACGGTGGTGAGCTGCGCCGAGGTGTGCAGCGACTCCATCATGCGGTCGGCGATCACCTTGCGCAGGCGCGACATCTTCTCGGTGGTCCCGCGCAGGGTCGTGTCCACCTGCACCGGCTCGGGCGCCGCAGCGGGCGCGACCGGCTGCGCGGCGGCGGGAGCCGGGGCCGGGGCCGGGGCGGGGGCGGGTGCCTGCGGCTGGGCCGCCGCCGCTGCGGCGCGCTCACGCTGGATCCGGGCCGCCTCGATCACGTCCTGCTTGCGGATGCGGCCGCCGACGCCGGTGCCGGTCAGCGAGTCGAGGTCGACGCCGTGCTCGGCGGCCAGCTTGCGCACCAGCGGCGTGACGTACGGCGCCTCGCCGGGCGGCGGCAGCGGCGTCGGCTGGGCCACCGGAGCCGGCGGCGCCTGCGGGGCGGGAGCCGGCTGCGGGATCGATGAGATGGGCGGTTCCGGGGCCGGAGCGGGCGGGGCCGGAGGCGCGGGGGCCGCCGGCGGAGCCGGAGGAGCCGGCGCGGGCTCGGGTTCGGGCGCCTGCTGGGGCTCGGGGGCCTGCTGCGGGGCGGCGCCCGCCCCGCCGTCGATGACGGCCAGCTCGGCCCCGACCTCGACGGTCTCGTCCTCGGCGACGAGGATCTTGGTCAGGTAGCCCGACGACGGCGACGGGATCTCGGTGTCGACCTTGTCGGTCGACACCTCCAGCAGCGGCTCGTCGGCCTCGACGTGATCGCCTTCGTTCTTCAGCCAGCGGGTGACGGTGCCCTCGGTTACGCTCTCACCGAGCTGGGGCATGGTTACGGAGACCGGCATTGTTCGTCTTCTCTCGCCTTCGGGCTTCAGTTGTGGACGTGGAGCGGCTTGCCGGCCAGGGCCAGCATCGCCTCACCGAGCGCCTCGGACTGGGTCGGATGCGGGTGGATCAACTGGGCGACGTCCTTCGCCGTGGCCTCCCAGTTGAAGATCAGCTGTGCCTCCGCGATGAGCTCGCCGACCCCTCCGCCCACCATGTGCACGCCCAGGACCCGGCCGTCGCGCTCGGCGACGACCTTGACCTCGCCCTGGGTCTGGAGGATCTTGCTTCTGCCGTTCCCGGCCAGGTTGTAGGAGAGCTCGACCACATCGTGGCCGCGCTCGCGGGCGACGGCCGTGCTGATGCCCACCGAGGCGACCTCGGGCTCGGAGTACGTGATGCGCGGCACGCCGTCGTAGTCGATCGGCACGGGGTTCAGACCGGCGATGTGCTCGGCGACCAGGATGCCCTCGGCGAAGCCGACGTGGGCGAGCTGCAGGGTGGGGATGAGGTCGCCCACCGCGTAGACCCCGGGAACGCCGGTCCGGTAGAACTCGTCCACCTGCACGTAGCCGCGCTCGAGCCGGAGGCCCGCCTCCTCGTAGCCGAGGCCCGCCGAGACCGGGCCGCGGCCGACGGCGACCAGCATGAGCTCGGCGTCGAGCGTCTTGCCGTTCTCCAGCGTGACGACCACACCGGTGTCGGTGGTCTTGACGCTCTCGAACCTGACGCCCAGCTCGTACTTGATGCCGCGGCGGCGGAAGGCCCGCTCCAGCAGCTTGGAGCTCGACTCGTCCTCAAGCGGGAGCAGGTGGGGGAGCGCCTCGACGATCGTGACCTCGGCGCCGAACGACCGCCACACGCTGGCGAACTCCACGCCGATCACGCCGCCGCCCAGGATGACGACCGAGGCGGGCACGCGGTCCAGGACCAGCGCGTGGTCGCTGCTGATGATCTTTTCGCCGTCGAGGTCCAGGCCGGGCAGCGACTTCGGGGTCGAGCCGGTCGCCAGCACGACGTGACGGCCCTCGTAGACCTGGTCGCCGACCGTCACGCGGCCGGGGCCGGCCAGCCGGCCCTCGCCCTCGACGACGGTGATCTTCTTGCTTTTGATCAGACCGGCGAGCCCCTTCCAGAGCCCGCTGATCACCTTGTCCTTGTAGGCGTGGACGGCCGGGACGTCGATGCCCTCCAGCCGGGTCCGCACCCCGAAGGACTCGCTCTCACGGGCCTGGTCGGCCAGCTCGGCGGCGTGCAGCAACGCCTTCGTGGGGATGCAGCCGCGGTGCAGGCAGGTGCCCCCGACCTTGTCCTTCTCGATGAGGACGACGTTCATGCCGAGCTCGGCCGCCCGCAGGGCACATGCGTAACCACCACTACCACCACCTAGGACGACGATGTCGTAGGGGCCGCTGCCATCAGCCACTGGAATGCTCCTCGCTGGATTCCACGCCATCGGATGGGTCCGACGGCATCTTTTCACTTGTCTATGAAGATTGTGGTCGGGACGTGGCGGCCGCCCGCCCGGACGGCCACATCGTCACGATTCGCTGTTGCGGTTTCGCTATCGCCTGCCCGCGTAACGCTCGGCGATGCCGACGAGCGTGCGGGTGATCGCGCCGGTGCCGCCCTTGGGGGTGTAACCGTGCGGCTCGCTCTTGTTGAACGCAGGACCGGCCATGTCGATGTGCGCCCAGCGGACGCCGTCGGGCACGAACTCCCGCAGGAAGATGCCCGCGGCGAGCATGCTGCCCCAGCGCTCGGGCTGCAGGTTGGCGATGTCGGCGATCGGAGAGTCGAGGCCCTTGCGCAGTTCCTCGGGGAGCGGCATCCCCCAGGCACCCTCCCCCTGGGCCCCGGCGATCTCCACGACCTCCTCGCGCAGCGCGTCGTCGTTGGACATCACACCGGACGTACGCCAGCCGAGCGCGACGATCTGCGCCCCGGTCAGCGTGGCGACGTCCACGATCAGCTCGGGACCGTCCTCGGCGGCGCGGGCGATGCCGTCGATCAGCACGAGACGGCCCTCCGCGTCGGTGTCGAGCACCTCCACGGTCTTGCCGCTGTAGGTGTGCAGGACGTCGGACGGACGCTGGGCCTGACCCGACGGCATGTTCTCGGCGAGGCAGAGGTAGCCGACCACGTTGATCGGCAGGCCGAGCCTGGAGATCGCGAGCAGTGAGCCGAACACCGCGCCCGCACCGCCCATGTCGGACTTCATCCAGTCCATCGAGGCGGCGGGCTTGAGCGACAGGCCGCCGGAGTCGAACGTGATGCCCTTGCCCACGAACGCGATGGTCCGCGCGGCCTCCGGGTGCCGGTACGCCAGCCGGACCAGCCGCGGCGGGTTGGCCGAACCCTGGCCGACTCCCACGATGCCGCCGTAACCGCCCTCTTTGAGCTCGGTCTCGTCGAGCACCTCGACCGACAGCCCGGCCTGCCCGCCCATCTCCCGCGCGATCTCGGCGAACCGGGCCGGCGACAGATCCGAGGGCGGCGTGTTCACCAGGTCGCGCACCAGGTTGACCGAGGTCGCGACCTCCGCCGCGTGCCGTACGGCCTCCTCGGCGCCCGGCGCGTCCGACAGCACCACGAGCTCGCCCACGGGTGCCCTGTGCTCACCGTGCGTGCGGTATCTGGCGAAGTCGTAAGCGCCGAGCAGACCGCCGATCGCGACGGCCTCGGCCTGCTCGGCCGTGGCGGCGGGCAGCGCGAAGGCGGCGGAGGCCGTCCCGGCCAGGGAACGCGCGGCGGCGCCCGCCGCGCGGCGCAGGGTCTCGGGGTCGTGGTCACCGTCCGGACGGTCGCCGAGGCCGACCACGGCCACGACCGGCGCGGGCAGCGCGCCGAACGTCGGGATCTTGGCGATCTCCTCTGCTTTGCCGGTGAAACCGACGGCGTTGAGGATTTCGGCGAGCCGACCGCCAAGGGCCTGGTCCAGGCCGTCGGCGCCGGGAGCCTGGGTGGGGCCGTCCGGGGTCGCGTGGACGCCCACTATTAGTGCATCGGCCTCTATGGAGACCGGTTCAGATGCATTGACGCGCACAGTGGTCACGTGAGCCGATGCTATCCATGCTTCCTGTCCTGCGCACATACGGGTGGTGATCGGATCAGTCATCTGCCCCGATGATGCCAATGGGTATGGCACCATCGACGTTTGTGTAAATTATGGTACTAATATTGCTAGCATCATGTTGCTCACACTCGACCTCAACGATCCCCGCCCCCTGCATGAGCAGGTGACCACGGCGATCCGGCGCGCGATCGTGGAGGGGAGGGTCCACCCCGGAGACCGGCTGCCTCCGGCGCGAGACCTCGCCGCCGCGCTGGGTGTCAACGCCAACACGGTGCTCCGTTCCTTGCGTGATCTCAGGGACGAGGGACTGCTGGAGTTCCGCCGTGGCCGCGGCGTATCGGTCCTGCGGCGACCGGACGCTCGTGAGGACCTCAAGGCCAGGGTGCGTGAGCTACTTGATGAGGCCGCACGGTACGGCTACCGCCGAGACGACGTCATCCAACTGATCGAGGAGCTCGCTTGAACGCCCAAGCCACCCGAGAGCACGCCTACCGGCGGCGTTTCCTCCTGCTGCTCGGCGGCTGGACCGTGCTGGTGTCCGTCGCCCTGGTCGTGGTGCCGCTCGTGTTCCGAAATCGCCTGCCCGACCCGCTGGCGGGGCACTGGGGCCCGTCGGGAAGGCCCGACGGCACGATGTCGTTCGCCGCCTTCATGTTCGTCGTCCCGGTCTGGCTGCTCATCGCGATGTGTTGCCTCGGCATGGCCGTGCGAGACCGGCCGCTGCCCAGGAGAGCGACACGGACCCGGCTCACCACCGTGCTCGCCTGGGCCGCCGCCTTCCTGCTCGGCACGCAGGCCCTCACCATCGGCGCCAACCTCGACAAGGGCCACTGGACCCAGGCCTCGCCGCTGAGCTGGCAGGTCATCCCGATGCTGGCCGGTGCCATCGCGGTCGGAGCGCTGGGCTGGCTGGTCGGACGGCTCGGCCCGGGCGACCCCCCGGACACCGAACCGCCGACTGGGCCGCTGATCCATGTCGACCCGGGGAAACGGCCGGTGTGGCTCTCGACCGTCTCGGCCCCCTGGGCCATCGGGCTGACATTCGTGGCTTTCGCGAGCGCGCTGTCGCTTGCGGTGGCCACCCTGCTCGGCTGGTCGACCTGGGGATGGAGCCCCGTCGCGCCGCTCGCGCTGGCTTTCCTGGTCGGGCTGTTGCTGTCAGCGGTCTCGGTCCGAGTCGACCCCGGGGGCCTGACCGTGTCGTACGGCCTGCTGCGGTGGCCCTCGCGCCGGGTGCCGCTCGCCCGGATCGGGCGCGCGTGGGTGGACCGGCGCTACCCCTCCGACATCGGCGGATGGGGTTATCGCGGTCTCCCGGGATCGGCCACGATCATGATCCGCGGAGGTGAGTGCCTGGTGGTCCGCTACACGTCCGGAGGTGAGCTGGCGATCAGCATCGATGACGCCGCCACCGGCGCGGCCCTGCTGAACGCCCTTATCGCCCACCCCCCTCCCTCAAAAGAAAGGGTGTCGTGACCGATGAGCCGAGGCCGTAATGATCTCTGGCTGTTCCTGCTCGTCGCGTTCGGATGCGCATGGCTGATCGCGCTTCCGCTGTGGCTGTCCGGCTCCGGGCTCGACTCCCCGCTCCTCACGATCGTCGCGCTGGCGATGATGTTCACCCCGTCCCTGGGGGTGCTGGCCGTCCGGCGGTTCTGCCATCGTGGCATGCCGTTCCGCGAGTGGGCCCGCCACACCGGCCTCACCTGGGGAGTGCGGCGGGGGCGGACCCTGGGCCTGACCGCTGCGGCCTGGTTCGGAGTGCCGCTGCTCACCCTGGTCGCGCTGGTGGTGAGCGTGCTGATCGGCGTGGTCCACGTCGATCTCGAGGGGTTCAGCCTCATGCGGGAGCAGCTGGAGAAGGCGACAGGGCGGAAGCCGCCGATGGAGCCGGAGATGCTCATCGTGATCCAGCTCATCCAGGCGGTCGTCATCGCACCCGTGATCAACGCCATCCCTGCCCTTGGCGAGGAGTGGGGCTGGCGCGGCTACCTTCTGCCCCGGCTCGTCGCGGCCACGGGCGGGCAGTGGCGTGCCCTGCTCCTGTCCGGAGTGCTCTGGGGGCTGTGGCATGCTCCGGTGACCTTGCTCGGCTACAACTACCCGGAGTTGGGCGCGTGGGCCGCGCTGATGTTCGTCGGATTCTGTGTGCTGTTCGGCGCGGTCATCGGCTGGCTGCGGCTGCGATCGGGCAGCGTGTGGCCCGCCGTGATCGGGCACGGCGCGCTCAACGCCATCGCCGGTCTGCCGATGATGGTCGGCGATGCGGCCGACCCGCCCGACCTCGCCATCGGCGGTGTCACCGGTCTGGTCGGCTGGGCGCTGCTCGCTGTGATCGTCGCCGTGCTGCGCTCGCCATACGGCTCCCGACTCTCGGCGTAGTCGCCACACCGGTCGCGGTCAGCCGAGAAGCAGTGCGCAGCACAGCAGGGTGACGGCCGTCGCGCATTCGCAGAGCGCGCCGAGCACGTCACCGGTGACGCCGCCCAGCCGTCGTACGGCGCGGCGGCGCAGCAGTTCGGCGGCCCCCAGCCCCACCGCCATCGCCAGAAGTGGTCCGAACAGAACGGCCACGGCATGCGCCGGGAGCGCGGTGTATCTCGGGAACCCGGAGGACGAGATGACCGCGATGCAGGTGAGGAAGACGATGGTGCCGGCAGAGACAAGGGTCGAGACCAGCGCCCGGCCCGGCCGTACCGTCTGCGCGACGAGCGCGCCGAGACCGCCGGGGCGGGCAGCGGGGACGTGGCCGCGGCAGGCCCAGGTGATGGCGAGTCTGCCGGTCACGCAGGCGGAGACCAGGGCGGCCCCGGCCAGGGCGGTACGGGTCTGCGACGGTTCGAACGGGGAGGATTCGGCCAGTGCGGTCAGCGCCGCCACCTGCACGAGCAGTGTCAGCACCAGCGTGACGACGCCGAATGGCCCGATGTCCGAGCGTTTCATGATGGCGAGCGCCTGATCCGCGGGTTTGCCGCTGCCCAGGCCGTCGGCGAGATCGGCGAGGCCGTCGAGGTGGAGGCCACGAGTGAGCCAGGCGAGCGTCCCGACCGCGAGGACGGCGGCGAGCAGCGCGGAGCCGCCCGCCCAGCGGATTCCCACCAGGACCATGGCGGCGGCGAGCCCGAGCACCAGCCCGACCAGCGGGGCGAGAGCCATCGCCCGCCCGGCGAGCCGCCGGTCCACCTCGACGACGCGTACGGGGAAGACGGTCAGCATCCCCACCGTGAACAGCCAGGCCGCGGTCAACGTCGTCCATGACCGGTGGCACGACGAGAGGCGGTTTCGCGTCGGCGGTGCAGGCACGAATGAGGATCGTAGTGCCCGGTCACGCGGTGCCGGTCATGCGGTGCCGGTCGGATGGGCCGGTCGGATGGGCCGGCCGATCAGATGGGCACGGGCAGCGGGCGACCGGCGATCACCAGCGCGACGTCTTCCGACTCCCGGGCGAGCCGCTGGTTGAGGCGGCCCAGCTCGTCGCGGAACAGGCGTCCTGCGGCGGTGGCCGGGATCACCCCGAGCCCGATCTCGTCGCTCACCGCGACCACCCGGGCGCGGGTGCGCCGCCAGGCCGCCACCAGTTCGTCGCACCGCTCCGCCACCCTGGTCCGTGCCAGGTCAGAATCCCAGCCGGGATCCCGATCGCGGTCTCGGGGCCAGGCACGGCACTCGTCGAACACGGCGGCCAGCCAGGTGCCGATGCCGTCGATCAGCAGGGTACGCCCGGGGGTGTCCGACCCGGTGAGGACGGCGGCGAGGTCGATGGTCTCGAGGGTGCGCCAGTGGTGGGGGCGACGATCCCGGTGCAGCTTCACCCTGGCCAGCCACGCGGGGTCCTCGCCCGGGGCGGGGCCGGTGGCGACGTACGTCACATCGGGGTCGGCGGCCACCCGTAACTCGGCCTCCTCCGACTTGCCCGAGCGGGCGCCGCCGAGCAGCAGCGTACGCCGGGCCGGGCCCGGTGGCGACGGGTCGCCATGGGGGTGCCGGGCCGCGATGTCCCGGGTGTCCAGGACGGTCCCGTCCGGTACGGCCTCGGCCCGCCAGTGGACGAGCCGGCGGGCCAGCTCGTCCTCGGAGGGGATCCGGTGGTCGAGGTGCACGGCCACGACTCGCGTCCCGGGCGTGACCCGGCCGCGGCGGCGCAGATCACCCAGGCGCTCCGGCCGGTCCAGCAGGTCGATCAGCACGAGGTCGAAGGGTTCACGCGGGCGCGGCCCGGCGTCGTCCTCGTGGTCCTCGTCGTACTCATCGTGGTGGAGATCGTCCCGGCACGGGGTGTAGAGCACCCGGCTTCCGTCCGGACCGGTGATCTCATAGCCGTCGGGGGTGCGTACGAGGAGACGCCCGCCCGGCGGAACACCGAAGTGCGCCGCGTCGCCGGCCCGCGGCGTGAGCCGTACGATCCCGTCGATCACGATCGACGTCGGCCCGCGGTGACCGGAGGAGAGGCGGCCGCAGGAGGCGCAGCCGCAGCCGGGCGCCGGCCAGCCCCGCGGACCCCCGGTCCCCTCCAGACGGATCTCCACGCGGGTGCTCCTTCACATAGGGTTTGCAGGACGTGCTCGACTGGTTCGGCGGGAAGGGGCGGATGGGCATGACATGGCGCTGGCGATACGAGGACGCGAACGGCGCCGAGCTGACGGACCGATCGCTGCCGCGTGAGATCTTCACCAGTCAGTCGGACGCCGAGTCGTGGCTGGGGGAGTCGTGGCGTGACCTGCTCGACGCCGGGGTCGAGCAGGTCACACTCCTGGAGGACGACCGCGTCGAGTACGCCGGGATGTCGCTCCGCCCCGCCTGACGGCGCCGTCAGGGACGCTTGCCGGGGCTGACGGTCTTGGCCGGGTCCCGCTCGACCACGTCGCCGAGCACGTCGTCGATCCTGCGCATGGTCTCGTCGTCGAGCTTGACGCCGGAGGCCTTAACGTTGTCGCGCACCTGCTCGGGCCGGGAGGCGCCGACGATGGCCGACGACACGTTGGGGTTGCGCAGCACCCAGGCCACCGCGAGCTGGGCCATGGTGAGCCCGAGGTCCGCCGCGATCGGCTTGAGCTCCTGCACCCGGCGCAGCAGCTCGTCGCCCATCATCCGCTCGATGAAACCGGATCCGGTCGGGTCGGCGGCCCGCGAACCGGCGGGCACCGGCTGCCCGGGCAGATACTTGCCGGTGAGCACGCCCTGCGCGATGGGCGACCAGACGATCTGGCCCAGGCCCTCCTTCTCGCACAGCGGGACGATCTCGGCCTCGATGACCCGCCACAGCATCGAGTACTGCGGCTGGTTGGACACGAGCCGGTCGAAGCCCATCTCGTCGGCGATCTTCAGCGCCCGTTCGATCTGGGCGGCCGTCCACTCGCTGACGCCGACGTACAGCACCTTGCCCTGCCGTACGAGATCGTCGAAGGCGCGGAGCGTCTCCTCCAGCGGCGTCTCCACATCGAAGCGGTGGGCCTGATAGAGGTCGACGTAGTCGGTCTGCAGACGGCGCAGCGAGCCGTTGATCGACTCCATGATGTGCTTGCGGGACAGACCTCGGTCGTTCCTGCCGCTGCCGGTCGGCCAGTAGACCTTGGTGAAGATCTCCAGTGACTCGCGGCGCACGCCCTGCAGTGCTCGTCCGAGCACCTCCTCGGCCCGCGTCCCCGCGTAGACGTCGGCCGTGTCGAACGTCGTGATCCCCTCGTCGAGGGCCGCGTGCACGCAGGCGCGGGCCGCGTCCTCCTCGACCTGGGAGCCGTGGGTGATCCAGTTTCCGTAGCTGATCTCGCTGACCATGAGGCCGCTGCGGCCGAGATGGCGGAATTCCATGCCCCCGACATTAGTGGGACGCCACTGGCGTCCCACATACGCGCACGGGTGTCCGCACCGGCCGGGGGCGGCTCAGTTCTTGGGCGGGATCGGCACGCCGCCGGGGAGCAGGGTCGGCTTCGGGAAGCGCAGCCTGCGGATCTGGGTCGACCGCATCGCCGCGTAGAAGCCCACGCCGCGGAGGTTCTCGTCCGGGAACTTCTCTGCGACCTCCTTCTTCACCCGGCGGGCGACGTAGATCGCGCTGCCGAGCACGAACACCATCACCACGGGCAGGGAGAGCGTGTAGACGAGCAGCACGACGCTCTGGATCGCCGGCCCGGCGGGCACCATCGACAGCAGCATGATGATGAAGACGACGGGCAGGAAATACTGTCCGGGCAGGCGCCGGGAGTCCACCCAGTCGCGGGCGAACTTCCGCACCGGGCCGCGGTCACGGGCAGGAAGGGCCCGCTCGTCGCCGCGCAGCAGCATCTCCCGGTGCTTGGCGCGCAGCGCCCTGTCGCGCTCCCGCTGCATCCGGTAGGCCTCCTTGCGGTTGGCCGGCGCGGTGACGGGTGAGCGGCGGCGGCCCTGCGCCTCGCTCCGCTTCGGGGTGGGACGGCCCTTGCCCGGAGTCTGATGAGGCTTAGGATCCTCTACAGGGGCAGAGGAGTCGTCAGCGGAGGTCTGGGTACGACGTCGGAACACGGCGTCCAGCCTACCGGGAGTGCAACTTAGTGACGCCCTCGCGCGTTATGCGTAGGGTGAACCCAGGCGGATTCGCCATGCATGACGTTGAGAAGGGGACGGCCGACGCGCATGAGCGTGATGAAGAGACTTTCCATGATCTTTAAGTCCAAGGCCAACAAGGCCTTGGACAAGATGGAGGATCCACGGGAGACGCTGGACTACTCCTACCAGCGGCAGCTCGAGTTGCTGCAGAAGGTCCGCCGAGGTGTCGCCGACGTGGCGACCAGCCGCAAGCGGGTCGAACTGCAGATCAACCAGCTCGAGGGCCAGGCCGCCAAGCTGGAGAACCAGAGCCGGCAGGCGCTCTCCGCCGGGCGGGAGGACCTGGCGCGCGAGGCGCTCACCCGACGCAACGGCCTGAACGCGCAGATCGCCGATCTCCGTCTCCAGCACAGCAACCTCCAGGGCGAGGAGGAGAAGCTCACCCTCGCCAGCCAGCGGCTGCAGGCGAAGGTGGACTCCTTCCGTACGAAGAAGGAGACCATCAAGGCCACCTACACGGCCGCCGAGGCGCAGACGCGGATCAACGAGGCGTTCTCCGGCATCTCCGAGGAGATGGGCGACGTCGGCCTGGCCATCCAGCGTGCCGAGGACAAGACCGCGCAGATGCAGGCGCGCGCCGGCGCGATCGACGAGCTGCTGGCGAGCGGCGCCCTCGACGACTTCACCGGCCAGCGCGACGACATCCAGGCCGAGCTGGACCGCATGGGCGCGGGCAGCGACGTGGAACTGGAGATCGCCAGGATGAAGGCCGAGATCGGTCAGGGCCCCGCGCCGCAGGGCGCGATCGAGGCCGGCCAGCCGGGCCGTCAGGCGGGGCAGCCCGCGCAGCAGACCCAGCAGCTGCGTCAGCCGGGGGAGGGCCTGTGATCGTCAGAATCATGGGAGAGGGCCAGGTCGAGATCGCCCAGGCCGACATCGACGTGCTCAACGAGCTCGACAGCGAGCTCGAGGCCGCCATCGAGTCCGATGACGAGAACGTTTTCCGGGTCAAGCTGCACGCGCTGCTGGACAAGGTCCGGCAGGTGGGCAAGGCGCTGCCGGTGGATTCGCTCGAGCCGTCCGAGCTGATCCTGCCGCCCGCCGACGCCTCGATCGAGGAGGTGCGGGAGATGCTCGGCGACACCGGGCTCATCCCTGGATGATGTCTGCGACGCGATTCGCCCCCGACCGCGGTCTGACCGTACGGATGACCGTGACGATGTTCCTGCTCGGGCTGGTCTACGTGGCGTTCATGGCAGCGCTGGTGGCCCTCGGCGTGCGGGCGATCGCCGTCCTGTTGATCGCCGCGGGTCTCCTGCTGGTGCAGTTCCTCCTGTCCGACAAGATCGCGCTCTTCGCGATGCACGGACGCGAGGTCTCCCCGCAGGAGGCTCCTGAACTGCACGGGATCGTCGACCGGCTCAGCGCGATGGCGGGGATGCCCAAGCCCCGGGTGGCGATCGCGAACACCGACATGCCCAACGCTTTCGCGACCGGGCGCAACCAGAAGAACTCGGTGGTGTGCGTGACCACGGGCATGCTGCGCAGGCTGGACGCCCGGGAGCTGGAGGGCGTGATCGCGCACGAGATGTCGCACGTCGCGCACCGTGACGTCGCCGTCATGACGATCGCGTCGTTCCTCGGCATCGTCGCGGGCCTGATGACCAGGTTCGCGCTGTACACGGGCCTCGGGGGAGGCCGGCGCGGCAACAGCGGGCCGCCGATCGGGGCGATCATCTTCCTCGTCTCCGCTCTGGTGTACGCGGTGAGCTTCCTGCTGACGAGGGCGCTGTCGCGCTATCGGGAGCTCGCGGCCGACCGCGCCGCCGCACTGCTCACGCAGCAGCCCTCCGCGCTGGCGAGCGCGCTGACCAAGATCAGTGGAGAGATCGCCAGGATCCCGACGAGGGACCTGCGCGAGGCCCAGCCGTTCAACGCGTTCTTCTTCGCCCCGGCCATCTCCGGGCAGAGCATCGCCTCGCTGCTGTCGACGCACCCGCCGCTGGAGCGTCGCCTGGACCAGCTCGCCCGGATCTCCGCCGCCCTGGGCCGCTGATCGGTAGGCGCCATGGGATGGTTCGACGCACTGCTGGGGAGATCGAAGCCGGCGAAGCCCGATCTCGACGCGCTGTTCGCGCTGCCCGCCGCCGCCGTCACGCTCGAGGCGGCCACCGGCTTCACCCCCGTCGGCATCGGCTCGGTCTCCTTCCGTGCCGCGGAGGGCGGCGCGTTCAGCCGGTTGGAGCAGGAGGTCCAGGCGCTGCTCGGCAGGTCCGAGATGACGCGCGACTCCTACGGCTACACCTGGATCGTGGTGCGCCACGCGGACGTCTCCGCACTCGTCACAGACCTCCACGCGGTCAACTCGTCGCTGGAGTCCGCCGGGTTCGGCCCGTCGCTGCTGTGCTCGCTGGTGACCTTCGCCGACCCGTCCGGCCGGCGGCTCGCGATCGTCTACCTCTACAAGCGGGGCACGTTCTACCCCTTCGCCCCGGCGGGGGGCACCCGCCGGGACAACGCTCTGGAACTCCAGGTGCGCGGGGTCCTCACGGACGAGCTGAAGATCGAGCCGGACCTCGCGAGCTGGTTCCCCGTCTGGGAGGCCCCGGGGCTGTGACCGCCGGGGCGAGGACCGTCCACGAAGCCCGCCGGAGCGGGCTCCCGGACGTCACAAGACCTGTGATCACCGCCGGCTAGGGCAGCGCCAGCATGCGGTCGAGGGCGACCTTGGCCCAGTGGGCGGTGTCGGGGTCGACGGTGATCTGGTTGACCAGCTCGCCGGCGGCCAGCGACTCCAGCGCCCAGACCAGGTGCGGCAGGTCGATCCGGTTCATCGTCGAGCAGTAGCACACGGTCCGGTCGAGGAAGGCGACGCTCTTGTCGGGGAACATCCCGGCGAGCCGCTTGACCAGGTTCAGCTCGGTGCCCACAGCCCAGGACGAGCCGGCCGGCGCCTCGGAGATCGTGCGGATGATGTACTCGGTGGACCCGACGTAGTCGGCCTTGGTGACGACCTCGTGCCGGCACTCGGGGTGGACGAGCACGTTGACGCCGGGGACGCGGGCGCGCATGTCGTCCACGGCCTCGGGGGTGAACCGGCCGTGGACCGAGCAGTGCCCCCGCCACAGGATCATCTTCGCGTTCCCGAGCTGCTCGGCGGTGAGCCCGCCGTCGGGACGGTGCGGGTTGTAGACCACGCAGTCGTCCAGCGACAGCCCCAGCTCCAGCACCGCGGTGTTGCGCCCCAGGTGCTGGTCGGGCAGGAACAGGACCTGCTGCCCCTGCTCGAAGGCCCAGGTGAGCGCCCGCTTGGCGTTGGAGGACGTGCACACGGCGCCGCCGTTGCGTCCGCAGAACGCCTTGATGTCGGCGCTGGAGTTCATGTAGGTGATCGGTACGACCCGGTCGGCGATGCCGGCGTCCTCCAGGACCTCCCAGCACTCCTCGACCTGGTCGAAGGAGGCCATGTCGGCCATCGAGCAACCGGCGGCGAGGTCCGGGAGCACGACCTTCTGCGAGTCGGCGGTCAGGATGTCGGCGGACTCGGCCATGAAGTGGACGCCGCAGAACACGATGTACTCGGCCCCCGGCCGGGCGGCGGCCTCGCGGGCGAGCTTGAACGAGTCGCCGGTGACATCGGCGAACTGGATGACCTCGTCGCGCTGATAGTGGTGACCGAGTACGAACAGCCGGTCGCCGAGCCGCTCCTTGGCGACACGGGCGCGTTCCACCAGCGCCGGGTCGGACGCCGGCGGAAGCTCGCCGGGACAGTCGACCCCGCGCTCGCTGTGCGGATCGGCGTCGCGGCCAAGGACGAACAGCGGAAGACCGGACTCAGTGATCGTCACGACCACACCCCCTCGGGGACTTATCGTATAAGTGACGATTAATCATCGCATACCTTACCGACGTGTCCGCGACCGCCGTACCTTCGACGTGGAATGTGTGGCGGGCGGCCCGTGTTGGTAGCGTCTAGTGGAACCGAATCAGACGACCGCTCCGGGTGGGCGGTTGGCGCAGACCGCGGGAGTCAGCACATGACGGTTGAGAGCAGCGAGACCACGCAGCAGGGCCTGATCCTGACTGACGCGGCCGCCGCCAAGGTCAAGAGCCTGCTGGAGCAGCAGGGAGAGGAGGGGCTGCAGCTGCGCGTCGCCGTGCAGCCCGGTGGCTGCTCCGGCCTGCGCTACCAGCTCTTCTTCGACGACCGCTCGATGGACGGCGACATCGTGTCGTCCTTCGACGGGGTGAACGTCGTGACCGACAGGATGAGCGCGCCGTACCTGGTGGGTGCCAGCATCGACTTCGTCGACAGCATCGAGAAGCAGGGCTTCACGATCGACAACCCCAACGCGACGGGTTCGTGCGCCTGCGGCGACTCGTTCAACTAGCGCCCTCTCCGGAGCCCGATCAAGCAGGGGTTTCTCCGGAGGCCGCCGCGCCCCGTACGGATCATCCGTACGGGGCGCGGTCGTGCCGGAGACGGTACGCTCGACAGGCTGGGCGATCTCGTTTCCCCGCCCGTGTCCCTTCCGTGCCCAGATGCTGACAACGAGGAGAAAACCCCGTGCGCATCGCCGTCACCGGTTCCATCGCGACCGACCATCTGATGACCTTCCCCGGCCGCTTCGGCGACCAGCTCATCGCCGAACAGCTCGACCGGGTGTCACTGTCGTTCCTCGTCGACGATCTGCAGATCAGGCGCGGCGGATGCGCGGCCAACATCGCCTTCGGGATGGGCTGCCTCGGGCTTTCCCCCATCCTCGTCGGCGCCGTCGGCACCGACTTCGCCGACTACCGGTCCTGGCTGGAGCGGCACGGCGTCGACTGCGGCTCGGTCCACGTCTCCGAGCTGCACCACACGGCCAGGTTCCTGTGCACCACCGACGAGGAGCACAACCAGATCGCGTCGTTCTACACCGGGGCGATGGCCGAGGCGCGCGAGATCGAGCTGGGCCCGATCGCGCAGCGGGTCGGCGGGCTCGACCTGGTCCTGGTGAGTCCCAACGACCCGGACGCGATGCTGCGGCACACCGAGGAGGCACGCGACCGGAGCATTCCGTTCGCCGCCGACCCGTCCCAGCAGCTCGCCCGGATGCCCGGCGAGGAGATCCGCCGGCTCATCGAGGGCGCGGCCTACCTGTTCAGCAACGACTACGAACTCGGGCTGATCGAGCAGAAGACCGGGTGGTCGGACGAGGAGATCCTGGAGCGGGTGCACGTCCGCATCACCACCCTCGGGCCCAAGGGGGCCAGGATCGACCGGAAGGGCGAGCCGACGCTGCACATCCCGCCCGCGCCCGAACTGGGCAAGGCCGACCCGACCGGCGTCGGCGACGCGTTCCGGGCCGGCTTCCTGGCCGGTGTGGCCTGGGGGCTGCCGCTCGAGCGCTGCGGCCAGATCGGCAACCTGACCGCCACGCACGTGCTGGAGCGGGTCGGCTGCCAGGAGTACGAGCTGGGGCAGCGGGTCTTCCTCGACCGGTTCGCCGTGTCGTACGGCCAGGCCGCCGCCGACGAGGTCGCCGGGCACGTGCGGTGCCACTACTCCTGACGGCCTTTTCCCGATGGCCTGCTTCTGACGGCCTGCTCGTGACCGTCGCGGTACGTGGACGCGGTCAGTAGTTGCGGCGCACGTGGATCGACCAGCCGCCCTGCGGCAACTCGTGGCTGGCCACGTGCTCGTGCGACTTGAGCCTGCACCACGCGGGGATGTCGGTGAACGCGGCGGGATCGTCGGCCAGCACGGCGATCACGTCGCGCATCGCCACCTCGTTGATCCGCTCGGCGAGCATGATGATCGGGATCGGGCACTTGCGGCCGAGCGCGTCGATCGTCAGCGCGGGCTCGCCCGCGCCGTCCTTCCCGACGCCGGTGTCGGCGGTCCCTCCGGCCAGGTCCCGCGTGTCCCCGCCGCGCGCACCGCCGGTCCGTCTCCGCCACATCACTGGACTCCCAAGCTCGCCCGGATCCGCCGCACCACGTCGGGAAGCACGGCGAGGAACCGGTCGACGTCGCCGTCGGTCACGCCACGGGGCAGCGATACCCGGACATTCCCGTGGGTAAGCACGCCCATCGCCTCCAGAACATGTGATGGCCGAAGCGTACTCGCCGTACAGGAGCTCCCGGACGAGACGGCGAAGCCCGCCCGGTCGAGCTCGGTCAGCAGCGCCTCGCCCTCCACGTAGAGGCAGGAGAACGTGACGATGTGCGGCAGGCGCCGCACCGGGTCGCCGATGACCTCCACGTCCGGCACCAGACGCGGCACCTCGGCGCGGATCCGGTCGACCAGGGCCGACATCCGCGGGCCCTGCGCCGCCTCCTCCGCCACCCGGGCGCGCAGCGCGGCGGCGGCCGCCACGACGGCGGGCACGTTCTCGAAGCCGGGCACCCGCCGGCGCTCCCGCTCGTCCTGCGGGTACGGCGACCGCCAGCGCGTGCCCTTGCGTATCGCCAGCACCCCGACGCCGGCCGGGCCGCCCCACTTGTGCGCGCTCGCGGTCAGGATCGACCAGCCGTCGGGGACGGGCAGGCGGCCCGCCGACTGGGCCGCGTCGACCAGGAGCGGCACGCCCGCCGCCAGACAGGCCTGCGCCGCCTCGGCCACCGGCTGCAGGGTCCCGACCTCGTGGTTGGCCGTCTGCAGGCAGGCCAGCGCCGTACCGGGCCGGGAGACCGCCGCCGCGAAGGCGGCGGCGTCCACGCGGCCCGTGCGGTCGACGCCCACGGTCTCGACGGTCCCGCCGTCGTGTTCGTGGACCTCGGCGGCGTGCAGGACGCTGGAGTGCTCGACGGCGCCGGTCACCAGATGCCGGCCGATCCGCCGTCTGCCCCGGAGCGCGCCCAGGACGCCGAGATGGACCGCCTGGGTGCCGGAGGAGGTGAACGACACCTCGTCGGGCCGGGCGCCGAGGAGTTCGGCTACCTCCGCCCTCGCCTGCTCCAGTAACATCTGGGCACGACGTGCCGTGCCGTACAGGCGAGCGGGATCGGCCCAACCGGCGTCGAGCGCGGTCAGCAGGGCGTCACGGGCCGCGGGATGGAGAGGTTCGGTCGAAGCCGCATCCAGATAAGGCACAGTTAGGACATTAACGGGGGCTGCTCAGAGGGGCGTGGCCGGTCCGCGCTAATGTGTCCCCCAAGCGTGAACTCAACGAAGTAAAGGGGCACACCGGCGAGAATCTCCTGCTGGTGACACCCGGTGGTCAATTGGAAAACCGCCCAGGAGAGGACCTCTTGGGCTTCATCTGTGGGGTAGGCGATCCGTGAGTCCGACCCGCCGTACGACACGGCGACCGTGGACGCGCCGCCGGTTGCCCGGCGCCGCCGCAGTGGCGCTGCTGGTGGCGTCCGCGACGGCGTGCAGCAACGAGGCGATCGATCAATGGTCCCGTGGGGGCATGCCGGAAAGCATCACCAAGCAGGCTGAGATCACTCAGACGCTCTGGAACGGCGGCTGGATCGCGGCACTCGCCACCGGGGTCGTCGTCTGGGGCCTGATCCTGTGGGCCTGCGTGTTCCACCGCAAGAAGAAGAACTCGACCGAGGCGCTGCCGCCGCAGGTGCGGTACAATCTGCCGATCGAGATCCTCTACACGGTCGTTCCCGTGATCATGGTCTCGGTCTTCTTCTACTTCACCGCCCGGGACCAGACCGAGATCACCAAGGTCTCGAACACGGCCCCGGTCAAGGTGCTCGTCGAGGGCTACCAGTGGAGCTGGCGCTTCACCACCGAGTACCAGGGGCAGAAGGTGGTCACCGCGGGCGTCCCGGTCGACCTGAGCAAGCAGAGCAAGGAAGACCCGCAGGGCCCGCAGCTCGTGCTTCCGGTCAACAGCCAGGTCCACTTCGACCTGCACTCGCCGGACGTCATCCACTCGTTCTGGGTGCCGGAGTTCCTCTTCAAGCTGGACGTGTTCCCCGGGAACGTGCGTAACCAGTTCGAGATCACGACGCTCGATCGGACGGGCGTCTTCTTCGGCCGCTGCGCCGAGCTCTGCGGTGTCGACCACAGCAAGATGCTGTTCTCCGTGAAGCTCGTGCCGCAGGCCGAGTTCGACCAGTACATCAAGAGCCAGGCGGGGAGTGCGCAGTGACCGCCATCCAGCAACCGCCCGTCGTTACCGCGCGGCCCTACCGCAAGGGCTCGGTCATCGCCAAGTGGCTGTCGTCGACGGACCACAAGGTGATCGGGCACCTCTATCTGATCACGTCGTTCGTCTTCTTCCTGATCGGCGGCGTGATGGCGCTGGTCATGCGGGCCGAGCTCACCCAGCCGGGCCTGCAGTTCGTGACGAACGAACAGTTCAACCAGCTGTTCACCATGCACGGCACGATCATGCTGCTGATGTTCGCGACGCCGCTGTTCGCCGGCTTCGCCAACGAGCTGATGCCGCTGCAGATCGGCGCGCCCGACGTGGCGTTCCCGCGGCTGAACATGGTGAGCTACTGGCTCTACCTGTTCGGCAGCACGATCGCGGTCTCCGGGTTCTTCACCCCGGGCGGCGCCGCTTCGTTCGGCTGGACGGCGTACGCGCCGCTGTCCGACGCGATCAGCTCCCCGGGCCTCGGCGGCGACCTGTGGCTGATGGGCCTGGCGATGTCCGGTCTCGGCACGATCCTCGGCGCCGTGAACTTCATCACCACGATCATCACGATGCGTGCCCCGGGCATGACGATGTTCCGGATGCCGATCTTCACGTGGAACATCCTGCTCACCAGCATCCTGGTGCTGCTGGCCTTCCCGGTGCTCGCAGCGGCGCTGCTCGCGCTGGAGGCCGACCGCAAGCTCGGCACCCAGATCTTCGCCTCGTCGGCCGGCGGACCGATGCTGTTCCAGCACCTGTTCTGGTTCTTCGGCCACCCCGAGGTCTACATCATCGCGCTGCCGTTCTTCGGCATCATCACCGAGGTGCTGCCGGTGTTCAGCCGTAAGCCGGTCTTCGGCTACATCGGCCTGGTCGGCGCGACCATCGCGATCGCCGGCCTGTCGATCACGGTCTGGGCGCACCACATGTTCGCCACCGGCCAGGTGCTGCTGCCGTTCTTCTCATTCATGACGTTCCTCATCGCGGTGCCGACCGGGGTGAAGTTCTTCAACTGGGTCGGCACGATGTGGCGCGGCCATCTGTCGTTCGAGTCGCCGATGCTGTTCTCGGTCGGCTTCCTGGTGACGTTCCTGTTCGGCGGACTGACCGGCGTCATCCTGGCGTCGCCCCCGCTGGACTTCCACATCACCGACACCTACTTCGTCGTGGCCCACTTCCACTACGTGGTCTTCGGCACCGTGGTGTTCGCGATGTTCGCGGGCTTCTACTTCTGGTGGCCCAAGTTCACCGGCAAGATGCTCAACGACCGGATCGGCAAGCTCCACTTCTGGACGCTGTTCTTCGGCTTCCACCTCACCTTCCTGGTGCAGCACTGGCTGGGCGTCATCGGCTTCCCGCGCCGGTACGCCGACTACTCGCCGGTGGACGGCTTCACCGACCTCAACATGGTCTCCTCGGCCGGTGCGCTCCTGCTGGGCGCCTCCACGCTGCCGTTCCTCTACAACGTGTGGCACACCTGGAAGTACGCGCCGAAGGTCACCGTCGACGACCCGTGGGGCTACTGCGGCTCGCTCGAGTGGGCCACCTCGTGCCCGCCGCCGCGGCACAACTTCCTGTCGCTGCCGCGGATCCGGTCCGAGCGCCCCGCGTTCGACCTCAAGTATCCGCACCTCGCCGTGAAGCCCGAACTGGGCAAGGAGACCTCATGAGGATTCAGGCGTGGATGTTCACGCTCGTCGGTGTCTTCTTCGCCGCCATGACCGCGGTCTACTGGCTGTGGTCCAAGGAACCGGCCGGCACCACCGCGCTGGCGATCTCCTGCGGCATGGGCCTGATGATCGGCTACTACCTGCTGTTCACCACCCGGCGGATCGGTGACCAGCCGGAGGACAACAAGGAGGCCGAGATCAGCGACGGCGCGGGGGAGCTCGGCTTCTTCAGCCCGCACAGCTGGTGGCCGCTGTTCCTGTGCATGTCGGCGGCGCTCACGTTCTTCGGCTTCGTGATCGGCTGGTGGCTGTTCTTCATCGGCCTGTTCGCCACGCTGATGAGCATGATCGGGTTCGTGTTCCAGTACTACCGCGGCAACTTCTCGCACTGAGCCGGATCGGACAAGAACCAAGGTCGTAGCGGAAGGAAACGCCCTCGCGGCGGCGAGCACTCGGAAGATCTTCGCCGGGATTCGGTCGGCCCCCCGTGGCTCGGGGGGAATAACACCCGAAACCGAACCGGCGGAGGGGGACCGACGTGCGAACTGCTGCGGGGGCGTTGGCTTTGCTGGTGCTGCTGACCGGATGTTCGGGCACGTCGGAGGACGGCGACGAGGCACCCAAGGCCGCGGTGAACATCTTCCCGATCGACGGGGCCAGGGAGCTGCCTCCCGAGCAGCCCATCATGGTGGGAGCCGCCGGGGGAAAGCTGAAAAGCGTCACCGTAGAGGCCGCTGGACGGCCCGTGGCGGGTTTCTACAGCGCGGACCGCACACGGTGGCACAGCGAGCGTCCGATGGCCCCTGGCGTCTCCTACCGGGTCCACGCGGTCGTCAGCGGCCCGGGTGGAGCCTCGGCCGAGCGGACCAGCCGGTTCTCCACGAAAGCGGCCGGCAAGAGCTTCGGCATCAAGACCCTGCTCCCGAACAAGGAGACCGGCCTCACGGTGGGCGTGGGCATGCCGATCATGATCACCTTCGATCAGCCGGTCACCGACCGCGTCTCGATCGAACGCAGCCTCGTCGTCCAGGCCTCCAAGCCGATCACGGGCGCCTGGCACTGGCTCGACAAGAATCGCGTGGTCTTCCGGCCCAAGGAGTACTGGCCCGCCTACACCAAGGTGCGTCTCATCGCGCGTCTGGCGGGCGTTCGCGGCGCCGACGGCATGTACGGCAAGCAGGACTACACGAGGGATTTCCAGATCGGGCGGTCGCAGATCAGCGTCGCCGACACCCAGAGCCACCACATGCAGATCCGGCGTGACGGCAAGCTCATCAGGAACTTCCCGATCAGCGCGGGGCGCGGCGGCGTCATGCGGCACTACACGACGAACGGGATCCACGTCGCGATGTCCCGTGAGCCGGTCACCGTGATGACCTCGCCGGACGCCGGTCCCGGCCAGGCCGGCTACTACCAGACCACCACCTACAGCAACGTGCGGTTCTCCGACACGGGGGAGTACGTCCACGGGGCGCCCTGGTCGGTCGGCGACCAGGGCAGCGCCAACGTGAGTCACGGCTGTGTGAATCTCAGCCCGACCAACGCCAAGTGGTTCATGAACAACACCCTGCTCGGCGATCCGATCATCGTCACCGGCTCGCCGCGGCAGGTCGACCCGACCAACGGCTGGAGCTACTGGGAGAACTCGTGGCAGCAGTGGCTCAAGGCGAGCCGCCTGCGCGCCGACACCGCCGCCTCCCTGTAGGACCTCGTCGTGGGCGCCCGTACCGGTGTGACCGCTCAGGCGGCGGGTGACCGGCTGGCCTCGACCCACCGGTCCAGCGTGGCCGCCGCCCGGCCGGAGTCGACCGCCTCGGCCGCACGCGCGTACGCCGCGCCCATGTCGGCGACCAGGTCGGCGCAGTCGGTCTCGCCGAGCGCGATGTCGAGGGCGACCAGCGTGGCCGCCGCGTTGACCAGCACCGCGTCGCGGACCGGGCCGATCTTCCCGTTCACCAGGTCTCGTACGGCTCCCGCGTTGAACTCGACGTCGCCGCCGCGCAGATCCTCCGGCCGCGATCGGGGGACCCCGATGTCGGCGGGGTCGAAGCGGACCTGCGTGGCGCTTCCGTCGCGGACGACGAAGACCGTGGACGGCACGGCCGTCGACAGCTCGTCGAGGCCGTCCTCGCCGCGGAAGACCAGCGCCGCGACGCCGCGCTCGGCGAACACCCCGGCCACCACCGGCAGCATGCGCGCGTCGTAGACGCCGATGGCCTGCGCGGCGGGCCGGGCCGGGTTGGTCAGCGGGCCGAGGAAGTTGAAGAAGGTCGGCACGCCGATCTCCTTGCGCGCCGGTCCGGCGAACCGCAGCGCGGGGTGGTAGACCTGCGCGAAGCAGAACGCGATGCCCGCATCCACGGCCACCTTCGCGGTGACCTGCGGCGGCAGGTCGAGGACCACGCCCAGGTGCTCCAGCACGTCGGCCGCGCCGCACAGCGAGGAGGCCGCGCGGTTGCCGTGCTTGACCACCCGCGCGCCGGCCGCGGCGGCCACCACGGCCGCCATGGTCGACACGTTGACCGTGTGGGCGCGGTCGCCGCCGGTGCCGACGACGTCGACCACCGGCCCCGGAACGGACAGCGGGGTGGCGCGGTCGAGCATGGTGCGGGCCAGGCCCGCCACCTCGGCGACCGTCTCGCCCTTGGCGCGCAGCGCGACCGCGAACGCGGCGATCTGCGCCTGCGACGCCGCACCCGACATGATCTCGTTCATGGCCCACGCCGTCTCGTCCGACGTGAGGTTCTCACCGGCGAGGAGGGCACTCAGCACGGAGGGCCAGGTGGTGCGCAGGTCCATTTCTTCCCCTTATCGGAGGCTGGGGTTGGCGGAGACGGGGGTCAGCCCCTGGCGCCGGCGAGCCTGCGCCGCATGAGGTCGGCGACGGTCTCGGCGAGGACGACGGGATCGAGCGGCTGGGCCACCACCGCGTCGGCCCCGGACCAGTTGGCCAGCCACCGGTCGTCGCGCCGGGCGATCAGCAGCACGATCGGCGGGCAGTCGTGCACCTCGTCCTTGGCCTGCCGGCAGATCCCCATGCCCCCGGCCGGGGCGGCCTCGCCGTCCAGGACGGCCACGTCGATCTCCCCGGAGTCGAGGTGCTTGACCGCGGCCGGCTGGGTCGCGCACTCGACGACCTCGGCGAGGGGCACGTCAGCGGCCGGACGCCGCCCGATGGCCAGCCGCACCTTCTCCCTGGTGCCTGCGTCGTCGCTGTAGACGAGAACCCTCATGTCACGCTCACTGTCGAATCGCGGAGTATGGTCATCTGATGCTACCGGCGCCGCGGCCGGGACGCAGCGCGCCCGCGGGCATCGCCGTACCGGCCGGTGCCGTTGCCCTACCGTGCTGGTTCCCGGGGCTTGAGGTGACCCTAGTGGGGGGTCGTGGGCCGACCCGACCTGGGGAGCCGCAATAATGCTAGGCGTGGCGACAGCATCCGCAATTACTACGACGACGCGACCGCACGGGTCGAGCCGGCCGAACCTCGTTCAGGTCGGCACCATCGTGTGGTTGTCCTCCGAGCTCATGTTCTTCGCGGCGCTGTTCGCGATGTACTTCACCATCCGTTCGGTCAGCATGGGGCAGGGCCAGCCATGGCCGGAGGCTCATCTTGACGTCCCGTTCGCGACCTTCAACACGACCGTCCTGGTCCTGTCGAGTGTCACGTGTCAGCTGGGCGTGTGGGCCGTGGAGCGGGGCGACGTCAAGAAGCTCAGGCGCTGGTACATCGTGAGCTTCCTGATGGGCGCCTTCTTCATCGGCGGTCAGCTCTGGGAGTACGGGAAGCTCGCGAGTGCCGGGCATGTCCTCTCGCACACCCCGTATGACTCGGTGTTCTACCTGACCACGGGCTTCCACGGCCTGCACGTGACGGGTGGCCTGATCGCGTTCCTGTTCATCCTGGGACGCACGTACGCCGCGAAGCGCTTGACGTATGAGCAGCAGACCAGCGCCATCGTCGTGTCCTACTACTGGCACTTCGTCGACGTGGTCTGGATCGGCCTTTTCGCGACCATCTACATCATCAAATGATCGGAACGGGAATTTCGGTGAAATCCACCACCGCCCGACGGCGTCATCCCCTCGCGCGAGTCGCCGTCGTGGCGCTCGCGCTCGGTCTGCTCGGCGGGGGGTACGCCCTTGCCGCGCCGAACGGCAGCACAGCGGACGCCGCGATCGCGTCCGGCAAGGCCGACGACACGGCGCAGGGCAAGAGCCTCTTCGTGGCCCACTGTGCGAGCTGCCACGGCATGAACGCCGAGGGCACCGACAAGGCTCCCACGCTGATCGGCGTCGGTGCCGCGGCCGTGGACTTCCAGGTCAGCAGCGGCCGCATGCCGATGGGCGACGCCGGCCCGCAGGCCCTGCGCAAGCCGCGTCCGGAGTGGGCGACCGACGAGGCGATCAGCCAGCTCGCGGCCTACGTCCAGTCGCTGGGCGGCGGCCCGACCATCCCGACGGCCGACCAGGTCGACCCGGCCCAGGGGGACCCGGCCAAGGGGGGTGAGCTGTTCCGGGCGAACTGCATCCAGTGCCACAACTTCACCGGTTCCGGCGGCGCCCTGACGTACGGCAAGCACGCGCCGACGCTGAACCCGGCGACTCCGACCGAGATCTACGAGGCGATGATCACCGGCCCGCAGGCGATGCCGGTCTTCAACGACACGACGATCAGCCCGGAGCAGAAGCGGGACATGATCGCCTACATCACGCACGTGCGGAAGCAGGTCGACCCGGGCGGCTCCGGCCTCATGCGGATCGGTCCCGTCACCGAGGGACTCGTGGCGTGGATCGCCGGCATCGGTCTCCTCTCCCTCGCGGCCATCTGGATCACCGCTAAGAGACGGCGGGTGAAGGCATGACGGACAACAACATCGAGCGGCCGGAGGGCCGGGTGGTCCCGGCGCGCGTCGTCGGCACGCCGCCCGCCGCCGGGCCGAGCCTCGGCGAGGAACCGGTGCACGCGCCCCCGGGAGACCCGGGGGTCGTGGAACAGGACCCGGCCGCCGCTCGCCGGGCCGAGCGCGTGGTCGCGCTGCTGTTCACGATCGCGTTCCTGGCCGGCGCGGGATTCATCGCGTCCTATGTGACGTTCCAGGTCGGCGACATCGACAGCACCGCCACGTCGAACTTCGCGCTCGGCGGCACGCTCACCCTGGCGCTGCTCTCGCTGGCGATCGGCATCACGGTCTGGGTCCGCCAGATCATGCCGAAGTACAACCTGGTCCAGGAGCGCCACGCGATGGTCTCCGACCCGGAGACCCGCGAGTACGTCAAGGAGACGTTCCTCCAGGGCGCGAACGAGAGCGGCTTCGTCAAGCACGGGCTGCTGCGCCGTACGCTCCTGCTGGCCGCGGCGCCGCTGGGCCTGGCCCCGCTGGTGCTGCTCAAGGACCTCGGCCCGCTGCCGGGCACGGTGCTGCGCCACACGGTGTGGGGCAAGCCGACCGAGAACGGCAAGCCGCGCCGGCTCGTGGTCGAGGGCACCGGCCAGCCGATCCGCGCCGCCGACTTCAACTCGCCGGGCGGCATCCTCTCTGTGGTCCCCGAGGGTTACGAGCACGACCTGAACGAGCTGGCCAAGGCCACGCTGATCCTGCTCAAGCTCCGGCAGGAGGAGTTCAAGTCGGGCACGAACCTGAACTGGACGCACGACGGCATCGTGGCCTACTCGAAGATCTGCACCCATGTGGGCTGCCCCGCCGCGCTGTACGAGCAGACGACCCACCACATCCTCTGCCCGTGCCACCAGTCGACGTTCGACGCGGCCGACGGCGCCAAGGTCATCTTCGGCCCCGCCGCCCGGCCGCTGCCGCAGCTCCCCATCGGGATCGACGACGAGGGCTACCTCATCGCCAAGTCCGACTTCCACGTCCCCGTCGGCCCCAGCTTCTGGGAGCGCGGCGACGCCGAGGCGGAAGCAAGGGAGACCAAGTCATGAACGCTCCTCCCAAGGCCATCGCCGGAACCTCGACGTTCCTCGACGAGCGCCTGGGCGCGGGCAGCTTCCTCAAGCGCAACCTGAGGAAGATCTTCCCCGACCACTGGTCCTTCCTGCTCGGGGAGATCGCGCTCTACTCGTTCATCATCCTGCTGCTGACCGGGACGTTCCTGACGTTCTGGTTCAAGCCGGGTATGGGGCACACCACCTACCTCGGCAGCTACGCCCCGTTGTACGGCGTGCAGATGTCGGAGGCCTACGCCTCGACGCTGCACATCACGTTCGACGTCCGGGGCGGTCTGCTGATCAGGCAGATGCACCACTGGGCCGCGCTGCTGTTCGTGGCCGGGATGATGGTGCACATGCTCCGGGTGTTCTTCACCGGCGCGTACCGCAAGCCGCGTGAGCTGAACTGGCTCATCGGCGTGCTCCTGCTGTCGCTGGCGCTGGTGGAGGGCCTCACCGGCTACTCCCTCCCCGACGACCTGCTCTCCGGCGCGGGTCTGCGGATCACCCAGGGTGTCGCCCTGTCGATCCCGATCGTGGGCACCTACATCTCGTTCTTCCTGTTCGGCGGCGAGTATCCGGGCCACGACGTGATCTCGCGCTTCTACTCGCTGCACATCCTGCTCATCCCGGGCATCCTGCTCGCGCTGATCTCCGCCCACATGATCCTCATGTGGGTGCAGAAGCACACCCAGATGCCGGGCAAGGGCCGGACCGAGAGCAACGTCGTGGGCGCCCCCTTCTACCCGGCGTTCATGGCCAAGGCCGGGGCGTTCTTCCTGTTCACCTTCGGAGTGATCGCCCTGCTGGGAACGTTCGCCCAGATCAACCCGGTCTGGTTGTACGGTCCCTACACACCGGCGGACATCTCGGCGGGATCGCAGCCCGACTTCTACATGGGCTTCCTCGAAGGCTCGCTGCGGCTCATGCCCGCATGGGAGTTCAACCTCTTCGGGTATACGTTCGCCATGAGCGTGCTGATACCGGCGCTCGTCCCACTGGGCATCGTCATGACGGGTCTGGCGCTGTATCCGTTCCTGGAACAGTGGGTGACCGGCGACCGCCGCGAGCACCACGTCTGCGACCGGCCGCGCAACAACCCGCACCGCACCGCGATCGGCATGGCGGGCATCACGTTCTACGGCGTCCTGTGGCTGCTGGGCGCCAACGACGAGATCTCGTCCACCTTCCACATCAGCCTGTACACGACGACGATCCTCGGGCGGATCGCCATCTTCGTCGGCCCGGCGATCGCGTACTTCGTCGCCTACCGGATCTGCATCGGCCTGCAGCGCAAGGACGCCGAGGTGCTGTCGCACGGCGTGGAGTCCGGCGTGATCAAGCGGATGCCGAACGGGCAGTACATCGAGGTCCACACGCCTCCGGCGGAGGACATCGCGGCGCACATCCGCGGGAAGAAGGAGATCCCGATCATCGAGGGCGGCGTCGACGGCGAGGAGGTCCCGCCGAAGGGCCTGCGCAGCGGCGTCGGCAGGCTCCGCGCCAAGATGAGCAAGGCGTACGGCACCGACCACGTTCCCTTCCACGAGGAGGAAGTGGAGGAGCACGCCGCGGTCGGCGCGGGCGAGCACAAGCAGCTCCACTGAGTGACCGAACCGTACGGCCCGGGCAGGGGATCTCGTCCCCGGCCCGGGCCGTAGGCATGCCGTCATGGTTCCGTGCGGTGCGGCGGCTCAGTCGGAGGCGTCGAGGCCGATGGAGAAGGCGGCGTCCAGGTCGTGCCGGGAGTAGGCGCGGAAGGCGATGTGCGTCTCGGTGTGGCGTACGCCGGGCACCTTGTTCAGGCGGCCGGGCACGACCTCGGCCACCTCGTCGTAGCGCTGGACCCGGACCATGGCCAGCAGGTCGAACTCACCGGTGATGGAGTACACCTCGCTGACGCCGTCCAGCTCTGCGATGGCCGAGGCGACCTCGGGAATCCGGTCGACATCCGCCTTGATGTGGACGATCGCGGTGACCATTCGGTTCTCTCCTGCTTTTCCGTGCCGGTGTTCTTCCTGCCGGTGAAGGCGCATCCGACACTACCGGTGGAACCGGTTCATGAGCACGGCCGGTGGAACCGGTTCGTGAGCACGGCCGGTGGAACGGGTTCGTGAGCACGGCCGGTGGAACCGGTTCATGAGCACGGCCGGTGGAACCGGCTCAGGAGCACGACCGCTCGATCCGCTCGACGAAGCGGGCAGCGCCGTACGCGGGCAGGCACCACTCGCCGTCGACCCGGACCAGGCGCACGCCGGGGGAGTCGAGCCAGCGCAGCAGGCACTCGGTCTCCTCGGCGACCGCGGCGGGGGTGGGCCCCGGGCCGGGCGCCACGGTCTCGGCGGTGGCGACCAGCGCGTCCACGTAGGGCGTCGGGTGGGCGCCGCGCGGCATCACGCCGGCCGCGGCGAGCCTGCCGTACCGGATGACGTGGATGTCCCACCCGCCGTCGAAGGCGGGAGAGGCGGCCACCATCTGCCGGATCGCGGTGAGCGACCGCAGGCGCTGCATGCGGGCCGCCGCCCGCAGGTAGGCGGAGAGCCGGTCGCGTTCCGCCGCGGCCTCCTCGTACCGCTGCTCGGCCGCGAGGTGCCGCATCCGCTCCTCGATCGCGGAGAAGACGACCTGCGGGTCGTGCTCCATGGCATGCCTGGCGGCGCTGACATGGCGGGCGTATGCCTCCTGGCTCTCCCTGCCGTCGCAGGGTGCGCCGCAGCGCCCGATCTCGGCCAGCACGCAGGCGCTGCGGCGGACGCGCGTGGACAGGCGCTGGGTGCACCGCCGCAGCGGCAGCGCCTCGTGCATGGCGGCGCGGGCGTCGTCGGCCGAGCGGGTGCTGCCGAAGGGGCCCAGGTACGCCGCGCCGTCGTCCTTCAGTTCGCGGACGATGCTCAGCCTCGGGAACGGCTCGTCGGTCAGCTTGAGCCAGACCACCCGCTCGGGATTGCGCGACCGCCGGTTGTAGCGCGGTTTGGTCGACCCGATCAGCCTGAGCTCGCGGATCTCGGCCTCCAGGGAGGTGGCGCACACGATCGTGCGGACGCGTTCGGCGATGCCGACCATCTCCCGGATCCGCGGACGCGTCTCGCCCGCCGTGAAGTAGCTGCGTACACGGTTGCGCAGGTGGGTGCTCTTGCCGATGTAGAGCGCCTCGCCCTTGGCGTCCTCGAAGACGTACACGCCGGGGACGCCGGGGACGCCCTCGGCCAGGTGCCGCTTGCGCCGCTGCTCGGGCGTCGGGGTCCGGGAGTAGCCGCGCAGTTCCTCCAGCGTCTGCACGCCCAGCGAGCCGACCCGCGCGATCAGGCCGTGCAGGACGTCGACGGTCGCCCGGGCGTCGGCCAGCGCCCGGTGGCACGGCTCGCTGGGGCTGCGGAAGAACCGGGCCAGCGTGGCCAGCTTGCAGTTGGGGGTCTCGTCGCGGGTGAGCACGCGCCGGGCGAGGTCGACGGTGTCGACGACCGGGTTGGCCGGCGGGGGGTAGCCGCCGGCCGCGCAGGCGGCCCGGATGAACGACATGTCGAAGGGCGCGTTGTGCGCGACCAGGGTCGTCCCGGCGATGAACTCCAGGAAGCTCGGGAGCACCTCGGGGAACTTCGGCGCGGCGACGACCATCGCGTCGGTGATGCCGGTGAGCACCGAGATGAACGGCGGGATGGGGCCGCCGGGGTCGACCAGCGTGGCGAACTCGCCCAGCACCTCGCCGCCGCGCACCTTGACCGCGCCGATCTCGGTGACCGCGTGCTCGGCGGCGGATCCGCCCGTGGTCTCCAGGTCGAAGACGACGAACGTCACCTCGCGCAGGGGAGTGCCGAGATCGTCGATGGTGCCCTGTACCGCGTCCACGCCATGACGATAGAGACCCGGACCGACATTCGTCTCTCCCGTCTCACTGACCGCGGAACGGCCACCGGCGTGGCAGCCGTACCCTTGGAAAAAGGACACGATGAGGAGCGACGAGATGAGTTCAGCCGGGGAAGGCCTGTCTCGTCCGTTGCCAGAGCGGGTCCGGTTACACGTCGTGGAGGTCGCGGCGCAGGTGCTGGGCACGATGCCGGCGGCCGCCGTACCATCGCCGCTGCGCGGCATCGCGAGGTTCGAGCCGCGTAAGCGTGCCCGCCTCGGCGCCGCGCCGATCGCCGCCCAGTTGGAGTCCGACAAGGAGTTCCGCGAGCTGGTGGCCGAGGCGGTCGAGACGGCCTGGCCCGAGCTGGTGGCGGGCCTCGCCGAGGGCACCGTGCCTCCGGCGGCCGATCCGGTGCTGGTGGCGGCGGCGGCGTATCTGACCCGTCCGCCGGGCTGGCCGGACCTGGTGGAACAGGCGCGGGCGGAGCTCGAGCGGGCGGCCTCGCTCGGCAACCAGCGAGAGCAGGCCGAGACCCGGCTGCGCGAGCAGCTGGCCGCGCAGCGTGCCGCCGCCAAGGAGGAGGTCGAGCGGGTCCGCGAGCAGCTCAAGACGTTGCGCGCGGAGAACGCCGATCTGCGGCGCAAGCTGCACGACGCGAGAGAGCGGCTCAGGGCGGCGGAGGCGAGGGCGGCCGAGTCCGCGGCGGAGGCGGCCGAGGCCAGGGCCAGGGCCGCCGAGGTGAGCGGCACCAGCGAGACCGAGATGCGCAGGCTCAAGGAGCGTCTGGCGGACGCCGAGCGGCAGCGGGAGGCCTCCCGACGCGCGGCCAGGGAGGGCCGCAGTGTGGAGGACGTCCGCATCCGGGTGCTCCTCGACGCGCTTCAGGGGACGGTGGCGGGGTTGCGCAAGGAGCTCGCCCTGCCCACGACCATCAGCAGGCCGGCCGACTCCGTGGCGGCGGTGGCCCCGGATTCGCCGGGTGTGACCGCGGTCCCCGCCAGGGCGCTCGCCGACGACGACCCCCAGCTGCTGGACCAGCTTCTCGCGATCCCCCACCTGCATCTGATCGTCGACGGATACAACGTGACCAAGACGGGCTATCCGTCGCTCACGCTGGCCGACCAGCGGACCCGGCTCCTCACCGGACTCGGCGGCCTGGCCGTACAGTCCCGTGTGGAGGTGACCTGCGTCTTCGACGGCGCCGAGCTGGACGGTCCGGTCCACGTCTCTGCGCCGCGCGGGGTGCGGGTGAGGTTCAGCGCGCCGGGGGAGATCGCCGACGACCTGATCAGGCAGCTGGTGCGCGCCGAGCCGAAGGGCCGGTCGATGGCGGTGGTCTCGTCGGACCGGGAGGTGGCCGACTCCGTGCGCAGGATGGGGGCCAGGCCGGTGCCCGCGCTGCTGCTGCTCCGCCGCCTCGGCCGGGGCTGAAGAGGCGGGAGGGGCTGCCCGGACAGCCGGTGCCGGGCTGTGCTCGAGGCCGGCCAGGTTGAAGCTTGAAGATCGCATGAGTAGAGTCGCGCCAGGCTTGGGACGATCTCGAGGGGGCCTTGGTGCGAGGGCGCTTACCGGTGGCCGCCGGCATGGCCGCCGTGCTTTTGCTGCTGCCGAACATGGACGCGCAGGCGGATCCGAGACCGACCGTGGCTCAGGCCAAAGCGAAGTTGAAGCAGCTGAACGAGCAGGCCGACAAGCTCGTAGACCGTTACAACGCGGCCAACGAGAAGTGGAAGAAGGCCAAGAAGCAGTACGACGCGGTCAACGACGACTATCGCAAGCACGCCAAGCGGGTCGAGGAACTGCGCGAGGGGGTCGTCTCCATCGCGGTGAACGACTACCAGTTCGGCGACCTGGCGTGGAACGGCGTCCTCTACGGCACCGACCCGGAGGCGGCCCTCAGCGGCATGGCCGCACTCGACCAGCTCTCCCAGGAGCGCGCCCGCAAGCTCGAGGCGTACGAGGGCGCCATCTCGGGGCTCAAGCAGCGACGGGACAGGAAGAAGTCGGCCTACGACTCCGCCGTGAAGGTCAAGGGCGACCTCGCCAAGGAGAAGGATGAGGTCGAAAAGCTCGTCAAGCGGCAGATGGCACTGCTGCGCGAACTCGGTGCGTTCAACCCCGGCAACCCGAACAGCGCGGGAGCCGTCTACACCGGGCCGGCGTCGGGCAACGCGCTCACCGCGCTGCAGTTCGCCTACAAGCAGATCGGCAAGCCCTACCGGTACGGCGGGACGGGACCGAGCGGCTGGGACTGCTCAGGGCTCGTTCAGGCGGCCTGGGCGGCGGCCGGGGTGCGGCTGCCCCGGACGAGCTATGAGCAGTGGGCGTGGGGCGCCGGCCGGCGGGTGTCCCTGAACGAGTTGCAGGCCGGTGACCTGCTCTGGCACTCGGGCTACGGACACGTCGGGATCTATGACGGGGCCGGCAAGGTGGTCCACGCTCCCCAGACGGGAGATGTGGTGAAAGTCACCCCACTTGCCCAATATCGCCCGATTGGTGCGGTACGCCCCTGAGGTCGCTTTTTGATCTCTTTGTGCTAAATGTGAGCAGCATCACATTTAGGTGAATTTCGTCCGGGTATCCTGCGGTTTTTACCTTACCCGGAGCTTAAACGATCTCCTTCTCCTTGGGGTGGCCTTTGCCGTTCGGTGGCGCGTCCGGATAGCTTCTGGGCCCGCGGCGAGCACCGGACCACCGGTCTCGTCCCGCATCCAATCGGTGATCTGCCGAGTCCGTGCAGTCAGGAGGCACGGAGCCGGGGAACCAACGACCCTCGGATTCAGGGGTCAGGGGTGAATCGGCGCGCCGGGAGCGTTCCAAACGCTGCCACCCGGGTGCCGTAGGGCGACTTCCCCGCCCGAACCCGTCAGCTAACCCGGTAGGCGCGAGCGGAAGACCCTAGGAGAGATCCTGTCTACCACCCCCGCGAATCTGTCCCATCGTGCCCGTCTCGTCCTCGGTGGCGTCGTGCTGACGTCCTCCCTCGGGGCCATCGCCGCACCGGCGTCGGCGGACGACTCGGTGACCGTGACCGTCACCAAGGCGAACCCGGCGGTCGGACGGGCCGCCTCGGCCGACGACCCCGCGGCGCAGAAGACGTCGGATAAGACGAGCACGGAGAAGACGAGCACGGAGAAGAAGGAGGCGAAGCCGAGCCGGGCCGAGCGTCAGCAGGCCAAGGCCAAGCAGGCCGTCAAGGTCGCCAAAAGGCATATCGGCGCCCCCTACCGCTGGGGCGCCACCGGACCGCGAGCGTTCGACTGCTCCGGCCTCGTCCAGTTCGCCTGGCGCAAGGCGGGAGTACGCCTCCCGCGCACCACGTGGTCGATGCTCGGCGCGGTGCGCAAGAAGGTCGCCTGGCGGAACCTCAAGGCCGGTGACCTCGTCTTCACCAGCGGCGGCGGTCACGTGGGCATGTACATCGGGCGCGGCAGGATCGTCCACGCGCCGCACAGCGGGACCCGGGTGAGGATCGACAAGCTCGACGCCTACCGCAAGCGCACCTTCGTGGGAGCCGTACGACCCGGGGTCTGACGTCACCGCTGCCGCCGCGCGGCCCCGTACGATGCTCGGCATGCCGCTGATCCGTGTCTTGATCGGGGCGCTGGTCCTGATCGGGCTGCTGGTCCTGCCGGCCGGGTCCGGGCCGGGTGATCGCCTGCTGCCGTCGGCGCGGGCGATCACCGCCGAGCATCCGGACATCTGGGCCGGTGCGTCGTGGGCCAGGGGCGAGCACGTGCTGGTCGTCGGCCGGCCACGTGGACTCGTCGCCGAACTCGCCGCGCCGGCCGACCGGGGGAGCCGTACGGTCGCCCGGGTCTGGGGGCGGCCGGTCGACGCGGTGATCCTGGTGCCGGCCACGACGGAGCAGGCGGCCGCACTGGCCGCGCCCGCGCGCGTGACCGGACTCGCCGCGCTCGCGGGGGTGGACCGCGTCATCGTCGAGCCGTCCGGCTTCGCCCGCCTGTCGGCGGCCGGCCGCCGGGTCGTCATCACGCACGAGCTCACCCACGTCGCCACGGACGCGGCGGCGACGGGGCACCTGCCCGCCTGGCTGGTCGAGGGGTTCGCCGACTACGTGGGCTACCTCGACAGCGGCCTCACGGCCGGCGCGGTCGCCGCTGAACTGGCGGCGGACCTGCGCGCCGGGGCGCCGCCGCGTGCGCTGCCCGATCGTGCGGACTTCGCGGCGGGCTCGCCCCGGCGGGCGCAGGCGTACGAGGAGGCCTGGCTGGCCTGCCGGTACATCGCCGAGCGGTTCGGCGAGCGGCGGCTCGTGGCCCTCTACCGCGCTGCGATGCGCACCGGCCGGGACGGCGGTGAAGGCATCGACGGGGTGCTGCGCGCCACGCTCGGCATCTCGACAGCGGAGCTCACCCGCTCGTGGCTCGCCTACCTCCCCACCGTGATCTTGCGATAGCTCGCACCCATGGCCGCCTGCCTGCCCGTTCGTCCTCGCTGATCTTGCAGAAACTCCCGATCATACGCCGCTGCCTGCGACAATGCTCTTCGTGACCTTGCACTCCACCGCCGAGTGCAAGATCACGAATGGTGTTTCAGCAGGTCACTGTGGATCGACGAATATTTCTGCAAGATCACGGAAGGTCGCGTGCCAGGTGGGCGGCCATCCGTGCGAGCATTCGCAAGATCACGGTGGAGGGCGGGTGGCGGGGGATGTCCATGGTGAGGGGTGTGGGCAGGGATGGGCGCGAGAACGCTGATCGTCACCAACGACTTCCCGCCCAGGCCAGGCGGCATCCAGGCGTTCGTGCACGGGCTCGCCTGCCGTCTCCCGCCGGACTCGGTCGTCGTGTACGCGCCCCGATGGAAGGGCAGCGAGAGATTCGACGCGCGGCAGCCGTACGAGGTGGTCCGGCACCCGTCGACGCTCATGCTGCCCACGAGGACCGTCGCGGCCAGGGCGGCCGGCCTGGTGGAGGACGGCGCGACCGTGGTGTTCGGGGCGGCCGCGCCGCTCGGCCTGCTCGCCCCCGCGCTGCGCGCCGCCGGGGCCGCCCGCGTGGTCATGCTGACGCACGGCCATGAGGCGTCCTGGGCGCGCCTGCCCGTGGCCCGCACCCTGCTGGGCCGCATCGGAGCCGGTGCCGACGCGGTGACCTATCTCGGCGGCTACACGCGCCGCCGGCTCGCGGCCGTCGTTCCCGAGGCCAAGCTCGTACGGCTCGCGCCCGGCGTGGACACCGCCGTCTTCCGGCCCGGCGCCGGCCGGGACGAGGTGCGCGCCGCGCTGGCCCTCGGCGACCGGCCGACGGTGGTCTGCGTCTCCCGCCTGGTGCCGCGCAAGGGCCAGGACATGCTGATCCGGGCCTGGCCGCGGGTGCTGCGGAGGGTGCGGGACGCGGTGCTGCTCCTGGTCGGCGGCGGCCCCTCGCGCGCCGCGCTGGAGCGGGCGGTCCGCCGGCTCGGCCTGCGCGACTCCGTCGTGTTCACCGGTTCGGTGCCGTGGGCGGCGCTGCCCGCGCACTACGCCGCCGGCGACGTGTTCGCCATGCCGTGCCGCAGCAGGCTGGGCGGCCTGGACGTGGAGGGCCTCGGCATCGTCTACCTGGAGGCGTCCGCGACCGGCCTGCCCGTGGTCGCCGGCTCCTCCGGGGGCGCGCCCGACGCCGTACGGCACGGCGAGACCGGCCTGGTCGTGGACGGTGGTTCCCCCGACGAGATCGCCCGCGCGCTCACCGGGCTGCTGGCCGACCCCGGCCGCGCTCGGGCGATGGGGGAGCGGGGCCGGGCCTGGATCGAGCGCGAGTGGCACTGGGACCACGTCGCGGCCCGCTTCACCGGCCTCCTGTGACGTTCCGGACCCCGGCCTGAGCGGCCCGGCTCCTCGGCCGGGCGGCCCGGCTCAGCCGAACGGCCGGGCGATCTGGGCGAGGGTCTCCTCGATGATCTGGGAGAGCGGCCGGGCCTCCTGCTCCTCGATCCAGACGTTGGTGGCGATCCGCAGCGCGACCAGGAAGGCGGCGGCCAGCAGCCGCGGCCGCATGCCTCGGGCGTCCTCCCCGTCGCGTTCTGCGATGGCCTGGGCCAGTTCCCGTTCGAGACCGGCGTGGTTGGCGAGCTGCCGGGCGAGCAGCGAGGGGTGCCGCTTGCACAGCGACGTGCGCACCGCCCACTCCCGGTCGGGCTCGCCCGTGTCGGCCAGCATCTCGCGCACGGCGCCGAGAAGCGCCTGCCAGCCCGACTCGTCCAGCGGTCGCCCGCGTACCCCTCGCAGGAGGGAACGGATGCGCTGCTCCTCGCCGTACAGGAGGGCGTCCTCCTTGTTGGCGAAGTAGTTGGAGAAGGTCCGGCGGGAGATGTTGGCGGCGGCCACGATGTCGTCGACGGTGACGTGGTCCAGCCCGCGCTCGACGGCCAGCCGGATCGTGGCCTGGTGCACGGCCTCCCGTGTCTCGGCCTTCTTGCGCTCACGCAGCCCAACCGTGGTCTCCATCAGGCGTCTACCTTACTCCGGGTTGAAAGATGCCCAGTGGGCAAACTTGCACACTGGGCATGTATCGTATCCCCGTCGTTCTTCGTCAAAGCCATTGTTCGAATCGGAGGCCGCGCTTGAGCGCACCAACGCTGCCGGAGACCGAGCCGAAGAGCCACCGTCAGGTGCTTGAGGCACTGAGCGGTCTGCTTCTCGTCCTCTTCGTCGCGATGGTCAGCAGCACGATCGTGTCGATCGCGCTGCCCCAGATCATCGGCTCACTCAACGGCACCCAGTCCCAGTACACCTGGGTGGTCACCGCGGCCCTGCTCACCACGACCGCCTCGACCCCGATCTGGGGCAAGCTCGCCGACCTGTTCGACAAGAAGCTCCTCATCGAGATCGCCATCGGCATCTTCCTGGTGGCCTCACTCGCCTGCGGGTTCGCCCAGAACACGCCGATGCTCATCGCCTTCCGGGCCGTCCAGGGACTCGGCATGGGCGCCCTGCAGATCCTGGTCCAGGTGGTCATCGCCGCGATCATCCCCCCGAAGGAACGGGGCAAGTACAACGGCTACCTGGGCGGCGTCCTCGCCGTGGCCACGGTGGGCGGTCCGCTGCTGGGCGGCGTGATCACGGACACGTCCTGGCTGGGCTGGCGGTGGTGCTTCTTCCTGCCCATCCCCTTCACGCTGATCGCCCTGGTCGTCCTGCACCGGACACTCAACGTGATGTCGGTACGCCGCCCGGAGACCTCGGTGGACTACCCCGGCGCCATCCTGATCGCGGCGGGCGTGAGCCTGCTGCTGATCTGGGTGACGTTCGTCGGCAACTCCTTCGACTGGATCTCCTGGCAGACCCTCGCCATGGTCGGCGTCTCGATCGTGCTGCTGGTCGCGGCCACGTGGGTGGAGTCCGTGGTGAAGGAGCCGGTCGTCCCGCTGCACGTCGTCCGCCGTCCCACCCCGGCCCTGGCCATCCTGGTCAGCGTGGCCGTCGGCATGGCGATGTTCGGCGGCGCGGTCTTCCTGGGCCAGTACTTCCAGATCGGCCGGGGCTACAGTCCGACCGAGTCCGGCCTGCTCACGATCCCGATGATGTTCGGCACGCTCGTGTCGTCGACGATCTCCGGACAGCTCGTCTCCAGGAGCGGCCGGACCAGGCCGTACATCATCGCCGGCTCGATCGTGCTCACGCTGGGCTTCCTGATCATGTCCACGATCGACCACGAGACCTCGATGGTCATCGTCGGCCTCGGAATGCTGGTGATCGGCGTGGGCGTCGGCATGTGCATGCAGAACCTGGTCCTGGCCGTGCAGAACACCGTCCCGCTGCGCGAGGTGGGCGCCGCCACCGGCGCCATCACGTTCTTCCGCTCGCTCGGCGGCACGATCGGCGTCTCGGTCCTGGGCGCGGTGCTCGCCAACCGGGTGACCGCCGACATCACCGAGGGTTTCGCGAAGGCCGGCATAAGGCCGTCCGGCTCCCAGGACGGGAGCACCCTCAACATGGCGGCCATGCCCGAGCCGATCCGCGTCATCGTGCGCGCCGCGTACGGCGACGCCACCGGTCACATCTTCCTGGTGTCGGCGGGCATCGCCGTCGTGGGGATCGTCGCGGCGCTGTTCCTCAAGCCGGCCAGGCTGCGCGAGAGCGTGGACCTGGTGGAACCGGCGCCGCCCGCCGAGGCCCGCCGCTGACCGCCGTCATCTGCCGGGCCGGCGTCATCCACCGGCCCCTGCCGCACACGGGTTCCGATCCGGGTGCGACAGGGGCCGGTACGGCTCAGCCGTACAGCTCGTCGATCTGCTTGGCGAAGTCGCGCAGCACCACGTTGCGCTTGATCGACTGCTTCGGCGTGACGTGGCCGCTCTCCTCGCTCAGCTCGGCGTCGAGGATGACGAACTTCTTGATCTGCTCGGCCCTGGAGACCATCCGGTTCGCGTTGTCGACGGCGGCCTGCACCTCGGCGAGCAGCTCCGGGTCGGTCATCGGGACCGACGTTTTGCCGCCCGCCTGCTTCCACTGCTCCAGCGCCTCGGGGTCGAGCGTGACCAGCGCCGCGACGAACGGGCGGTCGTCGCCCACGACGATGACCTGGCTGACCAGCCGGTGCGCCCGGATCGCGTCCTCCAGCGGGCCGGGGGCGACGTTCTTGCCGCCGGCGGTGACGATGATCTCCTTCTTGCGCCCGGTGATGCGCAGGTAGCCGTCGTCGTCGAGCTCGCCCACGTCGCCGGTGTGGAGCCAGCCCTCGGAGTCGATGGCCTCCTTGGTGGCGCGCTCGTTGTTCCAGTAGCCGTCGAAGACGTGCCTGCCCTTGATCAGGATCTCGCCGTCCTCGGCGATCCGGACGCCGACCCCGGGGAACGGCTTGCCGACCGTGCCGATCTTGTTCGCGCCCGGGATGTTCACCGTCGAGGGCGCGCTGGTCTCGGTGAGACCCCAGCCCTCGTAGACCTCGATCCCGATGCCGCGGAAGAAGTGGCCGAGCCGGTCGCCGAGGGCGGAGCCGCCGGAGACGGCCGCGGTCAGCGCGCCGCCGGTCGCCGCGCGCAGCTTTGCGTAGACGAGCCTGTCGAAGAGCGCGTGCTTGAGCCGTACGCCGAGGCCCGCGCCGCCGGAGCTCTCGGCCTTGCTCCAGGCGACGGCCGTGGCCACGGCGGCCTGGAAGATCTTGCCCTTGCCCTCCGTGGTGGCCTTCAGCTCGGCGGCGTTGTAGACCTTCTCGAACACCCGCGGCACGCCCAGCAGGAAGGTCGGCTTGAACGACTGGAGATCGGGGGCGACGTTCTTCATGTTCGGGGTGTGCGCCATGACCGTGCCCGTCTCCATCAGGACGATCTGGATGATCCTGGGGAAGCTGTGCGCGAGCGGCAGGAACAGCAGCGCCGAGCGCTCGTCCACCTCGAACATCTGCTCAAGCGGCCCCTGCGCGACGTTGCGCGCGGTGAACAGCAGATTGTCATGGGTGAGCCGGCAGCCCTTCGGCATGCCCGTGGTCCCGGAGGTGTAGATGATCGTGGCGAGGTCGCTCCCGCCCCGGCACGAGCGGCGCTCGGCGAGCGTCTCGTCCGTGACCTCGGCGCCGAGCTCGCGGACCGCGTCGAGTCCGCCGCCGTCTATTCCCCACAGCAGGGAGAGTCCGGGCGCTGCCTCGCGCACCGTCTCCTCGTGGGCGGCCGTCTCGGCGAAGACCGCCTTGGCGCCGCTGTCGGAGACGATCCACTTCACCTGCTCGACCGAGGAGGTGTCGTAGATCGGAACACAGACGCCGCCCGCCGCCCAGATGGCGTAGTCGATCAGGGTCCACTCGTAGCGCGTGCGCGAGATCAGCGCGACCCGGTCGCCCGGCTCCACGCCCGCCGCGATCAGGCCTTTGGCGAGCGCCGCCACCTGGTCGCGGAACTCCGCCGCTGTGATCGGGAGCCAGGGGGCGTCGCCGCCCTCGCCGTCCTTGCGGCGGATGACTACGGCGTCCGGCTCGTCCGCGCCGCGCTGGAACACCACGTCGGTGCAGTTGGCGGACGGGGGAACGTCGACCAGCACGGGAACGCTGAATTCACGCACGGCCACTCCTTTGTGCGGGGCTCGCTCTTCGGGTCTCATCGGACGCTATCGCGCGAAAGTTACGCATCGGTAGTTCCGTCACCCAGGCGTTATCCCCGGCCCGGGCACCCCATTCTCACCGGGATCGTGAAGTAGCGTTGGCGCATGGCTGATCGCACCTCCTCGAGCATCACGATCGGCGCCGCCCGGTCGTCAATCATGGCCGTGATCGCGGACTTCCCGGCCTATCCGCAGTGGGCGGGACAGGTGAAGGCGGCGGAGATCCTGGAGACGGAGGACGGCGGCCGGGCCTCCCGGGTCCGGTTCGTCCTCGACGCCGGCGTGATCAGCGACGAGTACGTCCTGGCCTACGAGTGGGACGGCGACGCGGGCGTGAGCTGGCACACCGCCGAGGGCGGACGGATGATCTCCGCGCTGACCGGGAGCTACCGGCTCGCCGAGCGTCCGGGCGGCGGCACCGAGGTGACCTACGAGCTCGCGGTGGACCTGAAGGTCCCCATGATCGGCATGATCAGGCGACGGGCCGAGAAGGTCATCGTCGACACCGCGCTCAAGGGACTCAAGCGCCGCGTCGAGGGCCGATGAGGATCCTGCTCTTCACGGGGAAGGGCGGGGTCGGCAAGACCACGGCGGCGGCCGCCACCGCCACGCTCGCGGCCGGACGGGGACTGAAGACGCTGGTCGTCTCCACGGACACGGCGCACTCGCTCGCCGACGCGCTCGCCACGAGGGCATCGGGGGAGCCGGAGCCGGTCGAGGCCGCCCCCGGCCTCTATCTCCAGCAGGTGGACACCCAGAAGTCGCTCGAACGGCACTGGGGCGAGCTGCGCGACTACGCGGGCCGGGTGCTCGGGGAGCTCGGCCTCGACCAGATCACCGCCGAGGAGCTCACCGTGCTCCCGGGCGCCGAGGAGATCATCGCGCTCCTCGAGCTGCGCGAGCAGGCCCGCTCTGGCGGGTGGGACGTGATCGTGGTGGACTGCGCGCCCACCGCAGAGACGCTGCGCCTGCTCGCCCTGCCGGAGGCGCTGGACTGGCACGTCAACCGCCTGCTCCCGCTCGGCAGACGCCTGCTGGGGGCGCTGTCGCCGGTCGTCCGGCGCGTCGCGCGGGTGAGCGCGCCCGAGGGCGAGGTGCTCTCCGCCGGGGAGCGGCTGCACCGGGGCCTGCTGGAGATCCGTGAGCTGCTCACCGGTGCGGACGCCTCGGTGCGGCTCGTGCTCACGCCGGAGGCCGTCGTCGTCGCCGAGGCCCGGCGCACGCTCACCTCGCTCAGCCTGTACGGCTACCGCGTGGACGGAGTGATCGCCAACCGGGTCTTCCCCGCCGACGGCGCCGACGAGTGGCGACGGGCGTGGGCGGCCGCCCAGGCGCGGCAGCTCGCCGTCGTGCACGACTCGTTCGCGCCGCTGCCCGTCCGGATCGTTCCGTACCTTCCGGCCGAGCCGGTCGGCCCGGCGGCGCTCGCCCGGCTGGCCGAGGAGCTGTACGCGGGGGACGACCCCTTCGCCCGTCCCGGCACCGAGCCGCCCGTGCGGATGACGGCCGACCTGCTGGACCTGGCGCTGCCGCTCGCCGACCGGCACGACGTCGATCTGGCCCGCAAGGGCGACGACCTGATCATCACGGCCGGCCCGTACCGCCGGGTGATCACGTTGCCGGCGGCGCTGTCCCGGCGGAAGATCTCCTCGGCGGCACTCCGCGACGGCGTCCTCCGGGTACGGTTCGAGGCAGGAGGGGCGAGATGACGGAATCCAACGACGAAACACACGCCACCAACCCGATCGGCTCTGCCGCGGAGGAGGCGCTGAAGCTGTTCGACGCCGTCCAGCAGCGGGTCGGCCGCGAGCTCGGCAAGGGCCTGGTGAAGGGCGGCATGAGCGGGTTCGGCGCGGCCTTCGGCAGCACCGGCGGCGGCGCCCGTACCGACGACGTCTGGAGCGAGGCGGTCGCCGAAAGCCATGACGAGGAGTACATTTGCCGCGCATGCCCCGTATGCCGGATGATCGCGGCACAGCGGGAACACGGCGCGGGCGCCGACATCACCGGTCACCTGGTGGCGGCCGGGGGCGAGCTGTTCGCGGCGTTCCGGCAGATGGTCGAGGTCCTGCAGCGTCCACAGCCGGACGACGCCCGCCGGGACGGCCCGCCCGTGGAGCACATCGACCTCGGTTAGAGAGCCAGGGAGGAACGCGGCATGGCGCTGACCATCGGCGTGGACGTGGGCGGCACCAAGATCGCCTCCGGAGTCGTCGATGAGGATGGCGACATCCTCGACCGGACCCTGCGGCACACTCCGGCGGGCAGCGCCGAGAAGGTCGCCCTGACCATCGCGGACGCGGTGGCCGAGCTCGCCTCGCGGCACGTGGTCGAGGCCGTCGGGGTCGGGGCGGCCGGATTCGTGGACGAGACCAGGTCGGTCGTCCGCTTCGCGCCCAATCTGGCCTGGCGCGAGGAGCCGCTGCGCAAGAAGGTCGGCGAGCTCGTGGGCCTGCCCGTGGTGGTCGAGAACGACGCCAACGCCATGGCGTGGGGCGAGTACCGTTTCGGAGCCGGCCGGGGCGAGAGCCATGTGGTGTGCGTGACCATCGGCACCGGCATCGGCGGCGGCATCGTGCTGGCCGGCGAGCTCTACCGGGGCAGATGGGGGATGGGCGCCGAGCTCGGCCACATGCGGGTGATGCCGGACGGCCGCCCATGCGGCTGCGGCAACCTCGGCTGCTGGGAGACGTACGCCAGCGGGACCGCGCTGCTGGGCGACGCCAGGCGGGGCGCCGAGGCCGACCCCTCGTCCGCGCCGCACCTGCTCGAGCTCGCCGGCGGGTCGGTGGACGGCATCCAGGGCGTGCACGTGACCGAGGCGGCTCGGCGCGGCGACCCGGTCGCGCTGGCGGCGTTCGACGGCCTGGCCGGATGGCTGGCCCAGGGGTTCGCCGACATGGCCGCGGTCCTCGACCCCGGTCGCTTCGTCATCGGCGGCGGGGTCTCGCGTGCGGCCGACCTGTTCCTGGACAAGGTCGGCGCCGGGTTCGCCGAACGGCTCACCGGCCGTGGCCATCGGCCGCCGGCCGAGGTCAGGGTCGCCGAGCTGGGTCCGTCCGCCGGGATGGTCGGGGCGGCCGACCTCGCCCGGCGACGCTGAGCGCCGCGGGCCCCCGGAGCACCGTGCTGCGCGTCGCCACCTACAACGTCCGCTCACTTCGGGACGACCGGGCCGCGCTGGTCAGGGTGATCAGGGCGATCCGGCCCGACGTGCTGTGCCTCCAGGAGGTCCCCCGCCTGCTGCACTGGCGGCGCAGGCGCCGGGAGCTCGCCCGCGACGTCGGCATGTCGGTCGCGGCCGGGGGACGCGTCGGCGGGGTCGCCGTCTTCGCGGGCCCGGCCGTACGGCTCCTGCACGGGAGCGGCCACCGCCTGCGGTGGTTCGCCGGGCTGGAGTGGCGGGCGATCGCCGTCGCGGTCGTGGAGAAGGACCACAGACGGTACGCCGTGTGCTCGGCCCATCTCGACCTGGTCGCCGGGGCCCGGCTGCGGCACGTCACCGAGATCGTGCCGATCCTGGAGCGGACCGCCCGCCGGTTCGGCGCGCTGCCCGTGCTGGCCGGGGACGTCAACGAGCGGCCCGGCGATCCGGCCTGGCGTTACCTCACCGGCCGTTACACGGACTGCTTCGAGGGCGCGCCCGACGTGACCGGTGCGGCCGGCGCCGGCGCGACCTTCCCGGCCCGCGCCCCCCGCAGACGGATCGACGCCGTCTTCGCCGGCGCGGGGCTCTCCGTGGTCTCGTGCGGCTGCCCGGACGTGCCACCGGGCGACCTGCGCGCCGCGAGCGACCACCACCCGGTCGTCGCCGAGCTGCGGGCGGACCGGTGAGGCGTGGGGGCTCGCCGGGGCGTGGTCTCGGCGCCGTCGGGTCGCGGCCGTGCACCGGTCCACGTACGATCTGTGACATGACCCGCCGTCGGAGACGACGTGCGGTGCCGTTGTGTGTGCCGTCCGCCTGCCTTCTGCTGGCCGGGCATCTCCTGTGCGCCACATCGGTGGCGCACGCGCACACGAACACCCGGCCGGACGAGGTGGCCCAGGGCGCCTCCATCGGCCGGTTCGCCGGGGACGCCTCGCTGTCGGACGTGGCCGGCCTGTCGGCCAAGGACATCTGGGCCGTCGGCCAGCAGAACGTCTGGGACACCTGGCGCAACCACGGTGTGATCACGCACTGGAACGGCGTCTCCTGGACCGACGTGGCGATCCGCGGGGACGCCACGGGGGCGGGACACCTGCGATCGGTCGCCGCCGTCTCGCCGGACGAGGTCTGGGCGGTGGGCGACGGCCACGACGGCCTGCCGTACGTCGCGAAGGGGTCGGTGGACGGGTTCGACCGGGTCAACGTGCCGCAGTTCCGGGTGGGCGACTGGCTCGGCGCCGTGGCGGCGTCCCCCGGCCGGATCGTGACGGTCGGCAGCCGGAACGGCAAGGCCTTCCTCGCGGTCGGCGGCGGCGCGGGCAAGGGCTGGACCACCAGGAGCGGGCCCGACGGCATCATGTACGGCGTGGCGCTGGCGGGCAAGTCCGGCGGGTGGGCCGTCGGCGACTCCGGCACCCAGCCGCTGATCATGAAATTGTCCGGCGGCCGGTGGAAGCCGATGGACCTGCCCGAGATCGAGGGCGGGTTCCTACGCGACGTCTACGTCCAGAGCCGCAACCGGGCGATCGCCGTGGGCGGCGTCTACACGGGCGACGACGGCACGATCGCGCCGCTCGTCCTGCGGTGGAACGGCGGGAAATGGTCGCGCGAGCGGCTGCGCTCCGGCGGCAAGGCGGCGGCCGGCCGAGAGGTTCCGGCCGGTCGGGCGGAGCTGTACGGTGTGACCGGCGACGGGCACGGCAGGTTCTGGGTGTCCGGCTATGACCCGGCGCGTCCGGCCGAGGGCCTGCTGCTGCGCCGCGACGGCTCCCGGTGGACCGTCATCCGCGGCCAGGCGCCTCCGCAGGAGGAAGGAGCCGCCGCGGCGGACACGGCGGAAGAGCGGACGGTGCGGCTGCAGGCGGTCGCGCACGTCACCGACCTCACGGTGGCGGTCGGGCACGTGCTCGACGCGAAGGGACGCTACAGCGACCTCGTCGAGCGCTTCGGTCCCCCGCCCGGCCGGGCGGACCGGCCGGAGCAGACGGACCTGGCGGCGGGTCAGAGGACCGCGCCGTCGTCCCATCCGGAGTCGCCCGGGGGACCGTCGCCCATGCGGACGACCAGGGTCACGAAGCCCCCGATGAAGGCGGCCACGGCGGCGAAGACGATCCATCCGTCCATCGCCCAGCCCAGCATCGCGGCGAGTAAGAGGTAGGCCGGACCGCCGAAGAGCGCCACCCAGGACAGCCTGCTGACGAAGTCGCCCGGGGGGAGCGGCGGCGGTGGTGGCGGGATGTAGTGATCCTTGTCTTCGGAAAGCGTCTTCCCCGGCGCTTCCCCCTTGTCGGGCGCGTCCTGTGTCCGCATCGGGGTCTCGCCGACGTCGTCGGTGACGTTCTCCCGATCCGGCCATGGCTGTGCGGCCGAGGGGTCCTCGGCCGTCTCATTGAAGGAGGCGATGATCTGACGCCAGACCTCGTCCTCGTCACTCTGCGGCGTCACTTCGGTCCCGGGTCACAAGTCCTTCGTCAAGGGTACAGAGGCGTGCGAACGGATGAAGTCGAGGCTGCCCTCGAAGATCAGTGGTGCGTCGTTGTCGAGTGTCGCGACATGATAACTGTCGGTCAGCTCCCTGATCTCCAGGTTCTGCCCCATCCTGGCGCGGAGGAACGCCGTGCTGGCCGGTTTTACGACATGGTCATCGCGGCTGTGGAACACCAGCACCGGCTGGGTGACCTTGCCGATGTCGGTCTGGACGAGCCTCCACAGCCGGGGCAGCGTCGCCGCCGCCCGCACCGGGGTGCGCGTGTAGCCGATCTCGGCCATGCCGCCCTTCTTGATGTCACCGGCGACGCCGGCGACCGAGGGCACGAGCCATTTCAGCACCGGAGCCAGCCGCAGCAGCGGCGCGTCGCTGACCACGGACGGGTTCACCACCACCACCCCCTGGACGGCGTCGCCGTGCACCTCCGCCAGGCGCAGCGCGAGGCAGCCGCCCATCGACAGGCCCATCACGAACACCTCGGCGCACCGCCCGCGCAGGTCGGCGAACGCCTTGTCCACCTCCGCGTACCAGTCCTCCCAACGCGTCCGGTTCATCTCCTGCCATGTCGTGCCGTGCCCGGGCAGCCGGGGCAGCGACACGGTCAGTCCCGCAGCCGCGAGGTGCTCGGCCCACGGCCGCAGCGACTGTGGCGATCCGGTGAACCCATGGCACAGCAGAACGCCGACATCGCCGCCGTCGTGGTGGTACGGCTCGGCGCCGGGCATCACTGGCATGGGATGGACCTTTCTGTCACCGGGTCGACCCAGCGGGTTCTCCCGCCCGATAGTCCCACGTAAGGCATCGTTAGTGCGAGTGGGTGGGGCGTGCGAAGATGACCTCACGTCTTACCCGAGGGGGGTGCCCGCGTGTTCTACTGGGTGGTGAAGGCCATCCTCTGGCCGATTCTCCACTTCGTCTTCCGCCCCTGGGCGGAGGGAACGGAGAACGTGCCGAAGGAGGGACCGGTGATTCTGGCCGGCAACCACCTGTCGTTCGCCGACCACTTCTTCGGAGCCGGATTCCTGCCGCGCAAGGTGATCTCCCTGGGCAAGGCCGAGTACTTCACCGGCCGCGGGATCAAAGGACTGGTCAGCCGGGCCTTCTTCTCCGGCGTCGGCACGGTGCCGATCGACCGCTCCGGCGGCAAGGCCAGCGAGGCGGCGCTCCGCACCGGGCTGCGGGTCCTGGGGGAGGACCAGGTGCTCGGCATCTACCCGGAGGGCACGCGATCTCCGGACGGCCGGCTCTACAAGGGCAAGACCGGGGTCGCGCGCCTCGCGCTGGAGTCCCGCGCGCCGGTGATCCCCTGGGCCATGGTCAACACGTTCGAGATGATGCCGCCCGGCCGGCTGGTGCCCAGATTCGGCATCCGGCCCGGCGTCAGATACGGCAAACCGCTCGATTTCTCCCGCTATTACGGCATGGAAAACGACCGTCTCGTCCTGCGCGCGGTCACCGACGAGATCATGTACGCGCTCATGGAGCTGTCCGGCCAGGAATACGTCGACAAGTACGCAGCCAGCGCGAAAGTCGAGATGGCCCGGGCCGCCCGTAATTCCTCCTGATACAGCCGAACCGGGACGGTAACGTGACTCTGTCCGTCAACTGTCCCGGGAAACAATCGGTTGAGGAGGAGCATGCGTGAGCGTTCGTGAGGACCGCGAAGCAGTCTCTGGCTATCTGCCCCACCGTCAGATCCTGGTCGTGCTGGCCGGGGTGGCGGCGGGGATGCTGCTGGCCGCGCTCGACCAGAGCATCGTCGGCACCGCCCTGCCGCGCATCGTCAGCGAACTCGGCGGGCTCGACAAGCTGTCGTGGGTGGTGACCGCCTACCTGCTCACCTCCACCGCGTCCACCCCGCTCTGGGGCAAGATCTCCGACCTGTACGGCAGGCGGATGATCTTTCAGACGGCAATCGGGATCTTCCTCGTCGGCTCCGCCCTGGCCGGGCTGAGCCAGGACATCGGGCAGCTCATCGCGTTCCGCGCGCTCCAGGGGCTGGGCGGCGGCGGTCTCATGGCGCTGGCCTTCAGCATCATCGGCGACGTGATCCCGCCCCGGGAACGTGGCCGCTACCAGGGGTATTTCGGCGCGGTCTGGGGCGTGTCCAGCGTCGCAGGGCCGCTGCTCGGCGGTTTCTTCACCGACGGCCCCGGCTGGCGCTGGATCTTCTGGATCAACCTCCCGATCGGAGTGATCTCCCTGATCGTCACCTCGGTCGCGCTGAAGATCCCCGTGGTCCGGCGGGCGCACAAGGTCGACTACCTGGGCGCCGCCGTGATCGTGGCCGGGGTGTCGTGCTTCCTGCTCTACCTCGACTGGGCGGGCGGCGAGCTCGGCTGGACCGCTCCAGGCGCGCTGGCGCTGCTCGCCGCCTTCGTGTCCCTGGCGGCCCTGTTCGTGGTCGTCGAGCTCCGGGCGGCCGAGCCGATCCTGCCGATGCGGCTGTTCCGCAACTCGATCTTCAGCGTCGGCAACGCCTTCAACTTCCTGGGCGGGCTGGCGATGTTCGGCGGCATGATCTTCCTGCCGGTCTATCTTCAGGCGGTCCAGGGGATGTCGCCCACCGTGTCGGGGCTGGCCCTGCTGCCCGCGGTGTTCGGCATCTTCTCCACCTCGATCGCCTCGGGGCAGCTGATGACCCGCACGGGCCGCTACAAGAGGTTTCCGATCATCGGCTCGGCCGTGCTCCTGGTCGCGCTGTGGCTGCTCTCGACGATGCAGGTGGACACGCCCTACTGGCGCGTCGCGATCTACGCGTACCTCTTCGGCGCCGGGCTCGGGTTCACCATGCAGACGGTCGTCACGGCCATCCAGAACGCGGTCGACCGGTCGGACATGGGCACGGCGACCAGCTCGGCCACGTTCTTCCGCTCGATGGGCGCCGCCATCGGCACCGCCGTCATGGGCGCGGTGCTCACCAACCGGCTCACCCACTACCTGACCGAGCAGTTCGGCGGGCGGGCGCCGGCCGGCGGGATCGACGCCAACGACGTGGCCGCCATCCAGCGGCTCCCGTCACCGGTGAAGGAGCACGTGCTGCTCGCGTTCACCGACGCGATCGACGACGTGTTCCTCGCCAGCCTGCCGTTCGTCGTCGCGGCGCTGCTCGTGGCGCTGTTCCTCAAGGAGATCCCGCTCGCCGCCCGCACCGGCGAACCCGTCGCCGTCGGCTAGTGCCACGGCCTGTTTCGTGATGTCGGAGCCGGTGTTTCCAGTGGTGGCCGGCTCGGGCGCGGGCCTGGTGGCGGTGACGTGGCGGTGCCGGGCGTCATGCCGCCGGGCCTGGGTTCTTCCAGGAAGGTGGGGCACAGCCGTGCACGATGACCTGAACCATGTCTTGGATGACGTCCCTGCTGACGCTCCCCGGCGGCGCAGTGACCAGGGTGAACAGCGCACCCCCGTAGAGCGCGATCAGCGCGGGAATCCTCTCGCGTGGGATGGAGAGGTCGAGTTCGTCGTGGTGTCCGGCGGTGATCTGCAACGACGTATCCTGCAGGCCCGCGAGCGCTGAGGCGAGCAGCGGCCGACGCGAGGCCTCAAGTTGTAGTTCGAAGATCGCCAGATAGCGGTTGCGCAGCGTGGTCGCCGCTGTGAGCAGCGATTCCGTCCACAGGTCGACCAGCGTCGTGGGCTGTTCGGTGGCCCGGTCGGTGTCGGCGTGATGCAGTTCGACGATGCGCTCGGCGGCGGCCACCAGCAGCGCTTCCCTGCTGCGGAAGTAGTTCGAGGCCGTTCCCGGCGGAAGGTTCGCCTCCTTCTCCACCGCACGGTGGGTCAGCCCATGCACGCCCGCGGACGCCAGCAGCTCGATGGCGGCATCGGTCAGGGCTCGGCGACGGGCCGGATTGGTGGGCGGCATGCGATCATGCTACCAATATCCGTACTAGTACGATCGTAGTGAATCCAGTGCGGAGGTCTCATGAGGATCGTGGTCGTCGGTGCCGGCCTCGGAGGAGTGGCGGCGGCAGTGGGGCTGCATCGCCTGGGCCACCAGGTGACACTCTTCGAACGAGGCGCCGAACTCCGGGAGGCGGGCACTGGAATCGTGGTCATGCCCAACGGACTCCGCGCGCTCGACACACTGGGACTGGCTGAAGACGTTCGCGGGCACGTCATACCCGCCGCCCGCGCGGGATTGCGGGACTGGCGCGGACGGCCGCTGCTGGTGACCGACGCGATCCAGGCGCAGCAGGAGGTCGGGACACCCGCCATCATCGACAGGGCAGAACTGCACCGCGCGCTCCGCGCCCCGCTGCCCGCCGGCCTGGTGCGAACCGCGACCCAGGTCGAGCGCCTGGAGCCCGACGCCACCGGGGTAACCGTGATCGGCGATGGCAAGCCCGTCGCGAGAGCGGACGCCGTGATCGCGGCCGACGGCATCGGCAGCAGGCTGCGCGGGCAACTCTTCCCCGGCCATCCCGGGCTGCGGCGGACCGGCCGGATGGACCTGCGCGGCATGCTTCCCCGTCCGGACGGCCTGGCTACAGACCTGCTCGCCGGCCAGTTGGTCGACCGCCGCAGCGGGGCGATGTTCGGCCTGTTCCCCGTCGGCGAGAACCGCCTGTACTGGTTCACCGACTCCGTCCTGCGCGGCACGCCGCCCGGCGCGGACGACGCACGCCGGCAGATGCTGTCCCTGATGGCCGACTGGCACCCCCTCGTCACGGCACTGATCGAGGCCACCCCGCCCGCCGACATCTACGTCGACCCGATCACCCGCCTGGCCGAACCCCTGCCCTCGTTCGCGGTCGGCAGGATCGCGTTCCTCGGCGATGCCGCGCACGCCATGCCACCCGACCTCGGCCAGGGCGCCAGCCAAGCCTTCGAAGACGCGGCCGCACTGACCCGCCACCTGACCGGCGCCGGGCCGGCAGACGTCGCCCAGCGGCTCCTGCGCTACGACGCCGAGCGCAGGCCAAGAGCCAACCGCATGATGCGGGCGGCGTCCCGGCAATCGCGGCTGACCTCCCAGATCGGCGCCGCCGCATGGCTTCGCGACGCGTTGCTGCGCGCCATACCGTCCCGGTTCGCCACCCGACGGCTTGCCGCCCTCTGGCACGCCTGATCAGTGGTCGTGGTCTGCCGGCACGCCTGACCGCCAGGACCGGTCTCAGACGCGTTCGCGGATGCGGCGGATGTGCTCGGGGGTGGTACGGCAGCAGCCGCCGATGTGGGTGGCGCCGAGCGCGTGCCACCCCGCTGCGGCCTCGCCGTACTCCACCGGATCGGTGAGGCCGAGCCAGCGGCGGCGCGTGGCGTCCCACGTCTCGCCCGAGTTGGGGTAGACGATCGTCGCGCCCGCGCCGATCAGCTCCGGGACGAAACGCGGCGCCGTGCAGTTCACGCCCACGGCGACGACCTGCGGCAGGCCGGCGAAGACGGCGGCGCACTCGGTGAACGGCGTCCCGTCGCTGACGTGCCGCCCGTCCCGGCAGGAGAAGCTCACCCACGCCGGAATCTCGGGCGTCTCGCGCAGCAGCCGGGCCAGCGCCCGCGCCTCGGCCCGCGACGGGATCGTCTCGCAGGCGAGCAGGTCGGCCCCGGCCTCGGCGAGGATCTCGAACCGCTCGCGGTGCCACCCGGCCAGGCCGTCCTCGTCGAGGTCGTAGTCGCCGGTGTACTCGGCGCCGTTGGCCAGGAAGGCGCCGTACGGTCCCACGCTCGCGGCCACCGACCCGGCGCCGTGCTCGTCCCTGGCCTGGACGGCGAGCGTGACCGACAGGCGGATGAGGTCGCGCGCCTCGCGCGGGGTGAGGCCGTGCCGGACGAAGCCGGGAACGCTCGCCTGGTAGCTGACCGTGGTGGCCACATCGGCCCCGGCGGCGAAGTAGTCGAGGTGCGCCCGGCGGATCACATCGGGCTCCTCGACCAGCAGCCTCGCCGACCACAACTCGTCGCCGAGGTCGCGGCCGAGCGCCTCCAGATGAGTGGCGAGGCCCCCGTCCAGCACGACAGGACCGCGTGGAACGACTCGACCGCCCGACATGGTGGAACTCACCCCGCAACACTATGCGTTCCAGGTATATGGGGCTTAAAGGGCTCGTCATGCGAATGCTGCGCCGCCGGTCGCCCGTCCCCGCCGGGGGACGAGACGACCGGCCCGACACGGGAGGGGTACGGGAGCCACGGCGACCCGTTCCCACCCCGCCGTCCGACGTCATCCGCCTACCGGAACCGAAATGACGTGAGCCGCGTCAGGAACGCTTCCAGAAGGCCCGCCGGCCGGGGGCGTTCGTGAGCGCGGTCAGCACGTCGATCACCCGCCGCAGCAGGTCGTCCGGCCGGGTGCCGGGCCGCTCCGCCCTCTCGAGCTCCTCGGCGAGGGCGGACAGCTCGGCGTGGTCGCCGGCCAGCTGGGCGATCACCCGCAGGCGGCTGCCCAGATCGGACAGGTAACGCCGCAGCTCCCGCTCGGGCAGCGACGTATGGACCGCCCGCAGCCGGGCCAGCTCCTCGGCCAGCAGCGGGCGCACGGCGTCGAGATCCGCCTCGGGCGAGGCAGGCGCGCTGGTCCCGCGGCCGACCGAGAACCCACGCTTTGCCCGGCGTGCCGGGCCTGCCGGAGCGTGCGGCGGCGGCGCGGCGGGGAACGCGGCGAACGCGATCGGGCCCTCGGCCATCGGGGCGGCGGCCGCCATCGGCATGACCCCTCCCAACGCCGTCGGGGCGCCCATGGGCATGTCCCAGCCGGACGGCGGCTCCACCGGCTGGATCACATGGTGCTCGGGACGGCCGTCCGCGCTCACCCGCGAGTCGACCGCCACGAACGCGGTGAAGCGGCACAGCACGCCGAACCGCAGCGATGCCGCCACGATCCGATCCTCCAGCGAGTGATCGCCTGCGGCGTACCGGTCCTCCAGCCGCCGCAGGTGCGCCCGGGCCCACACCGCCCGCGCCGCCGGACCGTCGGCGCGGTGGCCGGTCACCCGCCGCTCCCAGGGCTCGCCGTCGGCGGTGAGGCCGCGTACGGCCATCGCGCCGGACGGCCGTCCCCGATAGCGGCCGGAGACGGTGAGCGGCACGCCGGGGAAGAGCGATCCGGCGTCCGTGACCGTGTCCGGGACGAGCTCGAAGCCCTCCGGATTCAGCGTGACGTCGGTGACGAGGGGCGCGCCGATCCTGCGGTGGATGTGCTCCATCGCCTCGTCGAGCCGGTCCTCCGACTCGACCAGCTCACAGCGGCCGCTGCCGAGCAGGGCGAGCCGGCCGAGAAAACCGGCGTTCACCGCCCGATCGATGCCCACCGTGTGCACGCGTACGCCGCCGAGCCGTCCGCCGACGCGCTCCAGGATCTGGTCCTCGTTGCCCACCTGACCGTCGGTGACCAGGACGAGCACGCGGTCCCGCGCCCCGGCGCCGTCGTCGGCCCGCTCGCCGGCGTGCTCTTCGGGGGCGGCGTCGAGCAGGCCGAGCGCCTCCTCGATGGGGGTGAGCATCTCGGTCCCGCCGCGCGCCTCCAGCCGGGCCAGATGCTCGACGGCGCGGTAGCGGTCGCGGTCGGAGGCGTGCACCAGCCCGCCGGGGAAGGCCCGCTCGATCTCGGTGTCGAACGCCAGCACGGCGAAGCGGTCCCGGGCGGTCAGCGTGTCGACGATCCTGGCCGCCGCGCGCCGGGCCGCCACCATCTTCCAGCCCATCATGCTGCCGGACCGGTCGAGCAGCAGCACCACGTCGCGCGGTCTCGCCGCGGCCGTCGCGTCCGCCGGCGGCACCACGGTCAGCGTGAACGTGCCCTCATCGGCGTCGTCCGGGACCAGGGCGAGAGCCGTCGAGGCGTCGAACGCCAGACGCAGGATGAAGTCGCGGTTCAGCCGCTCGCCGGGCCGCAGGCTGATCGTGTCACCCTCGTGGACCACCTCGTGCAGGCTGGAGCGGATCTCCCGCAGGCCGAGCCCGGCCGGGTCCACCGTCACCGCGAGCGACAGCCGTACGGGATGGGGAAACCCCGGAAGCAGCACCGGCGGGGAGATCCGGGACGCGTCGGGCACCGCGTCGGTGTCCGCTGCCACGCCGCCCCCGGCCTGCGGCCCGTCCAGCGGGGCTCCGGGAACGTAGCGCGGCGCCACCACCAGCGGGAAGCGGAACTCGGCCGCGCCGTCTTCGTACGGCAGCGGCTGGCTCAGCGTGAGCCGTACCGTGACCCGCTCGCCCGGCCCGATGTTGCCGACCCGGATGGTGAAGACGTCGGGCCGGTCCTCCTCGGCGATCGCGGCCCGTCTGCCCTCGGCGAGCGCCCGATCGTAGTCGGCCCGCGCCCGCGCGCGCTCCTTCAGCACGCCGTCGATCACGCGGTCGTCGGCCTCCATGCGGAACTCGGTGACCGCCGCCCTCGACGGCAGCGGGAAGACGTACGTCGCCTCGAGCGAGACGTCGTACGGGTTCCGGAACGTCTGCACCACGGCGACCCCGGCGACCAGCCCGGTCAGGCGGGCCGTGACGTCGACGCTGTCGAGCGGCAGATTGCCGCGTTCGGTCTCCAGGGCCCCGAGCCCGGCGTCCTGAGCCGGCCGGCACTCCTCCGGCCGCAGATGCGTGATGGGAATGGTCATGGCGTTTCTTCCCTTTCGCGGGTAAGGGGGCCGGGCAGCCGCCGTCCGGGCCGTGCGTGGCGGGACATGATCTGTCAGACACCCCCCAGGCCGAGTTCGGTGAGCGTGGCCAGCAGCGGCCCGGCCGCCCGGCCGATGGCGGCCAGCTCCTCCGGGGTCGGCGTGCGTCCTTCGAGCAGGACCGTCACCCCGGGCGCGAGCCGTACGCCGAACACCACGTCGAGCGATGCGTCAGACGTGACAGGTGCGGTCTCCGCCGCGGGTACGGCGGCCGCCGGCGTGGTGTCGCGGGCCCAGAAGCGGCCGCGGGCGGCGGCCGTGGGCGCGGTGGTTCTCGGTGTGGTGTTCGCGGGCGCGGTGTTCGCGGGTGTGGTGTTCGCGGGTGCGGTGTTCGCGGGTGCGGCGGGCGCGGGCGGCGGACCGGCCGGGAGAGCGGCGATCCGCTGGAGCACGGCGTCGGTGGCCCCGGCGAGCTCCGCCTGGATGGCGGCGATGGACAGGCCGTCGGCCTGACGGCGTTTCACCGCGACGAGCTGGAGCAGATGGCGCCGCCCGTAGAGCGCGACCCGGCCGCGGCGGGCGAGCGGCGGGTCGAGCAGGCCGATCGTCGTGTACCACCGGATGAGCCGCTCGTTCGGCACCTCGCGGACGCGGCCGTCACCGCCGCCGGCCGGGCCGTCGACCCCCGCCCGAGGCGGGGTGAGCAGGGCCGTCGCCCGCTCCACCAGCTCGCCGATCGTCCACGTCTCGTCCATGCCTCCACACTGACACTGTCACGATGACACTGTCAACGTCTCTGCCTGTCCGTCGCCGGTGAGTTTCAGCGTCCAGACCTGGTCGACGACCGGGTGGCCGTTCTCCTCGTTCGCCCGCTCCTCGACGAGTTCGAACCCGGCCGCCTGGTAGATCCTTCTGGCGCCGGCCAGGATGTCCCTCGTCCACAGCGTGATCTGTGGATATCCGGCGCGCCGGGCGAAGTCCAGGCATTCGCCGACCAGCCGCCGTCCGATCCCCATGCCCCGTGCGTGCGGTTCGACCAGCAGCAACCTGAGCTGGGCCGTCTCGTCGTCCTTGCGCACACAGAAGACGCAGCCGACCGGCTCGCCGCCGATCTCGGCGATCCAGCCCGCCTCCCGACGCGGGTCGTGATGGTCGGCGTAGTCGGCCACGACCCTGGCGACCAGGGCCTCGAAGGCCATGCCCCAGCCGTACTCCTCGCTGTAGAGCGCGCCATGCCGGTGCACCACCCACCCGAGGTCGCCCGGGCGCGGCGCCCTGATGACGTACGGCTCACGCCGCTCGGCCGGCTCCAGGGTCTCGCGGATGGCGGCCATGCTCGTGAGCAGGCGGTGCCGCTCCGCACCGGTCAGGTCGCCCAGCATGGCCTCGATCTCGGCGGCCGAGCGTGCGTCGAGCGTGCGGTACGCCTCCAGGCCGCCGTCCGTGAGCCTGACGACCTGGCGCCGGCCGTCCTCGGCCGACCGTTCACGCAGGACGAGTCCCTCCGCCTCGAACTTGGCCAGGATCCGGCTCAGGTAACCGGGGTCGAGGCCGAGGAGCTCCCTGATGAGGACCGCGTCGGCCGCCCCTCGAGTGCCGAGTTCGAACAGCACCCTGGCCTCCGTCAGCGAGTAGGGGGTGTCCAGCAGGCCGGCCCCGAGCACGCCGATCACTTCGGTGTAGAAACGGTTGAAGCCGCGGATCTCCGCCACCGGGTCCATCGTCGCCTCCAAAAATCTTTGACTCAGTCAAAGATAGTTCGAGGGCGGTCCGATGGGCCAGGCGTTTTCGCGACCCGTGTCTCCCAGGTTGTGGGGCGACGTCAGGTCGAGCGGCCCGTGTTCGCCCCGCCGGCCCGGCCCGCCTTCCTCAATCGGCCCAGTCACGGGCCCGCTCGACCGCGCGCTTCCATCGGGCGTAGCCCGTGCCGTCGTCCGGGCCGGGCTCGAAGCGGCGGTCGAGCCGCCAGGTCTCGCGCAGTTCCTCGGGCGAGGACCAGACGCCCGCGCCCAGTCCCGCGAGGAACGCCGCGCCGAGGGCCATCGTCTCCTGGACGACCGGCCGCTCGACCGGCGTGCCCAGCTGGTCGGCCTGCAGGCGCATGAGCAGGTCGTTGCCGCTGGCGCCGCCGTCGGCCTTCAGCACCGCCGTCTCCACGCCCATCTCCCGGATGGCCTCGACGATGTCGCGCACCTCGAACGTGATCGCGTCGAGGGTGGCCCGCACCAGATGGGCGGCCCGGGTGCCGCGGGTGATGCCGAGGATGGTCCCCCGGGCGTCGGGGTCCCAGTACGGCGCGCCGAGCCCGGTCAGGGCGGGCACGAACACGACCCCGCCGGAGTCGGGCACGCTCGCGGCGGCGAACTCCGAGTCGGCCGCGGCCTGGATCAGCCCGAGTCCGTCGCGCAGCCACTGGACGGCCGCTCCCGTGACGAAGATCGACCCCTCCAGAGCGTAGGTCATCTCGCCGGAGGGCGCCTGCCAGGCGACGGTGGTCAGCAGCCCGGCGTGCGACCTGACGATCCGCCCGCCGGTGTTGACCAGGATGAACGAGCCGGTGCCGTACGTGCACTTGATGTCGCCGGGGGAGAAGCAGGTCTGGCCGAACAGCGCCGCCTGCTGGTCGCCCGCCACGCCGGTGATCGGCAGGTCGAGCCCGAGGAACGCCTCGGGCGAGGTCCGTCCGATCTCCCCATAGTTCGGCACGATCCGCGGCAGCGCGGCGGACGGCACGCCGAACAGGTCGCACAGCTCCGCCGACCACTCGCCGGCGGCGATGTCGTAGAGCAGGGTCCTGGAGGCGTTGGACGGATCGGTGACGTGCCGGGCGCCGCCGGTGAGCCGGGCGATCAGGTAGGAGTCGACGGTGCCGAGGGCGACCTCCCCGGTCGCCGTCCTCTTCCAGGCGCGCGGGTCGTTCTCCGCCAGCCAGGTCAGCTTCGTGCCGGTGAAGTAGGGGTCGAGGCGGAGCCCGGTGAGCTCGGACACCCGCGGCTCGTGCTCCCGCATGCGCTCGCAGACCGCGGTCGTGCGCCGGTCCTGCCAGACGATCGCGCGGCGCGGCGCGGCCAGCGTGGCGCGGTCCCACAGCACGGCGGTCTCCCGCTGGTTGGTGATCCCGACGCAGCACGGCCGGGTGGTCGCGGCGTCCAGGGCCGTACGGCAGGCCGCGAGCGTCGCCTGCCAGATCTCCTCCGGCACGTGCTCGACCCAGCCGGGATGAGGGAAGTGCTGGGCGAACTCCTCATACCCCCGGCCGTCGATCCGCCCGTCGGCGGTGACGACGAGAGCGGTGACCCCGGTGGTGCCGGCGTCGATGGCCAGCACGCTCGCTTCGCGCCCATCGTGGGAGACTGAATGGTGAAGGGCCGGTCGGGTAGGGGTGCTGGCCGTGGTGAGTTCGGTCACGTAACCTCGCTTTGGTCTATACCAATGTCGGTAGGCTGGTGCAGAATGCGGTGCGTCGACACGGCGTGCCGCACCAGTCTGGCCGTGTATTCCCTTATGGAGGAACCCGTCATGCGCATTGGAGTCCTTACCGGAGGCGGCGACTGCCCCGGGCTGAACGCGGTCATCCGCGCCGTCGTCCGCAAGGGCATCGGCGTGTACGGGCACGAGTTCGTCGGATTCCGCGACGGCTGGCGCGGGCCCCTCGAGGGCGACACCATGCCGCTCGACATCCAGGCGGTCCGGGGGATCCTGCCGCGGGGCGGGACCATCCTCGGTTCCTCGCGCACCAACCCGATCAAGATCGACGGCGGCGTCGACCGGATCAAGGAGAACCTGGCCGAGGGCGGGATCGACGCGCTGATCGCGATCGGCGGCGAGGACACCCTGGGCGTCGCCAAGCAGCTCTTCGACCGCGGGGTGAAGGTCGTCGGCGTGCCCAAGACGATCGACAACGACCTCAACGCCACCGACTACACCTTCGGCTTCGACACCGCCGTCAACATCGCCATGGAGGCCATCGACCGCCTCCACACCACGGCGGAGTCCCACCACCGCGCGCTGATCTGCGAGGTCATGGGCCGTCACGCGGGGTGGATCGCGCTGTACGCCGGCATGGCCGCCGGGGCGAACGTCATCCTCATCCCGGAGAAGCCGTTCGACATCGAGAAGGTCTGCGCCTACGTCGAGTCCCGGTTCAAGACGAGGTACGCCCCGATACTGGTCGTCGCCGAGGGGGCGCATCCCCTTGAGGGCCAGATGGAGTTGCAGAGCGGCGAGCTCGACGCGTTCGGCCACGTACGGCTCGGCGGCATCGGGGAGATGCTCGCCAAGGAGATCGAGAAGCGCACCGGCAAGGAGGCCAGGACCACGGTCCTCGGCCACATCCAGCGGGGCGGCACGCCGTCGGCGTCCGACCGCGTGCTCGCCACCCGGTTCGGCCTCGGCGCGATCGACGCGGTCAACGAGGGCGACTTCGGCAAGATGGTCGCCCTGCGCGGCACGGACATCATCCGGGTCGGCCTCGACGAGGCCACCGCCGAGCTGAAGACCGTGCCGGTCTCCCGCTACGAGGAGGCCGAGGTCTTCTTCGGCTGATCCGCTGATCCGCTGATCCGCTGATCTCGAGACGCTCCCGACGGCCGGGCGGTGGGTCCCACCGCCCGGCCGTCGGGTGATCGGACCTCGCCGCGCGGACTAAAGTGGTGGGCTCGTGCGTTGTGCTCTGCCGGAGGTAGGTGAAGCGATGTCAGTGTCGGCCGGGTCGGTCCTGGGTGAGCCGTGTGTGCTGCTCAAGCTGGGCGAGGTGGTCCTCAAGGGCAGGAACCGCGAGCTCTTCGAGACGCGACTGCGGTCGAACATCAAGGGCGCGCTCAAGGACTACCGCGTCGAGGTCCGCCAGCGGCACGGCGTGATCGCGATCTTCTTCCCGGAGGGTACCGACGACGAGGTCGCCGAGGCCGTCGCCCGGAGGGTGTCCGACGTGCCCGGCATCGTGCTGGTCCACCTCGCCCGGCGGGTGGCCAAGGACCCGGAGGCCATCACCAAGGCGGCCATCGAGCTGATCAAGGACTCCGCCGAGGTGGCCAGGAAGGCGCGCTTCGCCGTACGGTCGCGGCGCAGGGACAAGCGGTTCCCGCTGCGGTCCAACGAGCTCGACCGCCTCGTCGGCGGCACGATCAACGACACGTACGGCCTGCCGGTCGATCTCAGCGACCCCGAGCTGACCGTGCACATCGAGGTGGACAGGGACGAGGCGTTCCTGTTCACCGGGGGCCTGCCCGGCCAGGGCGGCCTGCCGGTCGGCTGCAGCGGGCGGGCGCTGGCGCTGCTGTCGGGCGGCATCGACTCGCCGGTGGCGGCCTACCGGATGATGCGCCGGGGCCTGCGGGTGGACTTCCTGCACTTCTCCGGCATCCCGTTCACCACCTCCGAGTCGATCTACAAGGCGTACGCTCTCGTACGCAACCTGGACCGCTTCCAGGGCAAGTCGCGCCTGTGGGTGGTGCCGTTCGGCAAGGCCCAGCAGTCGATCAAGGTCTCCGGGCAGGACCGCCTCGCGGTGATCGCGCAGCGGCGGCTGATGCTGAAGACCGCCGAGGAGGTGGCGCACCGCATCCGCGCCGAGGCGCTCATCACCGGTGACTCGCTCGGCCAGGTCTCCTCCCAGACGCTCACCAACATCACGGCCCAGGACAACGCGGTCGACCTGCCGGTGCTGCGGCCGCTCATCGGCCTGGACAAGACCGAGATCATGGCGGAGGCACGGCGGATCGGGACCCTGGCGATCTCCGAGCTGCCCGACGAGGACTGCTGCACGCTGCTCGCCCCCCGCTCGGCCGAGACCCGGGCCAAGATCGAGGATCTCAAGCAGATCGAGCGGCGCCTGGACGCCGAGGATCTCGCCGTCCAGCTCGCGGACTCGATCCGCCCCTACAAGCTGGACGACTTCCAGCAGTGACGGGGACCTCCACCGGGATCGAGGGAGCGAGGACCGCACGCGAAGCCCGCGAGGAGCGGGCTTCGCGGCGGACCGGAACCTCCTCCCGGCCTGGCGGCCGGGCTTGACCAGGGTGTGATCTCGCCACGCCGGGCGGGGTGCTCTAGACGGGCGTCGCGGCGGTGGACAGCTCGGGGGAGACCGTGAGGGCGCGGTTCACCAGTGGCGGGAAGTCGCGCACGACGGTGGCGAGCTCGGCCAGGTCGGCGTCGACCAGGGCCTGCGGGCCGTCGCACAGCGCCTGCTCGGGGTTGGGGTGCACGTCGATGATCAGGCCGTCGGCGCCGATCGCGATCGCGGCCCGGGTCAGCGGCAGCACGAGATCGCGCCGGCCGCCCGAGTGCGACGGGTCCACGATCACCGGCAGGTGCGACAGCCGCTGCACCACGGGCACGGCCGAGATGTCCAGGGTGTTGCGGGTCGCGGTCTCGTAGGTCCGGATGCCGCGCTCGCACAGGACGATGTCGAGGTTGCCACGCTGGGCGATGTACTCGGCCGCCATCAGCCACTCCTCGATGGTCGCCGTCATGCCCCGCTTGAGCATCACCGGCTTGCCGGCCGCGCCCACGGCCTGCAGCAGCGCGAAGTTCTGCGCGTTGCGGGTGCCGACCTGCAGCATGTCGGCGTACGACGCCACCAGCTCCACGTCATGGGCGTCCACGACCTCGGTGACGATCGGCAGGCCGGTCTCCTCGCGCACGTCGGCAAGAATGCGCAGGCCCGCCTCGCCCAGCCCCTGGAAGGCGTACGGCGAGGTGCGCGGCTTGTAGGCGCCCCCGCGCAGCAGTGTCGCACCGGCGGCCTTGGCCATCCTGGCCGCCTCCAGCGTCTGCTGCGGGGTCTCCACCGCGCACGGCCCCGCGATCAGCGTCACCGTGTCCGGCCCGATGGGCACGCCGCCGACCCGCACCGTCGTCCGCTGGGCATGGTTGTCCCGGCTCACCAGCTTGTACGGGGCGGACACGCGCACCACGTCGGCCACACCGCTCATGCCGCGCAGGTTCAGCGTCGTGAACTGCTCGACGTCGCCGATCAGCCCGATGATCGTACGGCTCACGCCCCGGCTGGCGAAGGCCTCGCCCCCGGCCGTGGCGACGAGCTCGACGATCGCGTCGACGTCGTCCTGCGTGGCCTCGGGGGCCATGACGATGACCATGATCACTCCTTCTTCTGACGAACATCGCTGTGACAAACAGAAGGCCCCGGGTCCGACCGGACCCGGGGCCTTCGTTCGCCTGGCTGTCAGCGCAGCGCTTGCGGGCGAGCGGTCCTCACGGGTCCGTCGCCATACCAAAACACGAAAAACGCAGAAGCGGTGCGCATGCTCGAAATATAGCGCATGGCCCTCGCGCCCGGGGGAGGGGACCGGTGGGAGCCGGTTTCGCGCCTGGTGGCAGGATGGCTGCGTGCCGGAGATTCCCGACCCGGAGATACGTGAACCGGAGATCCCCGAAGTGGAGACCCGCCTGCCCCCGGGCCAGTACATCCCGCGGGGGCGGCCGATCCTCCACTACGGCAGGGTGCCGGCGTTCCGTCCGCAGAGCTGGCGCTTCCAGGTATTCGGCGCCACGGCCTCGGGCGAGGAGCACCGCTTCACCTGGGAGGAGTTCTCCAGGCTGCCCCGCATGACCGTGCTCGCCGACTTCCACTGCGTCACCAAGTTCTCGATCATGGGGAACGAGTGGGGCGGCATTCCGGCGGCGGCGCTGCTCGAGCGGGTCCCGCCCGACCCCGGCGTGCGCCACGTCATGATCTGGGCGGAGTACGGCTACAGCGCCAACATGAGGTTCGGCGACTTCGACCGGCCGACCACGCTGTTCGCCACCGAGCTCGACGAGAAGCCGCTCGCGCCCGAGCGCGGCTTTCCCGTCCGTCTCGTCGTCCCCCACCTGTACGCCTGGAAGAGTGTGAAGTGGGTCCGCGCGGTGGAGTACCTGCTGGAGGACCGGCGGGGCTTCTGGGAGGAGCGCGGCTACCACAACATCGGCGATCCATGGCAGGAACAGCGCTACTCATATCAGGAGGACCCGGGCGACGGCCCGCCCTGAGCCCCCTCCAGCCGCTACCTTTGCCCGCGTGTCGATAGCCCTGTGTCTGGCGGCCCTGTGGCTGCCGCTCTGCGGGATGTCCGCCCTCGCCGGGTACGGCCTCGGCCGGCGGCGGTCGTGCCGCGACGGTCTGGCGGGCGAGGCGGGTGAGGCCGCCCATCTCGCCCTGCACATCGCCGGGCTGGCCGCGCCCTCGCTGCGGACGGGCCTGAACCGCGACTCCGCGCGCCGAGCCGTACGGCACCTGCGTGCCCTGCTCGGCACGCCGGCCCTGGCGATCACGTCCCTCGACCGGGTCCTCGCCCGCGACGGCGAGGGCGTGCCGGGGGACGAGGCGATCCTCGCCGAGGCGCGGGCCGCGCTGCGGGCGGGGTGGCCCCACGTGGTCGTGGGCGAGGGGGTGCTGGTGCCGCTGACCGTGGAGGGCCGGGTGGTCGGCGCGCTCGCCGCCTATGACGCAGATGCCGGTCACGCGCTGGCGCGCATCGCGACGGAGGTGGGCCGCTGGGTCTCCGGGCAGCTCGAGCTGGCCGAGCTCGACTCGTCCCGGCGGCGGACGCTGGAGGCCGAGACGCGGGCGCTGAGCGCGCAGATCTCGCCGCACTTCGTCTACAACTCGCTGACCACGATCGCCTCGTTCGTCCGTACGGAACCGGAGCGGGCCCGTGAGCTGCTGCTGGACTTCGCCGACTTCACCCGCTACGCGCTGCGCAGGACCAGGGACTTCACCACGCTCGCCGACGAGCTGAGCTGCATGGACCGCTATCTGGTGCTGGAGCGGGCGAGGTTCGGCGACCGCCTGCGTTTCACCGTGCAGGTGGCCCCCGAGGTGCTGCGGGTGCCGGTGCCGTTCCTGTGTCTGCAGCCGCTGGTCGAGAACGCGATCAAACACGGCATGCCCGGCGAGGTCCGGGTGGTCATCAAGGACGCCGGGCCCGAGGCGCACATCTCCATCGAGGACGACGGGGTCGGCATGGACCCCGAGCACGTGCGGGCCATCCTCGGCGAGGAGCCCAAGGGGATCGGGCTGAGCAACGTCGACCTGCGGATGCGCCGCATCTACGGGCACGATTACGGCCTCGTCGTCGACACCGCCCCCGGCGCGGGGACGAAGATCCAGCTCCGCATCCCGAAGACCCGTCCGCAGCCGAGCCTCATCTAGCTGCAGGTATCACTTGCGTAACCACTCGGTTACAGGCACGGTGGTGGACATGTTACGCGTCCTTGCGGTAGACGACGAGGTTCCCGCACTGTCCGAGCTCGCCTATCTCCTCCGGCGGGACGCCCGTGTGAAGCAGGTCAAGACGGCGTCGGACAGCGCGGCGGCGCTTCAGGACATGGTGCAGATGATCGCCGCGGGGGAGCGGCTCGACGGGGTCTTCCTGGACATCCGGATGCCCGGTCTCGACGGTCTCGACCTGGCCAGGCTCATCGGCGGCTTCCCCACCCCGCCGCGGCTGGTCTTCGTGAGCGCGCACGACTGCGCGGTCCAGGCGTTCGAGCTGGAGGCCGTCGACTACCTGCTCAAGCCGGTGCGTCCCGAGCGGCTGGCCGAGGCCGTACGCCGGCTCGCGGCCGCGGTCGCGGCCGGTGACGGGGAGGCGGCGCCGGACGACGTCATCCCGGTGGAGCTGGGCGGGCGCACGAAGTTCGTGGCCCAGCAGGACGTGTGCTACGCCGAGGCGCAGGGCGACTACGTGCGCCTGCACACCGCCGACGCCAACTATCTGGTGCGGATGTCCCTGGCGGCGCTGGAGCGGCGGTGGGGCGGCGCCGGCTTCATCCGGGCGCACCGCAGCACGCTGGTGAACGCCAGGCACGTGATCGAGATGCGATTCGACGCGGGGCGGATGGTGCTCCAGGTGGGGGAGCAGGTGCTACCGGTGAGCAGGCGGCACACCCGGCAGGTCCGGGAACTGCTCGTAGGCCAGTTCCGCTGACCGCAGGGGCGGGCGGAGGGGCCCCAGGCGACCGTTCGTCGCTCAGGATGCTCCGCTCGTCGCGATCGGCGGGGCCGCATGGCGCGAACTGGAGACCGCTCGTCCGAAGGGACTCCCCGCGGCCTCATTACTCCTCGTAGTCTTTCGAGCATTGCAAGACACGCCGGGTGGCCGACAAGGTGAGCGAGATCTGACCTCAAGGCCACAGGGGCCGGGCTCTACTCGGGGGGGAAGGGCCCGGCCCCGGCGTGGCGGAGAGTACGCGGACGCGATCCGGCCACACGGGGGCGCCGGATCGCGCCGCGACCCCGTCCGCTCAGGCCCCGCTCAGCGGAGTTTCTTGAGCAGCTCGATGTCCTCCCGGTGCTTGTCCGCCTTGCCCGGCGTCTCGATGCAGACGGGCACACCGGCGGCCACCGGATGACGCATCAGGTCGGCGAACGCCTGGGCGCCGATGTGGCCGGCACCGATGTTCTCGTGCCGGTCACGCTTCGATCCGCAGGGGTCCTTGGAATCGTTGGCGTGGATCAGCTTGAGCCGGCCGGGGGCGACCTCGTGCAGCGCGTCCAGCGTGAGCCGTACGCCGCCGGGAGCGGCCAGGTCGTGTCCGGCGGCGAACACGTGACAGGTGTCCAGGCACACCCCCACCCTGGGGTGGAGGTCCAGCGCCTCCAGGTAGGGCCCCAGATCCTGTACGGTCGCGCACAGCATCCGGCCCTGCCCGGCCATCGGCTCCAGCAGCAGGTCGGGGCCGTCGTCGGGAATCTCGTCCAGCAGCGGCAGCAGGTGCTCACGCACCTGGCGCATCGCGTCCTCGTACGACTGGCTGACGGCCGAGCCGGTGTGCACGACCACGCCGAGCGCGCCGATCGCCGCGGCCCGGCGGAGGGTGTGGCGGACGACCGCCACCGAGTTCTCCAGCGTGGCCCCGGTCGGCGATCCGAAGTTGACGAGGTAGTTGGCGTGCACGAACACCGGCATCCCGGACTCGCGCAGCCTGGCGTCCTCCGCGGGGTCGCCCGCGCTGAGCGCCCAGCCGCGCGGGTTGGTGACGAACACCTGGACCATCTCGGCGCCGATGTCGGCGGCGTAGCGCAGCCCGCCGGTGGCCAGGCCGCCGGCGACGAAGACGTGCCCGCCGATGAGAGTGGAAGGAGACATCGCGACCTCCGCGCTAATCACACCCCGATTGGTTTCCAGACAACTCTGCCTGCTCGCGGCCGGTCCTTTGGCACAACCTACAAACGGGTGGGGCCACGGGGGCGGAGGGTTGGAGCCCACGCCGCTGGATCGGGCGGCCGGCCCGCTGTGTACTTTCGGCATGCGAGAACTCGGCCGGGCGGACCTCCGCTCCTGCTGTGCCTCCACCGGCTGGGTGTCGGCGGTCGCCGCACGGCAGCCGTACCGGGACCTCGACGGGCTGCGCCGGGCGGGCGCGGCGGCGCTGGCCGCGCTGAGCTGGCCCGACGTGCTGGAGGCGCTGGCCGCGCATCCCCGCATCGGCGAGCGGCCCGTCGGCGACGGCAGGGAGGCCGCCTGGTCGCGCGCGGAACAGGCGGGCGTGAATCAGACGGGCGCCGATCGGTCGGGCGCCGATCAGGCGGGTGCCGGTCGGGAGGGCGGCGATCGGGAGGTGCTCGACGCGCTGCGCGCGGGCAACGCCGCCTACGAGAGCCGGTTCGGCCACGTCTACCTGGTCTGCGCGACCGGGCGCGGTGCGCGGGAGCTGCTCGATCTGCTACGGGCGCGGCTCGGCAACGACGCCGAGACCGAACGCGCGGTGGTCCGCGCGGAGCTGGGCAAGATCGTCGATCTCAGGCTGGCCAAGCTGTGGCAGGAGGCGCGATGAGCCTGTCCACCCACGTGCTGGACACCGCCGCCGGGCGGCCGGCCAAGGACGTGGTCGTACGGCTGTCGCGCCGCACTCCGCACGGTTTCGTCCCGGTGGCCGAGGGCCGTACCGACGGCGACGGCCGGATCGGCACCTGGTCGCCGCTCGGCCCCGAATGGCTGGCCGACGCCGATCCGCGCCCGGGGACCTACCGCCTCGTCTTCGACACCGGCGCCTATCTGGGGGAGGACGCGTTCTTCCCGGAGGTGAGCGTCGTGTTCACGATCAGGGAGGCGGGCGAGCACTGTCACGTGCCGCTGCTGCTGAGCCCCTTCGCCTACTCGACCTACCGTGGGAGCTAACCGTGTCCAGTAGCTTATCGGTCGTCCTGGGAGCCAACAGATACGGCAAGGCCGAGACGAGGGTGGTGCGGATCACCCGGCGTGGGGACGCCCACCGGGTGAAGGACCTCAACGTCAGCACATCCCTGTCGGGAGACATGACCGAGGTCCACCTGAGTGGGGACAACTCGGCCGTGCTGCCCACGGACACGCAGAAGAACACGGTCTACGCGTTCGCCAAGAAGCACGGCATCGAGGCGATCGAGGACTTCGCGCTGCTGCTGGCCCGGCACTTCGCGGGCGCCCATCGGGCGGTACGGCACGCCCGGGTCGCGATCGAGGAGTACGACTGGGAGCGCATCGGCTCCGGCGGGCACTCGTTCGTCAGGTCCGGGCGGGCGACCCGCACCTGCGTGGTGCACGTGGACGAGTCGGGGGAGCGGGTCGTCTCCGGGCTGCGGAACCTCGTCGTCATGAACACGACCGACTCGGAGTTCCGGGGGTTCGCCAAGGACGAGTACACAACGCTGGCCGAGACCGGCGACCGCGTCCTCGCCACCGAGGTGGCGGCGTCGTGGCGGCATGCCGAACCGCCCGCCGACTGGGACAAATCGCATGAAACAGCCTGTCAGGCCCTGCTCGCCGCGTTCGCCGACACCTACAGCCGGTCGCTGCAGCAGACCCTCTACGCCATGGGCACGCGGGTGCTCGCGGACTGCCCCGAGATCTGCGAGGTGCGGCTCTCGCTGCCGAACAAGCACCACTTCGCCGTGGACCTGTCGCCGTTCGGGCTGGACAACGACGGGGAGGTCTTCTTCGCGGCCGACCGGCCGTACGGACTGATCGAGGGCACGGTGCTGCGCGAGGACGCCCCCGACCCCGGACCGGCCTGGGAGTAGCCCATGGACTTTCTGCGCGCCCGCACCTGGGCAGAGGCGCTGGAGCTGAAGGCGGAGCGGCCGGAGGCGACGCCGATCCAGGGCGGCACCGACGTGATGGTGGAGATCAACCTCGACAAGGGCCGCCCGGCCGCGCTGCTCGACCTCAACCCGGTCGGCGAGCTGACCGGCTGGTCGCGGGAGGGGGAGTGGATCCGCGTGGGCGCCGGGGTGACCTACGCCCGGCTGATCGACGAGCTGGGCGAGGTGCTGCCGGGCCTGGCCCAGGCGTCCCGCACCGTCGGCTCGCCGCAGATCCGGAATCGCGGCACGCTCGCCGGCAACCTCGGCGCCGCCTCCCCGGCAGGCGACGGCCACCCCCCGCTGCTGGCCTCGGGCGGGATCGTCGAGGCCGAGTCGGTGCGCGGGACGCGGCTGATCCCGGTCGCGGAGTTCTACACCGGGGTGAAGCGCAACGCGCTCGCCCCCGACGAGCTGATCCGCGCGGTGCGCGTACCGGCCGCCGCGGGACCGCAGTACTTCTCCAAGATCGGCACGAGGAACGCCATGGTGATCGCGGTGTGCTCGTTCGCGATCGCGCTCGACGGCTCTGATCGGCCGGAAGCCCGGCGGGTGGGGACCGGGATCGGGTCGGCGGCGCCGACGCCGCTGCGGGCGGTCGCCGCCGAGGCGTTCCTGGCGGGCGAGCTCGACTGGGCGGGCGGCTCGGCGCTGGACGAGGAGGTCGCCCGGCGCTTCGGGGAGCTGGTGGCGGCGGCGGCCGCGCCGATCGACGACGTGCGAGGACGGGCGGCCTATCGGTCGCACGCCCTGGCCGTCATGGCCCGCCGCACGCTCGGCTGGGCCTGGCACGACTACCTGCGGGCGGGGAGGGGCGCCAGATGAGGGTGAACGTCACCGTCAACGGCCGGCGGATGGCCGCCGACGACGTGTGGGAGGGCGAGAGCCTGCTCTACGTGCTGCGGGAACGGCTCGGCCTGCCGGGCGCCAAGAACGCGTGCGAACAGGGCGAGTGCGGGTCCTGCACGGTCTATCTGGACGGCACGCCGGTCTGCGCCTGCCTGGTCGCAGCAGGTCAGGCCGAGGGCCGCGAGGTGGTCACGGTCGAGGGCCTCGTCTGCGGGGACGACCCGGCCGGGGAAGGCGGACTGCACGAGGTGCAGCGCGCCTTCGTCGCGGCGGGAGCCGTACAGTGCGGCTTCTGCACGCCCGGGCTCGTCGTGCAGGCGCACGCGCTGGTCGAGCGGACGGCGGGGCGGGTGCCGGAGGACGCCGAGATCAGGGAGGCCCTGGCCGGCAATCTGTGCCGATGCACCGGATACGAGAAGATCATCGAAGCCGTCCGCCTCGCCGCGGCCCAACGCACCACCGCCACCCCCTCCCCGTGATCTTGCGAATTCTCGCAGGCATGCCCTCCGACCTGGCCGTCCACCATCCGTGATCTTGCAGAAACTCGCACCGGCACCGCCCTACCTGGGAGTTCTCCTTGCGTGATCTTGCAGTCCGTCGCGTCGTGATCGAGAACGCCTACATCACGCCCGTGGTGGGCGAGGAGATTCCCTGCGGCCACATCGTCGTCGAAGGCGACCGGATCACCGCCGTCGGCCCCGGCCCCGCCGGGGCCGTACACGAGGGGGCCGAACGCGTCGACGGCTCCGGCTGCCTGGCGACCCCCGGGCTCGTCAACACCCATCACCACCTCTACCAATGGGCCGCCCAGGGGGTGACGCCCGACGGGACGCTGTTCGAGTGGCTGGTGGCGAGCTACCGGCTGTGGGCGAGGCTGGACGCCGAGGTGGTGTCGGGCGCGGCGACGGCGGGACTGGCCTGGCTGGCCAAGTCGGGCTGCACCACCTCGACCGACCACCACTACGTCTTCCCCAGGGGCCGCGGTGACCTGTTCGAGGCCGAGATCGACGCCGCGCGACGGGTCGGACTGCGGTTCCACCCGTGCCGGGGCTCGATGGACCGGGGGAGATCGCAGGGCGGCCTGCCCCCCGACGACGTGGTGGAGGAGGCCGACGAGATCCTGCGGGCCACCGAGGAAGCGATCCAGAAATTTCACGATCCGTCCTTCGGGTCGATGCTGCGGATCGCGGTCGCCCCGTGTTCGCCGTTCTCCGTGAGCGGCGATCTCATGATCCGCTCGGCCGAGCTCGCGCGCTCCCACGGCGTACGACTGCACACGCACATCGCCGAGACCGCCGACGAGGACGAGCACTGCCGGGAACAGCTCGGGATGCTCCCGGTCGAGTACCTCGACGGGCTCGGCTGGCTCGGCCCCGACGTCTGGCTGGCCCACTGTGTCCACCTCACCGACAAGGACGTCCGCCGCTTCGCCGAGACCGGCACCGGCGCGGCCCACTGCCCCTCGTCGAACGGCCGCCTCGGCGCCGGCATCGCCCGCGTGGCCGACCTGCTGCGTGCCGGCGCGCCGGTCGGCCTCGGCGTGGACGGCGCCGCCTCCAGCGAGATGACGCCGCTCGCCGGCGAGATCAGGATGGCCATGCTGATGCAGCGCGCGCGGTACGGCCCGGGCGCGCTGACCGCCCGCCAGGCGCTGGAGCTGGCCACCATCGGCGGGGCCAGGTGCCTCGGCCGCGCCGCCGAGATCGGCTCGCTCGAGGCGGGCAAGCTGGCCGACATCGCCCTGTGGCGGCTCGGCGGTTTCCACGCCGCCGTCGACGATCCCGTGGTCGCCTTCGCGTACGGCCAGACGCCGCCGCTGGCCCGGCTCCTGGTCGGCGGCCGGACCGTGGTGGAGGACGGCGAGCTTCGTACGGTGACCGACGCGGCGGCCGCCGAGGCGGGGACCCGGGCACACCGCCGCCTCCTGGGGGAGACGTGAAGATCGCCTCGGCCGATCGGCGTCGCGCGTCCGCATGCTCCGGAGGTCTCCGTACGCGTCCGTGCAAGATCACGAAAGCCGTCGGGGCTGGTCGGGAGGCATGGGTGCGAGCTTCTGCAAGATCACGGTCGGGAAAAGCGCAGGTCGGAGGATATGTGTGCGAGAATTCGCAAGATCACCGCGGAGGTGGGGAGGGTGGGCGGGGGCGTGTTCGACAGCGCCGGGGCCGACGTGGCTGAGATCGATGCCGACGAGTTCGACGTCGTGGTGAGATCGCGGCGGGTGGTGACGCCGGAGGGGGAGCGCGCGCTGGCGGTCGCCGTACGGGACGGGAGGATCGCCGCGCTGTACGCTCACGACGAGGTGCCGGTCGCGCGGCGGCTGGTGGACCTCGGCGGCCTGGCGCTCCTGCCCGGCCTGGTGGACACCCACGTGCACGTCAACGAGCCCGGCCGGACCCACTGGGAGGGCTTCGACACGGCCACCCGGGCGGCGGCGGCCGGCGGGGTCACGACGATCGTCGACATGCCGCTCAACTCGCTGCCGCCCACGGTCAGCGTCGCCGCCCTGGAGACCAAGCGGCGGGCGGCGCGGGGACGGTGCCACGTCGACGTCGGCTTCTGGGGCGGCGCGATCCCCGGGAACCTGGCCGAGCTGCGACCGCTGCACGAGGCCGGGGCGTTCGGGGTCAAGTGCTTCCTGTCCCCGTCGGGGGTGGCGGAGTTTGCCGCGCTCGACCGGGCCGGGCTGGCGGACGCGCTGGCCGAGGTGGCCTCCTTCGGCGGGCTGCTGATCGTCCACGCCGAGGATCCCGCGCTGCTCGCCGACCCGGACGGCCCGAAATATGCGGATTTTTTGCGATCTCGGCCGGAGGAGGCCGAGCGGCGGGCCGTCGAGCAGGTGATCGAGCTCGCCGCCGCGACCGGAGCCCGCGCCCACATCGTGCACGTGTCGGCCGCCGCCTGCCTGGAGCCGCTGCGCCGGGCCGGGGACGAGGGGGTGCGGATCACCGCCGAGACCTGTCCCCACTATCTGACGCTCACCGCCGAGGAGGTCGCCGGTCCCGCGTACAAGTGCTGCCCCCCGATCAGGGCGGCCGCCAACCGCGACGCCCTGTGGGAGGCGCTGGCCGAGGGTGTCCTCATCGGTGTCGTCTCCGATCACTCGCCGTCGCCGCCCGAGCTGAAGGCGGCGGACTTCGCCGCCGCGTGGGGCGGCATCTCCTCGCTGCAGCTCGGCCTGCCCGCCGTGTGGACCGAGGCACGTTCGCGTGGGCACGGCCTGCGTGAGATCGCCCGCTGGATGGCCGAGGGACCCGCCACGCTGGTCGGCCTGCCGTACAAGGGGGTGATCAGGGTCGGCGCCGACGCCGATCTCGTGGCCTTCGACCCCGACGCCGAGTTCACCGTCGACGCGGCGGCCCTCCATCACCGCAACCCGGTCACGCCCTATCACGGCCGTACGCTCTCCGGCGTCGTCCACACCACCTGGCTGCGCGGCGAGCCCGTCGATTTCCTTACCCCGCGCGGGCGATTCCTGGTCGGATCATGAGCACGGTTTTGGGAGGTTCGCGGCACGGAGTCGAGGTGAGCCCGTTCACCCGGCTGCCCGATCTCGCCCTGCGGACGTACGGCGGGGCGGTCGTCGCGGCCAGCGACGAGTCGTTCGCCGAGCGGGAGGCCCTGATCAGGCCGGGGCGGCCCGAGTTCCGGCCGCACACGTTCGGCCCGAAGGGGCAGGTCTACGACGGGTGGGAGACCCGGCGGCGGCGCGATCCCGGCCACGACTGGGCGATCGTACGGCTCGGCCTGCCCGGGATCATCCGGGGCGTGGTCGTCGACACGGCCTGGTTCAAGGGCAACCACCCGCCGTACGCCTCGGTGGAGGCGTGTGCAGCCGAGGGACATCCGGCGGTGGACGAGCTGACCGGGTGGGTGGAGATCGTGCCGAGGAGTCCGCTGACCGGCGACGCCGTACACGAGTTCCCGGTCGCCGATCCGCGCCGTTTCACGCACGTGCGGCTGAACGTCTTCCCCGACGGCGGCGTCGCCCGGCTGCGGGTGCACGGCGATGTGGTGCCCGACCGGGCGTTCCTGTACGGGCTCACCGTCGATCTCGCCGCCCTGGAGAACGGGGGGCGCGTCATCGCCTGCTCGGACGAGTTCTACTCGCCGCCGGGCAACGTCATCGCCCCGGGCCGGTCCAGGCATCAGGCCGAGGGGTGGGAGACCGCCCGGCGGCGGGACGGCGGCAACGACTGGCTCGTCGTGGCGCTCGCCGGCCCGGGTACGGTCGCCGTCGCCGAGTTGGACACCGCGAACCTGATCTACAACGCCCCGGGCGCGGCCTCGTTGCGGGGCATCGACGCGCGCGGCGCCTCGCTCGACGAGGCCGGCGCCTGGTTCCCGCTGCTGCCCAGGACGCGGCTGCAGCCCGACACACGGCACCGATTCCGCCTGGACGACGAGCGTACGGTCACCCACGTGCGGCTCGACATCTATCCCGACGGCGGCCTCGCCCGCCTCCGTCTCCTCGGCACCCTGACGCCGCCCCCGCGCCTATGACGACCTGGGCTGGAAGAGCCTTGTTCGCGCAGGCGATCGAAGGCCGACGGCGGCGACCAGTACGATTTCGATCACCTAGAGTGACATCTATGCCATGGATGCGCAGTGCTATGCATCTATGAGGGAGCCCTCGCCGATGCTGCTGCCCCTGCTTCGCCGCGAAGGCCCTGGACCAGATGAGCCCGTACTGAGCCGAACCCGCCCCGCTCCCGGGCTGTTCGCCGCGGGGGTCCTCCTCGATCACGGGCTTGGAACCGACCCGTCGGCGGGTTTGACCTGAACGCGGATCTCGCCGTCTTGGAGAAACGGGGCGTTCTGATCGGCGGCGGAAGCTCACGTCATCGGTTCGAGCGCGCCGATGACGTCGAACTCGTAACCGCCCGCCGCGGCCAGGTAGACCGTCTGGTGAGTATGGCCGCCGGAGATCGTCATCGTGCCGCGCGGCCCCTCGTAGCCGACGCCCGTGGAATGCCGGACGATGTCGCTCAGCTCGGCCGACCTGGCCCGATCGCTCAACGCGGCCAGGGCCATGATGCCCTCGTAGCATGACTCCGCCGCATTGTTCAGGGGAGGGGCGCCGGGCCCGAAGCGCTCCACATAGGCCGACATGAGGTCGAGCGCGTCGGCGGTGGCGAGGGACTTGAAGTAGCCGGCCGCGACGAAGAGGTTCTCGGTGGCGTCCGCCCCACTCGCCAGGAGCATGTTCTCCTCCATGAGCGGCGTGAAGCGCACCATGCGCTCGTGCAGGCCCCGCCGGGCGAAGGCCCGGTTGAACTTCACCGCGTCGCTGCCGACCATGAGCATGAGGACTCCCTCGGCTCCACTGGCCTCCAGCCGGGGGAGCGTGGCCGCGAAGCTCGGGGTGCCGTACCGGACGTAGATCTCCTCGACCAGGTCGAGCCCGAACGCCCGGCAGTATTGGCGCACCACCCGGGCCGTGCGTCTCGGCCAGATGTAGTCGGAGCCGACGATCGCCCAGCGCCGCAGCCCCATGTTCCGCCGCAGCCAGCTCAGCGCCGGGCCCACCTGCAGCCCCGGGGTCTCCCCGGAGCAGAAGATGCCGCGGCGCGACTCGCCCCCCTCGTAGAGGGACGTGTAGACGTAGGGCACCCGGTCGGCGACGACGGAGGAGAGGTGCTCCCGGACGGTGGAGATGTGCCACCCGGTGATCGCGTCGATCCGTCCGGCGTCGAGCAGTCCGGCTATGCGCCCGCGCAGTTCGGCGGGCGGACCGCTCGCGTCGACGACCTCGATCGCGACCTCCCTGCCGAGGATGCCGCCGTTGTCGTTGAGATGGGCCGCGGCGAGATCGGCCACGGCCTCGCAGGAGGGCCCGAAGATGCCACCCGGCCCCCGCAGGGGAATGACCAGGCCGATCTGGTACCGCTTGGCCACGGCACCACCTCCGTGTGGCTGTTGAGACAATGAACATCTCCATCTGGAAGTATCACCATTGGCAGAGGAACCTTCAAGGGAGGTGGCCGCGGATGCGGACCGAACACGATGAGGCGACGCTTCGCGTCCTGCCGCTCGCGCTCAACCGCGTCGCCGCGCGGCTCAACACCGAAACCGGGCGGGCGCTCACCGGGACCGGGCTCACGGTCGACCAGTGGCGGGTGCTGGACGTGCTGGCGGCGACGGAGGGGGCGGCGATGAGCGACATCGCCGCGGTGGCCGTCATCACGGGTCCGACGCTCACCCGGGCGGTGGACCGGCTGGTCGACCGGGCGCTGGTCTACCGCAATCTCGATCACGCCGACCGGCGCCGGGTGCTCGTACGGCTGAGCGAGCGCGGCGTGGAACTGCACCGGGAGCTCGCCCCGCGCGTCGCCGACGCCCTGGCCGCGTCCTTCCACGGGCTGGACGCCGAGGAGACCGCGCGGCTGCGCGTGCTGCTCGACCGTCTTGCCGGCGGGTAGCGGAGGTCGCGAATCGCCGGGGGAGAGGGCCAAATACACCCACTTGACATATTTTCATGTGGAACTAATGTGTCCCGTACCACACGCCCTCGCCCCCTGGAGGACACGTTGTCTGGTGTGGACTTCACCCGTTCGGGTGTCTCCCGTTTCCCCGATCGCGATCTCGGTGTCCCGCGCTACCGCTGTGAGGTCGGCGTACCGCTGGCCGAGCAGAAGTGGCTCGGACACAACCGGTGGCATCCGGACATCCCGCCCCTGCACGAGCTCGGGCCCGGCGACGAGGTGATCCTCGAGGCCGCCGGTTACGACGACTACCAGCTCAAGGACGTCGACGACGACCAGGACATCCATGACTTCGACCTGACCCGCACGCACCCCATCACGGGTCCGGTCAAGGTCGACGGCGCGGAGCCCGGCGACCTGCTGGTCGTGGACGTGCTCGACGTCCAGCCGCTCTCCGGCATCGGCTACTCCAACATCCTGCCCGGCATGGGCGGGCCGCTGGCCAGCTGGTTCCCCCGCGGGTTCAAGACCGTCTGGGACCTGCACGGGCTCTTCGCCACCAGCCGGCAGATCCCGGGAGTGGAGATCCCGGCGATCAGCCACCCCGGCGTCATCGGCGTCGCCCCGTCGCACGACCTGCTGCGGATCTGGAACGAGCGCGAGGACCCGCTGATCGAGGAGGGTAAGGCCGGCCCTCGTGAGGCGGCGATCCCCACCTCCGTGCTGCGCACCCTGGAGGGCGCGGAGTGGGAGCGCGTGGCCGCCACCGCCGCGCGCACCGTGCCGCCCCGGGAGAACGGCGGCAACCTCGACATCAAGAACCTCTCGCGCGGGTCGCGGGTGTACTTCCCGGTGTTCGTCGAGGGCGGGCTGTTCTCCGTCGGCGACTATCACTTCGCCGAAGGCGACGGTGAGATCACCTGGAACGCCATCGAGATGGACGGCATCGGCTGGTTCCGGTTCAACGTCCTCAAGGACGGGATGGCCAAGTACGGCATTCGCACGCCGATGCTCCGTCCCTCCCCGGTCGACCCCAACCTGGGCACCCGCTACCTGAGCTTCACCGGCCTGTCCGCCCGGGGCAGGGAGCAGAAGTATCTCGACGCCACCGCCGCGGCCGTGGACGCCGTCGAGCAGGCGATCGAGTACCTCGGCAAGTTCGGATACACCCCCGAGCAGGCGTACACGATCATCTCCGTGGCGCCGTGCGAGATGCACGTCGGCGGCATCGTCGACATCCCGAACGCGGCGGTGACGCTGAAGGTGCCGCTGGACATCTTCGACAAGGACATCCTGCCGACCTGATCCGTCACGTCGCGGTTGCCCATGGCCGTACGGCACGGGCACCCTTTGGTCAGCGCTTGGCCGCTACCGCGAACGCCGGGCCCGGCACCTGCTGCCGGGCCCGGCCCGTCTCCCGGTTTTTCCGGCCCCTCACGGGGCGCCCCCACGGAAAGAGAGTGAACCTGGCATGAGCGACGTGGGACTGTTCTATGTCGGCGCGGTACTGATCATCAACGGCATCATGCTTCTCGGAAAGATCACGGATCGGGCGGCCGCCCCGCTCAACTTCTTCGTCGGCACGCTGCAGGTGGTGACGCCGACGTTCCTCATCATGACGGCGGGCGGGGACCGGGCGATCATCGCCGGAGCCGCCGGGATCTACCTGTTCGGCTTCACCTATCTGTGGGTGGGCATCAACTCCGCGACCGGCTGGCCGGGGGAGGGCCTCGGCTGGTTCTCGCTCTTCGTCGCCTTCGCCGCCGTGGGCTACGCCGCCTACACCTGGCAGACCGGCGGCCGGATCTTCGTGGTCATCTGGCTCGTCTGGGCGCTGCTGTGGTTCCTCTTCTTCCTCGTGCTGGCACTGGGCCGTACGGAGCTCACTCGCTTCACCGGATGGGTCGCGATCGCCGAGGGCGTGCTCACGGCGGCCGTTCCGGCCGGGCTCGCGCTCACCGGGCTCTGGCACGACTCGGCCGCTGCGGCCCTGGCCGCCGCCGTGCTCGCGGTCGTCGTGCTCGCCGTGCTGTGGTGGTGGACGACCCGCGCGCCCGGCACGCGTACGGAGGCCGCGGCATAGGCCCACCCCGCGACGCCGTACGTGACTCGCCTGGACCCTCGTGAAGGACGACGTTTCTGGCAGGATCTTTCGCCATACCGGACCGGCAGATGTGGCGCAGGTATAGGGATCTGCGTAGACGGTGCCTGAGCTGCCACATATGTCCGTTGACGCTTTCGCCGCAATTCTGAGTCACCGAGCCGGTGACCGTGATGCCGTCCACGACCTGGGCGGGGATGACCTGCAAGGCCGTCACCCCTGGTTCGGAGGGGATGGTGCCGGTGTTGACGGTGGTCGTCTGCCGGGCCGACCATGGCGAGGCGACCTGTGCGGTGGTGCTGACCTGCCGGGAACGCCGGCGCACTCTCCAGTCGTTGGTCAGCTTCCCGGACGGAATCGTCACGCCGGCCTGGGTTCCGGACACCGCATCATCGATCGGCGCCGGCCCGAATCGAGGCGAACCCTCCTGGTGGACTTGATCGGGTGCGGGTGTAACGGCCCTGGCATTGGCTGGTTTTCCACTGTCAATGGAATGCTTAGGATGAGATCCAGCCTGAGTATGCTGGAGCGCTGTAAAGATAGAGGATGAGATTTGTTTTATGCCGAGATCGTTTGTCGAGTATAAAGCTCGCGGGTTTTGGGTAACAGATGCCTATCTCAGAATATGGCTCTTTCTGTTGTGTTCGGAGATCGATGCTCTCCGTGATGCGCAGGGGTGGTTGGCGGAGGCTCGCCAGGACTGGTCCCTGACGGCGACCAAGGATTGGTACCGCGCCTGGATCGATCCCGAACTCGACCTGTATGTGGGCGACGACCCAGCCCGAATGGCGGAGCTGCTGAGGTTGGTCGATCGGGCAAAGGCACAGGCGCTGTCATATGGTGAACATATCCCCGGCGACGTGTTGGAGGCCTGCGGCTTTACCGAAGAAGTCTATCCGATTGACACCGAGCTGATAGCGATTTGCGGCGATGCTTTCACCCTGGTGCTGAAGGGCGAGATCACCTGGGACGCCGCCACAGCCCCCACCTTGCCGGCCGAAGGCGGTGAAGTGCTGAGGCAGCGGCAGAACGACTGAGTCTTTCTCTCCGCGAAGCGGTCCGACGCTCGGTGTCGGATGGCAGGGGACTGCCGGCCGCTAGGGCTCTCTACTATGTGCTCACGGGCAACCATGCGGTTCTCGTTCACAACGCTGGGCTAGGATTCGCCGGTGGGCGATGAAATGACTCCTGAGCTGCGGCGCCACGATCTTGCGCGACGTGTCATCGCAGACTACCGTACAAGCAAGATCTCGCTGAAGCGACTCATCGATGACCTCGACACCATCTGGAGTGATCTCGAAGCATCCGGCTGGCGTGACGAGTTCCGAGGCCATTGGTGGACGCTCGAACAGGTTTATGCTGTGGCGCTTGACCGCGAAGAGCTTAATCAGCTCCCTAGAGACGCTGTCGGCGATATCGAGGAAGCACTAAGAGGCCTTGAGGGCTTGTTGAGTTAACGCCATATCGAGTGGGTCATCGTTTACAGTGCCCTCGCATCGAAAGCCTTCGGAGGCCGCGGCATAGGCCCACCCCGCGACGCCGTACGCGACTCGCCTGGACCCTCGTGAAGGACGACAATGACAACACGTGATGTCCGAAGAAATGGATGAGGAACGCCGACAGTTGCTGAACGACCTGGTCAAGCTGCGAAAGCCGGTTTCGGAGCTTGTGGTTCTGCTGCGTGCGTACCCCTGGGATGTCGACCGTCCGCTTGTGGCCGTGTCGGCCGCGGACGTGGTGAGGGTCCTCGAATCCTATCTGTCCGATGAGATTTCGGCGGAAACGATATACGAGTGGGCCGACGCACTGGAGATGAGGGAAGACGTCCAGTGCGATGAGCGAGTTTCGGAATTCTTCACGGAAGCATCGACGCCAGAGCTTTTCGAACCCATATCGGGGGCGTTCGCCCGGCGATGGCTGAATTGTCTGCGGTGATTTCCGGCCTGGACTACCTGTCCGCCCGCTACTACGACCCAACTATAGCTAAGTTCGTCTCCACCGATCCCCTTCTCGATTTAGGTAAACCCCAATGGGTCAATCCCTATGCCTATGCTGGCAACAACCCCATCGGATATTGGGGCGGTTGAGCGGGCTCAGCTCGAGGCAAACCTATCTCGTGCCAGCAAGATGCTAGACTATTCCGAAAAATACGTGCCGCGAAAGTGATGAGAAATGTCCGAATATTCCAACCTTAATGACTTGGTAATGCGTGCCAAAGAGGGGCGAGTTGCTAGGTCTGAGATCAGGATAATCGCTGACTTTCTGGAGCGAAACCCCCAATCTCCGGACGCATATAAGCTTCTCTATGTCATCTCCCGTATGGGAGATCGGTCATACGAAAATCTTATCGCTAAATTCCTATCCTATAGTGCCGACCCGGACCTTGCTCGCCTTTCACTTCAAACCCTCTGTGTCTTCTGGAGGCTGAGCGATCGCTATCTGTCAGAGATTGAGAGGTTTTTGGAAGGGGTTGATTGGGATTGGATGGGAGACGTTCGGCAAATTGCCATAACTGCAGCCGGAGAGCATTTAAGGGATAATGTTAACTGTAAATTTCTAGCAGTTCTCTTACGGATTTCTTCGAGGGATCATTCTAGCGAGCTTGAAACCCGAATAGCAGTAGAGGCTCTCGCGCGAGCACTAGGAGGGCTGGAGAATCCTCTGCCCTCCGAAGGAGAGGATTGGGAGAAATGGGCTGCAGGTATAGTGGATCGGGCGAAACGCAGATTTGAAAAGGAGTGCCAGAAGGATGCGTGATTCATTTCCTCTGTCCGGGCTGAAGGAGTTCTCACATCGTGATACTAACCTCGATCTTTCGTGTTCATCCTGTGGCTGGCTGAGCGGTTTGGCGGCTCTGCGCGGCCGAGCAGAAGGTGTGATCACGCCGCTACTCGGCGCGTCCACATTGCGGTGACCGTGTGTGATCGTTGGTCTCCCGGCGATCTGATCGGGCGACCATCTCACCCGCAATCCGGACAAAACTCGCCCATACAGGGCCGGGTTGCTGTCCAGTTTCCGCGCTTTTGGGCGGCGACGTCCTCCTCGGCGCGCCGCTCGGCCGCATGCGCACGGTAACGCTCCCGACCGCCGTTACGGGCGATTTCCCGGCAGATCACCGACTCGTTCCGGTCGATATGCCCCGAGATCTCCTTGTTCGACAAACCAACGGCCAGACATCGTGAGGTCTCTTCACGATCTTCCGGTGTCAGCGGACCGACGCTGCTCCACGGACCACTCCCTCTGAGCCGGTCCGTCGAGATTGCCAAGGTCAAAAGCTCAACGAGGGCGGGACGGTTGTTTCTTCAGGTAAGTCCCTAACCCGCCGATCTTCCGGAAGGTCCGATTGCCTTCGCCGCTTGGGATCAAGCGCTTTCACCATCCGGCTCTGGGAGAACCACCGGCCGCTGGACGTGATACCGGCGACCATCACCGGCGCCAGGCCGATCAGGCTTCACCGCGGGGTGCCGGCCCGCGCCGGAGGACGATCACGTTCCTCCGGCGCGAGCCGGCACCCGCCGATCGTGCGCTGGGCCG
>BCRI01000006.1 GCA_001552515.1 Sphaerimonospora mesophila NBRC 14179 = JCM 3151
GCCGACGCCTCGGCGAAATCGGGGTTGCGGGTGTATTCGGCCTGTACGGCCAGGTAGGCGAAAGCATGTGAGACACCGGTCCGCAGCACCGCGTCGAAGACCTCCCGCGCCTTGGCGGTGTCGCCGCGGTAGTAGTACCAGTTGCCCAGGCCGTACCCCTCGGTCGCGGTGCGCAGGTCGTCGCCCTGCAGCGTCTCCCAGAGCCGTTCGGGGGGGAGGTCGCCGGTGTACAGACGCATCCGGTTCTCGTAGCCGACGTAGTGGTCCTCGGTGACGAGGTCGATCGCGCGGAACCTGTCCAGCACCTCCTCGGCCGCCTCGGCCCGGCCGAGCCGGCGCAGCGCCATGTACTGCCAGTCCAGGGCTGCCACGGTGCCCTCCTGATGGCGGGACGAGCGCTCCGCCTCGCGGAAGGAGGGCAGGCAGCCCTCGAAGTCGCCGAGAAGGTACTGCGCGACGCCGAGGTGGTACCAGACCGAGGCGTGCAGGGTGGTCATGTAGCGGCCGAGCTCCTGCGGGTTCTCGGCCGCCCGGGTGTCGGTGAGGTGCTGTGGGCGCACCGCTTCCGGCCGGCCCAGGATGAGGCTGACGATGTCCTTCTCGACCTCGGGCTGGTACATCTCGTACTCGTCCTCGACCTGGGCGAGCTGGTCGGCGGCCGTGCGCAGGTCCTCGATCGCGCCGGCGTAGTCGCCGATCGATATGCGCCGGTGACCGCGGAAGCGCAGCAGGCGGGCGCTGCCCGGCTCCTGTTCCAGTGCCTCGGTGAGCAGCGCCACGGCTTCGGCGTGCTTGTTCAGATAGCCCTTCAGTCGAGCGGCGATGATGTAGCGATCGGCCAGCGGCAAGGACGCCATGATTCCCTTTCGACGGTCGGCGGCGGTCAGGAGGGGAGGATGCCGCACGGAGGTCTCGCACCCTCCCCCCGGATCGGCTCAGGTCAGCGATCGAGCCAGAGGTGGCGGTAGAAGCGGTAGGTCGGGGTGGGGTCGCCCTGGTAACCCATGACGTCCTTCTTCACGACATCGAAGTCGGCGTTCAGGAACGTCATCGCGACCGGCCCGCGCTCGGCGAGGATGGTCTCCGCCTGCTGGTACAGAGCGGCGCGCTTGTCCTGGTCGAGCTCGGAACGGGCCTCCACGATTAGCTTCTCGTACTCGGGGTCGCTCCAGTCTCCGTAGTTGAGGCCGCCGCCCTTGAGGAAGCTGGCGGAGAACCGCTCGTCCGGGTCATAGGTCAGTCCGAAGCCGGACTGGTACATGTCGAAGTCACCGGACTTGGTCTTGGTGTCGGCGATGGTGGCCTCGACCGACTCGATGGTCACCTTGACGCCGATCTTGGCGAGCTGCTGCTGCTCCACCTCGGCCGAGCGCACCTGGAACGCGGAGGTCGCGATGACCAGGAGTTTGGCCTCGAAACCGTTGGGGTATCCGGCTTCGGCCAGCAGCGCCTTGGCCTTCTCGATGTCGGGCTTGCCATAGATCGGCTTGACCACCGCGCCGTAGCGGTCGGGAGGCAGGTAGCCGGCGTTGAGCGCGGTTCCGAAGCCCGAGTTGGCGATGTCGAGGATCTCCTGCCGATCCAGCGCGTGGTAGATGGCCTGTCGGACCTTGACGTTGTCGTACGGCGCCTTGGAGGTGTTGAGTCGCAGGTGCAGCGACAGGGAGCCGGAGCCGCCGTACCACTTGAGCTCCTGCTCCTTCTTCAGCGCGCCGATGAACTCGGGGGCCGGGCGCCACAGGAAGTCGATCGTCCCGCTGCGGATGGCCGCGGCGCGGGCGTTGTCGTCGGGGTTGAAGGTGAAGTCGAGCCCGTCGAGGTAGGGGACGCCCTTCTCCCAGTACTTGTCGTGTCTGTCGAGCTTGATGGCCTGGCCGGTGATCCGCGACGCGAGCTTGAACGGTCCGCTGCCCCCGTCGACCTGGCCGTTGAGCCCGCCGGACGCCTCCGCGACCTTGCGGTCGACGATGGACGAGGCCGCGGTGGACAGCAGGGTGAGGATGGCGGCGTTCGGCTCGGACAGCGTGATGACCACGGTCCGGTCGTCCTTGACCTCTACCGATGAGATGGACTCGTAGCTGCGTGCTCTCGGTGCCCGCGTCTTCGGGTCCTTGATCCGCTCCAGGGAGTACTTCACGTCCTCGGCGGTCACCTGCCGGCCACTGTGGAAGTAGGCGTTGTCACGCAGTTTGAAGGTCAGCGTCCTGCCGTCTTCGCTCTGCTCCCACGACTCGGCCAGCGCAGGTTTGATCTCGCCCCGGTACGACTGGACCAGCGACTCGTAGAGTTGCTCGTTGATGACAAAGGCCGAGGTCTCCGACATGCGATGCGGGTCGAGCTCGACGGCGTCAAGCCGGATCATGATACTGAGCCGGCCGCCGGACTTGGGCGTTCCCGCCGGTTGCGTCTCGTCCTGCAGGCGGACGTCCTTGGTCAGTCCGTCGTTCGCGGCGGCGGTGTCACCGGAGGGCGACGGGGGTGCGCCGCCCCCGCCGCAGGCGGTGAGAAGGGTCAGGGCGACTCCGGCCGCCAGCGTGGTGTAGAGGACTCGTGCTCTCATGGGATGCCTCCTTGAGGGGGTGGAGTACGGCGTTACGGCGCGGACTTCCACGCCTCCCCGAAAACTCGTAGCCAGTTGCCCCCGAGGATCTTGGTGACCTCCTCCGGCGAGAATCCGCCGTCGAGGAGGGCGACCGTGAAGTTGGTGAACTGTGAGGCGTCGTCCATTCCCGTCGCCCGGCGCTGGTCCCAGGGCCAGTCGCCGAGGAGGTTCTTGAACTCCTTCTGCTTCGTCTGCTCGGCGCGCATCGCCTCGGTGAGCGTTTCGTCGTAGTCGGTCGCGATGGCGACGTGGTCGACGCCGGCCACCTCCACGACGCGGGAGACGTGTTCGACGAAGCGGACGAGGTCGGGGCGGCGCCGCGGCTCATCCGGGTGGTAAAGGAACGCCGACAGGGTGGTGATGCCGATGACGCCGCGTTGTTCCCCCAGGCGGCGCAGGAAGGCATCCGACTTGGCCCGGATGTGCGGGGAAAGCACGTCGCAGAATGAATGTGTGACCACGACCGGCTTGTCGGAGGCGTCCATCGCGTCGAGCCCGGTGCGCTCGCCGCAATGGGAGACGTCGACCAGGATGCCCAGTTCGTTCATGGCTCGGACGAACGCGTGGCCCTGGTGGGTGAGCCCCGGGTCCGTGGTCTCGCCGCAACCGGCCCCCAGCAGGTTCTGCCGCTGGTAGGTGAGTTGCAGGATGCGCACGCCCAGGTCGTAGAAGGTACCGAGCAGGTCGAGGTCCACACCGATCATCTCGGTGTCCTGGGGGCCGAAGATGACGGCCTCCCTGCCTTCGGCCTTGGCCCGTTCGATGTCGGCGACGCTCAGTGCGAGTAGCGCGGCGTCGGAGTGCTCGTCGATCCAGCGGCGGCACTCGTTGATCTCGCGCAGTGCCGTAATCGTGTCGGCATAAGGCCTGGTGACCGTGTGGTTGACGGCGGTGACGCCGCCGCGGCGGATCCGGTCGAGGTGCTCGTCGCTGAGCTCGATGACGGTGCTCCCGTCGATGACCGTGGCGGCGGCGTGGAGTTCCATCGGCGAGAGGGCAGCACCTTCTGCTACGGCATTGTTCAACGTCGCCTCCACGTGCATCGGCTCGGGTATTGGGGGCGACTCTACGAGAACTGTGCAATCATGTCCATATATTCGATGAACTCGTCAGAGAGTCGGGCCATAGTGACGAATTTCGTCAGATTTGGTGTCAGGATCGGCCGGGGTCTCCGGCTGCGCCCTCGCCGCTATCGTGCTGCGCGGGCCGGAGACCATCGCGATCCGCTCCCTCGCCCCGTCACCCCGCGCCAGGTCCCGGTGATCCCGCACACCCATATGGCCGACGTCGGCACCGGCCCCAGTCCAAGGCGCCGCTCTCCGACGCGACGCCGCCCGCCAAGGCCGACCTCGGTGTGCGGTGGCGACGACATGCCGATCGCGCCGCCGGGCACGTCCCCGTCGCCGACCCGCTGACCTCGATCCGCCCTGACCTCTGACCAGCGGGATCATTCCGGCAGCCGTTCTCGGAGCCTGTGGAGCCGAGTCTCGACCTCCTCCGAGGCGTTCACCAGTGCGACGGAGGCGTCCAGCGCCATGATCGCGGCGACGTACTGGGCGATCAGCTCAGCGGATTCGGCGCTGAGGCGGACAGCGCACGCGTGCGGTCCCTGCGGTTCGATCTCGCACGGTATGTGAGCGAAGAGCCGGGACCGCAACGTGTCGGCGCCGAGCGCGACCTCGAGCCGGGCCGTGTGGCGATACACGGCGGTGGCGAACGATCGGGTGAGATAGGTGGCCGGGTCTGGTGCGGGCAGCGGACGCGGGAGGAAGCGGCCGGTCGCGGGTCGCGGGTGCGCGATCCGATCGACGCGGAAGGTGCGCCAGTCCGCCCGGTCGGGGTCGTAGGCGATCAGGTACCACCGGCCCTTAACGGTGACCAGATGGTGCGGCTCGACGCGGCGCGCACTGCCCGCACCGGCGCGGTCGAGGTAGTCGAAGGTCAGCACCTGGCGATCACGGCAGCACGAGGCCAGCACCGCCAGCACCACGGGGTCGATGCGGGGGGCGTCGTGCACCGGTAGGGCCACTGCGGTGCCGCCGAGAGCCGACAGAATGGGACGCAGCCGGCGCGGCAGGACCCGTTCCAGTTTCGCCAACGCCCGCATCGAGCTTTCCTCGATCCCGGCGACGCTGCCGGCCGCCGCCGTGACCAGTCCGAAGGCGACCGCGATCGCCTCCTCGTCATCCAGCAGCAGCGGCGGCAGGTTCCGGCCGGACGCCAGCCGGTAGCCGCCCGCGGTGCCGGTGGTGCTCTCCACCGGATAGTCGAGCGCGCGAAGCCGGTCGATGTCGCGACGCATGGTGCGGCCGCTGACGCCGAGCCGGTCGGCGAGTTCGGCGCCCGACCATTCGCGTCTGCTCTGCAGCAGCGACAGCAGACGCAGCAGCCGTCCCGGCATGTCCTTACGCGGCGATCCGTTGCTCACGGACACCAGAATGGCCGTCGTTGTGGACAGGTTGTGTCCTCAATGGCTTCTACCGTGGGCCGCATGGACACCATGATGCAGAAGCGACTCGCCGCACGTACCCGCGGGCCGGTGTACGTTCCCGGCGCCGAGGGATACGACGAGCATCGGCTCGGCTTTCAACTCCTCGATCCGCACCGGCCCTCGGTGATCGTGGCCGCGACCGAGGCCCGCGATGTGCAGGCCGCGGTCGAGTTCGCCGCCGAGACCCGCTCACCGCTGGCCGTGCAGGCCGGCGGCCACGGCCTTGCCGCACCCGCTGAAGGCGTGCTGATCAACACGCGGCGCATGTCCGCCGTACGCGTCGACCCGCGAACCCGCGTCGCATGGGTCGAGGCGGGAGCGACCTGGCGTCAGGTGATCGAGGCGGCCGCGCCGTACGGCCTGGCACCGCTGTCGGGCAGCTTCCCCGGCGTGGGCGCGATCTCCTACACGCTGGGCGGTGGCGTGGGCCTGCTGGCCCGTCGGTACGGCTTCGCCGCCGACCACGTGCGCCGCATCGACCTGGTCACCCTCGACGCACGGCTCCGTCAGGTCACAGCGGGCTCCGACCCCGACCTGTTCTGGGCACTACGGGGCGGTGGCGGCAACTTCGGCGTGGTCACCGGCATGGAGATCGACCTGGTCCCGGTCGCCCGCATCTATGGCGGCAGCCTGTTCTTCGACGTCGAGCAGGCCCCCGACGTGCTGGACGCCTGGCGCCACTGGACCGCCACCGTGCCCGAGGAGATGACCTCGGCGGTCACGACCCTGTCGTACCCGGACCTGCCGATGCTGCCCGAGCCCCTGCGCGGACGCCAGGTCGCCCAGATCCAGATCTCCTATGCCGGCCCGCTCAAGGACGGGCGCGACCTGGTGGAACCGCTGCGCTCACTCGGGCCCATCCTGCGGGACACGCTCCGCGAACTCCCCTACGCCGAATCCGGCGCGGTCTTCGACGAACCCGACGAACCGCACGCCTACCGATCGCGGAACCTCCTGGTGAACGACCTCGGACCGCAGGCCCTGGCCGATCTGACGAAGGCCGCCGGCCCTTCCGCGCCGGTCATGACCGTGGTGGGACTGCGGCACCTGGGCGGCGCCCTCGCACGGGAACCCCGCACCGCCAACGCCGTCGGCCACCGGGACGCCACCTATGCGGTGACGGTTCTGTCACCTGTGCAGGCCGGCGAAGACGAGGTGGTACGCGAGACACATCGCGACGCCCTCGCGCCGTTGGCCGCCGACGCGGTCGGATGCTCACTCAACTTCACCTTCGGCCCACTCAGCGGGGACGAGGTACGCTCCGCTTTCGCACCCGCGGACTACGCCCGGCTCACCAGGATCAGGGCACGGCACGACCCCCACGGCCTGCTCCGCGCCAACCACGTCATCCCGCCCGCCGGGTGACCCAGGGCCCGGATAAAGCGATCACCGGACGTCCGGCCGTTCGTATAGAGGGCGAGAGCGGGGCACCGCCCGCCACAGCCGGGATCTTCCGTACCCGAGCGGGTGAGGTCTGTTTCCCTCCGGGGTGTGGTTCCATCCACCCCGGAGGCCGTTTTCCTCCACCGCGCCCGGCCGTACGCCTTTCGGTCTCCTCACTTATCTCGTTCCATTGTCGTTACGTTCAGTGGCTTCGAAGACACGATGCGCACCATCGGCAATGTAGGGAGTCTCGAAAGGCCGGCGATCAGATGGCGCTCACGATGCCGACGACCGGTTATCCTCGGGCACCCGCCGGATGAGGGCCGCCAGCCCGTCGGCGTCGAGCAGGTCCACGGGACGGGTCGTCTCATTCGACCGGACATAGTGGAACGCCGCGCCGACCTTCTCCAGCGGCACCCCCGCCAGCTCGGCCCAGGCCATGCGGTAAGCGGCGAGCTGGACCGAGGCGGTCTCGGCCGCCCTGCCCTGCGGCCGCTCGCCGGTCTTCCAGTCGACCACCACGAACCCGTCTCCCTCCCGGAAGACCGCGTCCATCCGGCCGCGCAGCAGCCGGTCGGCGATCATCGTCTCGAACGGCACCTCCAGGTCGAGCGGCTCACGCCCGGCCCACTCACTCTCCTCGAACCGCGCCTGCAGCTCGGCGAGCTGGATGTCGGCATCGGAGGGCTCGTCGGCCGCACCGGGCAGATCGAAGTCGTCGATCAGGCGCTGCTGACCCCAGCGCGACTCGAGCCAGCGATGAAACGCCGTGCCCCGCCGGGCCAGCGGCGCCGGTTTCCGTGGCACCGGCCGGCGCACCTGGCGGGCGAACGCCGCGGGATCGGCGGCCAGCGTCACCAGCGACGACACCGTCAGCCTGGCCGGCAGCTCGACGACCGTCCCGGTCCGCCGCCGGTTCGTCTCGCGCTCCCTCAGCAGCAGCTCGGTGTCCCGTGCCCAGGACCGCATCCGCTCCCGATCGCGCTCCCTGAGACCCCGGGCCCGCAGGTCCGCGGCCTCGCCCTGCGCCGTTTCCCGGACCGGAGCCTCTTCAACCAGTGCCTCTTCAACCAGTGCTTCTTCCACCAGGCGGGCGCCGTCGTCGACGCCATCGGCCACGGAGATGACAGGCCACTCCTTGCGGGGCGGCTCGGCGAGCAGCGGGTTCTGCTCGTCTTCGTCGTCACCGCTGTCGTGCCAGAGATCGATCCGGGCGCCCGCTTCGCGGATCTCCATCAGGAAATCGGACGGCTCCAGCGGCCGGGACGAGGTCCCCCACCGATAACCGGACGCCACCAGCAGATAGTGCGCCCTCGTCACCGCAACGTAGGCGAGCCGCCGCTCCTCCATCAGGTCACGCTCACGGCACCGCTGGTCGAAGTCGGCCAGGACGTCCTTCTCCAGACCGGCCAGCGCCGGCAGATCCGCCCGGTCGCCACGCAGTGGGTAGGGCAGCTTGCGCGGGTTCTTGGTCCATCTCGAATTGGTCACCGGTGTGGCCGGGAAGACGCTTCCTCTGGCGATCTCCCCCTTCTGGGTCCTGACCTGCGACAGCCCGGGCACGATGACGATCGGCCACTCCAGGCCCTTCGACGCGTGGACGGTCATCAACTTGACGCTGTTGGTGTCGCCCACGCGCCCGGCTTCCAGCCCGAACTCCTCGGCCTCCGCCGCCTTCAGGTAGGCCAGGAAGGCGCCGAGGGTCGGATCCTCCGCGTCGCCCGCGAACCGGGCGGCCGCGTCGAGGAACGCGTCCAGGTCGGCACGGGCGGCGAGCGGGCCGCCGACTGCGCCGCCGCGCGCCGCGACCTCCACGTCGAGGCCCAGCCGCCGCTCCACCTCGGAGATCAGTTCGGGCAGCGGCTGCCCGGCGTGCGCGCGCAGCAGCCGGAGTTCGAGAGCGAGCCGCGGCAGCCGCTCCCGCGCGGCCGGTGAGAACCCCTTCAACCACTCGGGCCGCCGGTCGAACAGCTCGGGTAGCTCGTCGAGGGCGTCGATCAGGCTGCCGCGCTCCTCGGCCAGGTCGAGGACGACCTGCTCCAGCGGGTCTTCGGCCTGCTTCCCGCTCCGCATCTCCTGGTTGAGCTCTCGGGCGAGGTCGCCCAGCACCTTGAGGTCGGCCGGGCCGATCCGCCAGCGCGGTCCGGCGAGCAGCCGTACCAGCGCGTCACCGGCCGTTGGGTCGTACAGCGTCCGCAGGGTCGCCACGATGTCGGCGACCTCGGGCACCGTGAGCAGCCCGCCGAGGCCCACCACCTCGACCGGGATGCCCTGCGCCGCCAAGGCCCGGCGCAGCGCCGGAAACTGCGATCGTTTGCGGGCGAGGATCGCGACGTCTTTCGGCTGCACGACCTCGCCTCGCGGATCACGCTCTCCGTGACCCCAGGGCAGGCCGTCCGGCGCGCCCTCCCAGCGGAGCAGTGCGGCCACGCGTTCGGCGATCCAGGCGGCCTCGTCCTCGGCGGTCTCGTGGAAGGCGCACACCACCCGCCCGCGGCCGACCCGGTTGCCGCCCGGGACCAGCACCGGCACCTGGCGCGCTTCGGCGCGCAGCGGACGCTGGATCTCGGCGGCGACGCCGAGCACGTGCTCGCCGTTGCGGAAGCTCATGGAGAGCTGCCGCACGGGTGCGGGATCCCCGGCTGCGGTCGGGAAGTCCCGGGGGAACCGCGACAGGTTGCCGGACGAGGCACCGCGCCAGCCGTAGATCGACTGGCAGGGGTCGCCGACGGCGGTCACCGGGTGACCACCATGGAACAGCTCGCGGAGCAGTACGAGCTGGGCGTGGCTGGTGTCCTGGTACTCGTCGAGCAGCACGACCGCGAAGCGCGCCCGCTCGGACATCCCCACCTCGGGGTGGCGGGTGGCGATCCGCGCCGCCAGGGCCATCTGGTCGCCGTAGTCGATGACCTCACGGCTCCGCTTCAGCCGTTCGTACGCCTCGACCATCGGCAGCAACTGCTCGCGGAGGTCCTGGGTCTCCACGGGCGCCCGCTGGTCCTTGATGATCCGCCCGGACAGGCCCGCCAGCCGCTCCCGCAGCCACCCGCCGACCTCACGCACGTCGTCGGCGCCGCACAGGTGCTCGGCCATCTCACCGGCCAGGTCCAGGACGGCCTTGGTGACGCTCACCGGCCCGAGATCGACCTTGTCCATCGGGCCGTCGTACTGCCCGACGACCCGTGCCGCCATCTGCCAGGCCACGGCCGGGGTGACCAGGCGCATCGTCGGCTCCAGTCCTTCGCGGAGCGCGTGATCGGCGACCAGCCGGGCGGCGTAGGCGTGGTAGGTCGAGACCGTGGGCTCCGAGTCGAGCAGCTCCGGTTCGACCAGCCCGGCCTCCACCAGCCCGGTCAGGCGCCTGCGCACCCGGTCGGCGAGCTCGGCCGCGGCCTTGCGGGTGAAGGTGAGTCCCAGGATCTGCTCGGGCCTCGCCAGCCCGTTCGCGACCAGCCAGACGACGCGTCCGGCCATGGTCTCGCTCTTGCCCGACCCCGCCCCCGCCACGACCACGGCGGGTTCGAGCGGAGCCTCGATGACGGCCGCCTGCTCTGAGGTGGGCGGCATGATGCCCAGCCGGCGGGCGAGCTCGCCGGGATCGAGCGCCGGGTTTCCCACTGCCTCGGTCAGCACACCTGGCCTCCGTTGTCGTTGACCGGGCAGGAGGTCTTCACCGCGCACGTGCGGCAGCCGTCGTTGACCTGGGCGACGAAGCGCGTCTGCGTCATCCCGGTCGCGACGTTCTCGACCAGATCCCTGGCCCAGTTGTGCTCGGGATCACCGTCGAGCGGCGGCTGCACCTGTTCGACCGCGTCCCCCTTGCTCCCCGCGGCCTTCCCCACGTGCAGGAGCGAGGCGCCCCCCACTCCGCTGAGCCGCTCGAACGCGCCGAGCATCGCGGCGAGTTGGTACACCCCGAGCTGCGGGTGCCGGTCGATCTCGTCGTTCCTGGGCTTGCTGCCGCCGGTCTTGATGTCGACGATCACGGCACGGCCCTCGCCGTCCCGCTCCAACCGGTCGACCCGGCCGGTGATCTGCACGCCGTCGGCCACCATGACGGAGAACGCCTTCTCCGTCTCGACCAGCTCGCGCTCGTTGCCCTTGTGCCACCGGGCGAACCGGTCGATCATCTGCTCGGCGACCCTGCGCTGCTTGCGGTTGAACCACACCCCGCCGAAGTCGAGGTTGTCCCAGACGTCGTTCAGCCGCTCGAGCAGGTCCACGCCGTCCTTGGTGCCCAGTACGGCTATCGCGTGGATGACCGTGCCGAGGTGCTGGCTGGTGCCCGACTCGCTCGCGCCGACCGCGCGCTCCAGCACCCAGCGCAGCCCGCACTCCGTGAACGTCTCGACGGCCGAGGGCGAGATCTGGACGATGCCGTTCCGCCAGTCGAGCGGCCGGTCGTCGGAGAGCTCCGTCTTCGCGTACCACTCGCTCGGCGCGGCGCCGGGCACCCCGGCGCGGGCCAGCCGGGCGAGGTGCTGCGCCGCCTCGCGGCGCAGCACCTCCGGCTGGCCGATGTCGCAGACCACCGAGCGCAGGTCCGCCACGAGCGCGGGCATGCTGAGCCAGCGCGCCCGGTCGTCCGTGGTGGCCTTCTCGACACCCTCGGGCAGCAGTTCTGTGAGGAAGCGGGAGGGGCGCTCCTCGGTGTCCTCACCGCCGACGGCCGTGACGACCAGCCGACGGCGCGCCCGGGTCGCCGCCACGTAGAACAGCCGCCGCTCCTCGGCGAGCAGCTTGGACGTGAGCGTGGCCGCCTCCGCTTGGGGTCCGCTCGGCTCCGATCCGGCGGTCAGCTCCACCAGCGCGTCGATGCCGAGCAGCGATCCCCTCAGGCGCAGGTCGGGCCAGATCCCCTCCTGCACCCCGGCGACCACGACGACGTCCCATTCGAGCCCCTTCGAGCGGTGCGCGGTGAGGATCCGTACGGCTTCGCCCTCGGGCGCCGACTCGGCGAGCGTGTCACCGGCGATCTCCTGGGAGGCCAGGTCGTCGAGGAACACCGCCACCCCGGCCTTGGGCAGGCGGTCGGTGAACCTGGCGGCATGGTCGAACAGCGCGACGACGGCGTCCAGGTCCCGGTCGGCCTGGGCCCCCCGGTGTCCGCCGGACAACCCGGCCTCGGTCCACCGCTCGGCGAGGCCGCTGGCCTGCCATATCTCCCACAGCGTTTCCTCGGCGCCGCGGCCCTGCCGTACGGCCTCGCAGGCCAGCTTGAGCAGACGGGCGACCCGCTCGACCGGGGCCGCGACGTGCGGCTCTACGTGGATCAGCTCGTTGGTGTCCCACAGGGCGGCGACCAGCAGTTCGTCGGACGATCGCGGCACCCCGGGCCTGACGTCACGCCCGGTGACCGGTCCGGCTCCGACGCCCGAATCAGCGTCGTCAGCGGCCACGGCGTCCGGTTCACTTCCGGCACCTTCGCCATAGCCCGCGGCGTCCGGCCCACTTCCGACGCCTTCGCCGTAGCCCGCGGCGTCCGACTCCCCGGCGACGGCTTCGTTCTCGGCGATGCGCAGTGCGCGCCGCAGCCGGCGGACCCCGATCATGTCCGTGCCACCCAGCGGCCCGGTCAGCAGTTCCTCGGCCGTCGCGACGTCGAGCGCCTCCCGGCGGACCTCGGCGTCGGCCGACTCCCTCCGTACCACGACCCTGAGCAGCGTGATGAACGGCCGGACACCGGGCTCGGCGACGATCGGCAGTTCGTCGCCCGCGACCGCCACCGGCACACCGGCGGTCATGAGCGCACGTCGCAGCAGCGGCAACTGCCCGGCCGTGCTGCGTACGAGCACGGCCATCCGCGACCAGGGCACGCCATCGATCAGATGGGCCCGGCGCAGCGTGTCTGCCACCACCGCGGCCTCCTGGCTCTCGCTGTCGGCCAGCAGCACCTTCACCTCGCCGCCCGTGGTCTCCGAGGTCGGCAGCAGGTCGCGGTGGCCTCCGCCGGAGCCCGGCAGGGGGGCGGCGGGCAGCCGACGTGCGACCCGGCGGGAGGCGTCGAGCAGCACCGGACCGCTGCGCCGGCAGACGCGCAGGGCGATGACCGGCGCGTCCCGCCCATCCCGAGTCTGGAACCGCTGCGGGAACTCCAGGATGCCCCGCACGTCCGCGCCGCGGAAACCGTAGATCGACTGGTCCGGGTCCCCCACCGCGATCAGGTCGCGACCGTCGCCCGCCAACTGGCTGAGCAGGAACTCCTGCGCGGGATCGGTGTCCTGGTACTCGTCCACGAGCACCACGTCGTACGCGTCCCGTTCGCGCTGCCGTACCTCACCGTCCGCCAGCAGATCCCCGGCGGCCCGGATCGACTCCGCGTAGTCGAGGGCGGGCACCGGGTCGATGTCGAAGCGGCTCTGATAGCGCTTGAAGAACTCGCCGGCCGCCGCCCAGTCGGCCCTTCCCTGCGCCCTGCCCAGCCCGACGAGCGCGTCACCGTCGAGCCCGCGCTCGGCCGCCCGTGACAGGAAGTCGCGCAGTTCCTCGGCGAAGCCCCGGGTCTTGAGCAGCTCGCGCATGTCGTCCGGCCAGTGTCGCGCGCCGTCCTCCAACTCGCCCAGGAGCAGTCGCCGTACCTCGAGGAGCTGCTCCGGGCCGGTCAGCAGCCGCGGCGGCGGCTCGCCGGCCAGTACGGCCTCGCGGCGCAGCAGCGCGTAGGCGTAGCTGTGGAAGGTGAGGGCGAGCGGTGTCCTCGTGGTGCGGCGCATCCGTCCCGTGATGCGTTCGCGCAGCTCACCGGCGGCCTTCCGGCTGAAAGTGAGGACCAGGACCCGTTCGGGGTCGACACCGCGCCGCTCGATCCGGTCGACGACGGTCTCCACTATGGTGGTGGTCTTCCCCGTGCCCGGCCCGGCCAGCACGAGCAGCGGGCCGCTTTCGTGCTCGACGACGGCGCGCTGATGCTCGTCCAGCACGGGAACGTCGCGCCGCCCCAGGCCTTCCCGGCGCACCAAGCGGTAGTTCTGACCACTCACAACTCAGCATTCCACCAGATGACGGGCACAGATCGTGCCCGATCGCCCAGCCCTGTGGAAAAGAGTGACCAGCACCGACCTACAAGGCCTATGTGATCGGTAGAAAGTCCTTCGCGAAGCCTCCGGGCTCTCCATGCCCGCAGGGCCGGAATGCACCTCATCGGCATGGCCGCCCTCGCCGTCATGGACACCCCGCCCGCCTCCCCAGCCTGACCACGCCGTCAAGCGGACTCACGCCCGGGGGAGCCGGAGCTCGTAGCAGTTCCTCTCTTCGCTGAAGGAGCAGATCTCCGCCGATCGGGAGCGCCCCCACCACGGATGCTCCGCCACACCCCCATGGCTGAGCTGCTCCGAAACGAACTCCAGCCGTCCATGGCATCCGAGTTCGCCTAAGCTCAGCGGGTCACGGCGGTCTCCCGCTCCACACGCGACAGCTTCTCGGGATTACGCACGTGGTAGGCGCCGGTGACGTAGCCGTTCTCCACGCGCACCGCCACCACTCCGTCGATCTCCCCGTCGACTCGCACGAGCAGCCCAGGCCCGCCATTGATCTGAACCAGCTCGACCGACCTTTCCGCGTCGCGTTTCCACCAGCCGACGGCCAGCAGGCGAGCCACGTTGTCGATCCCCACAACGGGCCGCAGCAGGGCGTGTTTGACGCCGCCGCCGTCGCTGAGGGCGACGACGTCCGGCGCGAGGACGTCGAGCAGGCTCTGCAGATCGCCGGTTTCGACCGCTCGCTGGAAGGCCTGGAGCGCGGCTCGGGTCTCGGCCGGAGAGGCGATGCCGCGGGGTCGGCGGGCGGCGACGTGTGCCCGCGCCCGGTAGGCGATCTGGCGGACCGCGTTCAGGCTCTTGTCGACGGCTTCGGCGATCTCGTCGTAGTCCAGATCGAACACCTCGCGCAGCACGAACACCGCCCGCTCGGTTGGCTGAAGTGTCTCAAGCACCAGCAGCATCGCCATCGAGACGCTCTCGGCGAGCTCGACGTCCTCGGCCACATCAGGCGCGGTGAGCAACGGCTCGGGCAGCCACGGCCCGACGTAGGACTCCTTGCGCCGACCGAGCGCGCGTAGCCGGTCCAGCGCCTGCCGGGTGACGATCCGCACCAGGTAGGCGCGCTCCTCCCGCACGGTGTCGAGATCGACGTCCACCCATCGCAGCCAGGTCTCCTGCAGGACGTCTTCGGCGTCGGCGGCCGAGCCGAGCATCTCGTAGGCGACAGTGAACAGCAGATTGCGGTGGGCGACGAACGCCTCGGTGGCGGAGTCCGCGGAGCCGACGTGGTCGGCACGATCGAGCGGCTCGGCTGGGTCAGCACTTCGTTCGCTGCGCTCGGCCATGCCCCGCTCCTGCCTGTTCGTTCTCAGCACTGCCACACGCACAAGACGTCGATCCCCGCCGCTGTGTAACACCCACGGTAGGTGGCCTATGTCACATGGCCGCGCTGTTACAGGGATCGGGGCGCCGGCGTCTCGTGGTCGTCAGGACGCCGCGCGAACGATCCGTACGGCACTACGACGAGTCGAGAGTGAGTCCCCCATGTCCACGCCCACGACCGACCAGCGGTCGCGTATGCCCAACCCCCTCCCCTTCCTCCCCGAGATGGCGGAGGTCGGCGCAGGTCTGCACAAGGCCCTCCAGAACGGCGCCATTCCCCCGACGACCATCAGCCTGCTGCAGCTCCGCGCCGGGCAGATCCTCGGCAGCACGTACTTCACCATCCGGGAAACCGGCAACCTCCGCAGGATCGGGGAGTCAGAGGAGCGCATCACCGCCGTGGCCACCTGGCGGGACGCCACCTACTTCACCGACGCCGAACGGATCGCGCTGGAGCTCGTGGAAGCGGTCCTCACCCCGAACCCGTCCGGGGAGCGCGTCCCCGACGAGCTGTACGCCAGGGCATCCGCGCACTATGACGACAAGGCGATGTGGTCGCTCATCATGGCGATCGCCCACATCGGCTTCTTCACCCCCGCCGCTCTCATCGCCAAGCCGATCCCCGGCATGCCCCCGGGTCAGAACTACAGCGAGTAAGAAAGGCACCAGCATGAGCATCACCACGTTCGCAGTGGCGGGAGCAACCGGGCGGCTGGGCCGCCACATCGTCGACCTCCTCACTGAACGAGGGCACCGGGTCGTGCCGATGTCCCGGGCCACCGGCGTGGACATCATCACCGGTGCGGGCCTCGCCGAGGCCCTCACCGGGGCCGAGGTCATCATCGACGTCGCCTCGTGGCACGCCTCCGACCAGGACGCGGCGACGGAGTTCTTCCGTACGTCGGCATGCAATCTGCACGAGTACGGCCAGAAGGCGGGGGTCACCCAGATCGCCATGGCGTCCATCATCGGCGCCGACAAGGCTACCGCCGGTTTCCTCGCCGCCAAGAAAGTGCACGAGGAACTCCTCCTGTCGGGCCCGATCCCCGTCCGCATCCTGCGGGCCGCGCAGTTCCACGAGTTCGTCGGCCAGCTCCTGGACTGGCAGCAGGGCGACGTCGCCTACATCCCGGCCCTGCCCACCCAGCTCGTGGCCTGCCGCACCGTGGCCGAGGAACTGGTCGACCTGGCCACCGCCCCCGCCGCACCAGCCCCGGGGACACCGATCCCCGAGATCGCCGGACCCCGCGGGGAGACCATGGCGGAGGCGGCCCAGCTTCTCGGCGCCCGTCGAGGCATCAAGGTCGTCGGCGTCGACGGGTCCGGCATGCCCGATGCCGAGCTCGCCGCCAACGGCGCCTTCCTGCCCGGCCCGCACGCCAAACTCGCCGGACCCACTTTCCAGGAGTGGCTCGACACCCAGCCCTGAGCCGACCTTGCCCTTGTTCTCGGAACTCCACCACCCGGGGCCCCGAGAACAAGGCTCCCCCCGAGCCTCACCCTCGGGGACTCAGTGGCTGCCTCTTCGGACGACATCCACAGAAAGGGGCTTACTCATGCCCGTCACCACGATCGACACGACAACCGCACTCGTCCTCATCGATTTGCAGAACCTCGTCGTCGGCCTCCCCACCAACCCCTACACCGGCTCGGAGGTGGTGGCCCGTGCGGTCGAACTGGCTGACGCCTTTCACCACCACGACGCTCCGGTTGTCCTAGTCCGGCTCACGGCCGACGCGGACGGATCAGATGCCGCGCCGGGACGCACCGAGATCCCGCGCCCGGCCGTCCCCCTGCCTGCAGGCTGGGACGCCATCGTCGATGACCTGACCGGCCACCCCGACGACATCATCGTGACCAAGCGCACCTGGAGCGCCTTCTACGGCACCGACCTCGACCTGCAGCTACGCCGCCGCGGCGTGACACAGCTCGTGCTGGCCGGGATCGCCACCAGCATCGGCGTGGAGTCCACCGCCCGCGCCGCCTACGAGCACGGCTACAACGTCACGCTGGTGACGGACGCCATGACCGATCGGGACGCCGAGGCCCATCACCACAGTGTGGAACGGATCTTCCCGCTCCTCGGCGAGAGCGGCTCCACCGCCGAGATCACCGGCCTGCTGGCCAAGACCCGCGCCTGACGGTCCCACACGATCACCGGACGAAAGGACAGATGATGACGCAAGCCCCGGAATTGCCGCTGCACATGCGGAGGAACGGGCTCAACCCGGTCGAGGAACTGGCCCGGGCTCGCGACAGCGAGGGTGCGGTGCGGGTGACTACGCCGTTCGGCGCGCCCGCGTACGTGATCTGCCGCCATGAGGACGTTCGCCAGGTGCTGGCGGATCCGGCCCGGTTCAGCAGCGCCCTGACACCGTTACCGGGGTCCGGGCAGATGAACGCCGACGAGCTGGCCACGATGCGGGCCGGGCAGCTGATCGGATTCGACCCGCCCGAGCACACGCGGTTGCGCCGGATGCTCACCCCGGAGTTCACGGTACGGCGGATGCGCAGGCTGGAGCCGCGGATCACCGAGATCGTCCAGACGGCTTTGGACGATCTGGAGCGGGCCGGCAAGCCGGCCGATCTGGTGGAGCACTTCGCGCTGCCGGTGCCGTCGCTGGTGATCTGCGAGCTGCTGGGCGTGCCGCATGCCGACCGCGCCGAGTTCCACGAGCGTGCCGTGCGCCTGCTGGACACCTCCTTGCCGATGGAGCGGCGCGTCGCGGCGCAGCGGGAGGACCGCGCCTACATGACCGGCCTGGTGGCCCGCGCCCAGGCGGATCCGGGCGAGGACATGCTGGGCATGCTGGTGCGCGAGCACGGCCACGATCTCAGTACCGATGAGCTGATCGGCATCGCCGGACTTCTGCTGCTGGCCGGGCATGAGACGACCTCGAACATGCTCGGCCTGGGCACCCTGGCCCTGCTCCGGCACCCGGACCAGCTGGCGATGATCCGTGAGGATCCGGCGCAGGTCGAGCCGGCCGTCGAGGAGCTGTTGCGCTGGCTGTCCGTCGTGCAGTCGCTGCCGCCGCGCACGACCACGACGGATGTGGAAATCGCCGGGCATGCCATCCCCGCGGGATCGCTCGTGATCTGCTCGTTCCCCGCCGCCAACCGCGACCCTGCCTTCGTCGACGATCCCGAGACACTCGACATCACCCGGCAAGCCGCCGGCCACGTCGCCTTCGGCCATGGTGTGCACCACTGCCTCGGGGCGCCGCTGGCGCGGATGGAGATGCGCATCGCCTTCCCGGCACTGCTGCAGCGCTTCCCCGGCCTCGCCCTGGCCGATCCGGACGAGCAGGTGGACTTCCGCGTCTTCAGTCTCGTGTACGGCGTGCACACGCTGCGGGTGACCTGGTGAGCAGACAGCCGACACCTCACCCATCCGGCACCCCGACCACCAAGGAGAGTGATCCCATGTCAACGCCGACCAAGCTCCCCTCCTCTGCTCATGCGAAGCGGCCCGTGCGTCCCCGGTTCTTCGGCCTGATGAAGGCGAGCACGGTGTTCCTGGCCGCCACGCTGCTGGTGCAGGGGATCACCGCTGGACAGCTCCTGTCCAACGAGGGCAGCCGCCAGTTGCACCATGCCACAGGCCCCATCGTCACGGTCGCGATGGTCCTGCAGATCATCGCCGCGCTCCTGGTATGGCGGGCGGACCACGGATCGGCGCGGTACCTGGCCATCAGTGCGCTCCTGATGGTGCTGATCAGTGTCCAGTTCGTGGTCGGTGGAAGCGGCAACCTCGCCGTCCACGTCCCTCTCGGCGTAGCGCTCTTCGGCGCGAGCGCCGTCCTGGCGGCACAGGTATGGTCGCCCCGCCCGGCCCACACCGCCGACTGAACTCAGAGCCCGACTCACCCGCCTCGGTTGCCACCGGCCGTCGGGCTCGGTTCTGCTCCACCGCGTGTCGTCTCGCCGCGCACCACGCTTCCAATACGCCGACGTGACGTCGGCTGTTGACTTCCTGGCAGAGGTCCTCAATATCTCCACCATCTGGAAGACCCCGACCGGCTGGGACGGCCCCAGCATGGACATCGCCCTGAGGACGCCAGCCGACGCCGACTGAGCGCGGGTCCGGGAGCACCCCGAAGCCAGCGTGAAAGATCAGGGGTGTTGAGGCGAGCCTGGCGGGTTCCCTCGCCTGCATGAATTCCTATCCGGCTATCCGGCGGATCTTTCGGGCTCGTCGTTGAACAGGTAGGCGGTGGAGGTGGCGGTGACGGCACGCCGCATCCAGTCGTCGAGCCGATTCAGATCAGTGCAGCTGGTGATCCGGTCGCGGTCGGCGTCGGAGACGGGAATTCCCCGCACCTGCAGGACGGTCAGTACGTCTTCGGCTCGGCCCTCGGCTCGGCCCTCGGCTCGGCCTTCTGTCCGGCCGACTTGGACGCCTTTGCCGTAGTGCTTGCGGGCGAAGGGGCTGTAGACCGGCCAGGTAGCCGATTCCATGAGCTTCTCCATGATGAGCCGAGCAGCCGGCGGGCGGTGGGTCCGCGACTCCCCTACGGGAACGACCCTTATCCGGCGGATCGTTCGGGTGTGTCATCGAACAGGTCGGCGGTGGAGGTGGCGGTGACGGCACGCCGCATCCAGTCGTCGAGCCGATTCAGATCAGTGCAGCTGGTGATCCGGTCGCGGTCGGCATCGGAGACGGGAATTCCCCGCACCTGCAGGACGGTCAGCACACCCTCGGCTCGGCCTTCTGTCCGGCCGACTTGGACGCCTTTGCCGTAGTGCTTGCGGGCGAAGGGGCTGTAGACCGGCCAGGTAGCTGATTCCATGAGCTTCTCCATGACGTGTCGGGCAGCCATCGAGGCCAAGCGGTATGCGTATTCATAATATTGCGGAGCGTGTTCGTCGGGGAGACGTTGCAGCGCGGACATGAACGCCTCCACCACCGGAGCGTCCTCCCCGTGGGCCATCACCGACAGAGCGGCCAGCTCCGGATGCGCCGCCGCCTCCGCCGGGTCGGTGACCGGAGGGATCTGCTCGGGGCCGATCACCTCGCACTTCAGCGCGCAGCCCGGCACCTCGAAAGGGATCGGCTCGGCCGCCCACGCGGCGACCCGCGCGTCCGGGCAGATGACCAGCACGGTGATCGGACAGGACAGCTGCAGCCACAGCGCTACGGCATATCGCGGCAATTGCTTGCGCTTCGTCTCGTCTTTCTTCTGCTGGATCTCGACGATGATGGCGTGCTTGGGGTCGTGCCGAGGGCCGACCGTGATCACGGTGTCGGGATACAGGTCTTTGGACGGGCGGTCGTTGAGCTCGTTGCCGACCAGCTGGACCGGAAGCCCGTCCGGCACCTCGACGCCGAGTTGATCGCGCAACATCTCCACGGCGAGCTCCGGCCGGTTGCGGAACATCAGGTTGAGCGTGTCATGTTGGGGGGACGGCATGACACGAAACGTTATAGCACAATCACACAATGTGACACCAGATTGCCGGCCTGCCTGCCGTACGACTCTCGTGACGGCGGGCGGGCTTCGAGCGCGACCATCTGCTCGCGGCGCAGCGGAAGCGTTCTAGAAAGAATCTTCTAGCTGGTGTCCATATCGTCGGGTCTGGAGCGTAGTGATGACGTACGGCATCCCATCCGTACGAGGACGACGAAGAAGGAAGCTCGACGTGAAGTACATGCTCTTGATCAACGCTCCCGCCGAACCGGCCGAGGATGCCCCGGGATGCGACTTCGAGGACTGGCAGGCCTACGACAAGACGGTGAAGGAGGCGGGGATCTTCGTGACGGGGCATTCCCTGGCTGATCTGGTCACCGCCACGACAGTGCGCGTCGACCGGGACGGTCAGCGGACCATCACGACCGACGGTCCGTTCGCCGAGACCCGCGAGGTGCTCGGCGGCTACTACGTGATCGACGTACCCGACCTCGACTCGGCGCTGGACTGGGCGGCCCGCTGTCCCGGCTCGCGCGGCGGCGGTTCGGTCGTGGTGCGGCCGATCGCCGCGTTCGAGGACTGACGTCGTGGAAGGTCGCGCCGCGACGGCGGTGGAGGCGGTGTTCCGCGAAGAGCGCGGCCGACTGCTGGCCGCACTGGTGCGCCGCTTCGGCGACCTCGATCTGGCCGAGGAGGTCACCGCCGAGGCGATCGAGGCCGCGCTGGTGCACTGGCCGGTCGACGGCGTCCCCCCGAAGCCGGGGGCGTGGCTGATGACCACGGCACGGCGCAAGGCCGTCGATCGCCTGCGGCGCGACCAGACCTACGCGGCCCGGCTGGCCATCCTGCAGGTGGAGGCGGAGCGGGCCGCACCCGCTCCGCCGGCGGACTCGCGCTCGGCGGGCGACCTGCCCGACGAACGGCTCCTGCTGTTCTTCACCTGCAGCCACCCCGCCCTGCCCGCCGAGGACCGCATCGCGCTGAGCCTGCGGTGTCTGGCCGGGCTGACCACACCCGAGGTGGCACGGGCCTTTCTCGTCCCGGTCGCCACGATGGCCAAGCGGATCGTACGAGGAAAGAAGAAGATCCGGGAGGCGCGCATTCCGTTCCGCGTGCCCGATGCGGCCGAGCTGCCGGAGCGGCTGGCGGGAGTGCTCCAGGTCATCTACTCGATCTTCACGGAGGGTTACGCCGCCAGTTCCGGACCGGACCTGCAGCGTCTCGATCTCGCCGAAGAGGCCATCCGCCTGGCGCGCATCCTGCGCGGGCTGCTGCCGGCCGAGCGAGAGGTCGCCGGGCTGCTCGCGCTGATGCTGCTGATCCACGCCCGCCGCGACGCGCGTACCGGGCCCGACGGCCGGATGGTGCTCCTCGCCGACCAGGACCGGGGCCGCTGGGACCAGGCGATGATCGAGGAGGGCCTCACCCTCGTGCACGAGGCGCTCGCGGGCGGGCCGGCCGGTCCATACGGCGTGCAGGCCGCGATCGCCGCCCTGCACGACGAGGCCGCCGACCTCGCCACCACCGACTGGCCGCAGATCGTGGCGCTCTACGACGTCCTGCTCACGCTGACGCCGTCGCCGATCGTGGCGCTGAACCGCGCGGCCGCGATCGCCATGCGCGACGGCCCGCAGGCCGGGCTGGCGCTCCTCGACGAACTCGCCGACGATCCTCGGCTGCGCGGATATCACCCTCTTCACGCGGCACGCGCGGACCTGCTGGCCGATTTGGGCAGGGCGACCGAGGCGGCCGCCGCCTACCGGCGAGCCCTGGAGCTCGCCGGCACCGAGCCCGAACGCGCCCACCTGCGCCGGCGATTGGCCGTGGTGGAGAGCCGGCCAGAGCTCTGAAGCAGACGATCAGGACGTGAAGATGTGGTCGACCACGCGGGCGGTCGCCTTGCCGTTGTCGTGGGGGGCGTAGGTGCGGACGAAGGAGGCGTAGCGGTCGGCCAGCTTGGCCGTGGCGGTGTCGATGTTGCGCAGCACCTCCACCACCTCGTCCGAGGTCTCCAGACGCGGGCCAGGCCGCTGCGACTCCAGGTCGAGGTAGAGCCCGCGGGTCGACCGATACTTGGCCAGATCGGGGGTGAACAGCACGACCGGCCGCCCGGTGGCCACGAAGTCGAACATGACCGACGAGTAATCGGTGACGAGCACGTCCGCGATCACCAACAGATCCGCGATATCCGGATATGTCGTGACGTCAATGGCGAAGCCGTCATGGCTGTGCACGTGCGGGAACGCCTGCATCATGTGCCCGCGTACGAGCACGACGTGATCGTCCCCGAGGGTCCGCTTCGCGTCGGCCAGATCCAGCTTGACCGCCGCGTTCCTGCGGTCGTGGTCGCGGAACGTCGGCGCGTAGAGGACCACACGCTTGCCCTCCGGCACACCGACCCGCCGCCTGATCTCGGCGGCCATGGCGTCCCGGTCCGCCGAGACCAGCACGTCGTTGCGCGGGTAGCCCGCCTCCAGGATCTCGCCCTCGTAGCCGAAGGCCTTACGCAGCACCGACGAGGCCCACTCGCTCTGTGAGAGCAGCAGGTCCCAGCCGCGTACCTCGATGGCCTGGCGGTGCCACACCGGCGGCCTCGGCTCGCGCTTCATGTGCGCCTGGTCGCGACCGATGTGCTTCAGCGGGGTGCCGTGCCAGGTCTGCACGCACACCTGGTCCTCACGGGTACGGAACCACTGCGGCAGGAAGCCGTTGGACACCACGTAGCGGGCACGGGCCAGCGCCTCGTAGTGCTCGCGGCTGCCCTCACGGACCACCGTGGGCACGATGCCGTCGCCCAGGCCGAGTTCACGCGAGCCGGGCGGGACGAAAGCGCCGTCCCGGACGACCCAGATGTGCTCGCCCCCGTCCCCGCGCCGCACGCGCTCCTCGTAGATGGCACGCGGGTTGTCGGAGTAGGACCGGCCGTCGAAGGAGACGTAGACGGTCGCGTCCCGCAGCGGACGGGCCCGCTCGGCCGGATAGAAGGTGCGGCTGAGCGCCCACACCCCCGCGGCGCTGCGCTCGTCGCCGGGCCGTTCCTCGGCCGCGACCAGCAGGGGCACGTCGTAGCGGGTCGCCACGAACCGGTAGACACGACCCCCGATCGTGCGCGGCTCCTCGTCCAGCGCCGCGAGCCCGGCGTGATCGAAGCGGGCCGGCACCATGGCCTTGCCGTACTGGGCGGGAGGCGCGACGGAGATGCTCCAGTTGCCCTCGGCGAGCGGCACGGTCGTCCCGAAGCGGGGCATGGCCCCGGGTGAGAACTGCACCGAGAACGCGTCGCCCTCGCGCAGCAGCGGCACACGGATCGTCAGTCCGCCGCGATGCCGGAGCACCAGGTCGCGGGGTCCGGGGTCCGGGTCGGGGTAGTGACCGGTGAGGGTGAGCGTCTCCTCGCGCCACTCGGCCGAGGTGATCACTGGGCGGATCTTGTGGCCGGAGATGACGACGCGGTCGCGCCGGTCGCTCTGGACGGTGATCTCCCGGTCTCCGACGAGCAGCCGGGTCTCCTCGGCGCCCTCCAGCATCACGGTGGCCGCCGGGTCGCCCTTGGGCTCGACCCACAGCCGCCGCGCCTCCGCGTTCAGCACGGTCTGTACAGCGAGGGCCAGCGAGAACCGGGTGCCGTCCGCCACGGGGGTGAAGTCCGCGGAAATCCGGTGCCCGCCCACCCTGGCCTTGCCCTTGGCGATGGGACGGCCCGGCAGGAATCCGGTGAGGTGCACCATCTCGCCGCCCAGGCGGACCTCGGTGAGCTCGGCCCGTGTCGGCTGGAGGACCACCTGCAGTGCCTTGTCCGAGGTCCACACCGGGCGGACCCACCAGCGCGGGCGCACCCGCAGCCCGGCCGGACGCTCGGTGCGGCCGATGGCGGGACCGCGCAGGAGACCGGCCGACCGCGCGGCACGGCTCCAGATCACGATCTCGGCCCGCCAGGTGGTGGTGTCCTGGACCACGTGACGGCGGCGCAGCAGCCGTTTCGTGCCGCGTACCATGGCGCGCAGCCCGGCACGCCAGCGCAGCGAGAACGGGCTCAGCTCGGCGGTGAAGCCGGACCAGTCATAGTTGCAGCCCGGTTCCTTGGCGGCGTAGGTGGCCTCCGGGCGGTGGGTGCGCCGCGTCTTCAGCGTCACGGGCGGCAGCCACCCGGGACCGCGCAGCACCACGGTGGCGCGGTTGAACCGGCGGCTGCGGACCGACAGACCGGCGAGGTAGGCGTAGCCGCTGATCCGCAGCCGGCCGCCCTCCCACCTGATGTCGTCGATCTGGGTGACCGGCACGAGGTCGGCCGCGCGCAGCCGCAGCAGCGACTGCTGATCGACCTCCACCGGGAGGTCCGCGTACCATCGCAGGCCCTTGCGCACCCGCCGGGACGGCTCGGCCGCGGCGGCGGCCAGCTTGGCCAGCGCGTCGCTTTCCGCGAGCTCTCCGGGATCCCGCGTCTCGACGAGGTGACAGGCCACCCGCCGGCCGACCGGGAGATCCCGCTTCACCTTCGGGTCGACCTCGGCGAGGTACGGCCGCAGGGCGTCGATCGCCTGACGGCGCCGCCCGGCGCCACGCTTGGCGGCGGCGTCGAGCCGGAGCCCCAGCGGCCCGGTGATCGCCTCTCGATCGACCTGGGCCCGTTCCGCCCGGGTCAGCCCTTCCTCCCGGACCAGCGCGACCAGGGCCTCGATGGGCTCTCCTCGGTCGTACAGGTCCTGGACAGCCCGCAATCGATCGGCGACCGCGTCGCTCATGCGTGCGGGTGTCATAGGGGGGCACCACCCTTCGGAGACCGGCGTTCTAGAAATGGTAATCCGGTCAGGAGGCCCGTCCGTCCCATCGGGCCGAACGCATGTCCACCCGCGTCCCGCGCGCGGGAGTGCCTTCCTCCCGCCACCTGGCCAGGCACCGGTCCTCCAAACCCTGCGCCGGAGTGCCGTCCGCGTGGACGACCCGCCACCACGGCACCCCGCCGCCCCACTCGGACATCACGCGGCCGACCTGCCTGGGACCACCCTCACCGAGGTACTCGGCGATGTCGCCGTACGACATGACCTTGCCCGGCGGGATCCGCTCGACCACGTCGAGCACCCGCTCGGCGTACGGCGACGGTTCGCCGCGCCCGGTGCTCAAGTGCTCCACTCGGCCGGCCCGGCGGAGATTATCTCCTCAAGCTTACCGAACTCGTATGCGGATGATCCGTTCACCTGCTCGACGATGCCGTCCCTGATGCCGTACGACTCGCCGTCCTCCCCTACCAGCCTCGCGCCGACCAGGTCGGTGAGCCGGGCGAGTTGGGCCACCTGCCAGTCCGATCCGGGCGTGCCGTACAGGCGCCCGGACCATGCCGCGACATGGTGCGCCGAGTCGCCATGAAACGCGACGACCTCGCCGGCCTCCTGCGACCCCCGCAGCTCGAATCCGGCCTCCGCCGAAAGCACGCTCGCGAGTTCGGCGTAGGCAAGCGGTGCTTCACGCTCTACGCGCAGCTCGTAACCCATGAGGCGCGACATTAGCGAAACTTGACCCGGAGCTGTAACACAAAACGCGGACACGCCGATGACCGCATCCGAAACGCGGCCAAATGGCAGCCAACATGTGATCGCTCAGAACGTGTCAACGTCGGGCGAGCGCACTTACCGCGATACCGAAACCGACGGCCCCGAGGGCCGCGGCGATGCCATAGACCCAGAGCCTAACGGGGTCGGGTCCCGGTCGTGCGGGCGCCCCGGAAAGCGGGCCGCCGCCGAAATGCGCGCCGTCCTGCACGGGCACCGTACGGGCATAGCCGCTCAGCTCCCCCGCCTTCGCCAGGGCGGCGGCCGCGTCCACGACACCGAATCCCACTTTGTCGTCGTAACCGGGACTCGGATGGGGACGAGAAGTCGAGGTCAGGGCCCGGGCCACCAGTTCCGGCGCCATATCGGGATATTTGGCTTTTATCAATGCGGCGGCTCCCGCGACGATCGCGCCGGCCACACCGGTCCCCGACGCGGTGCCGTGCCCGCCCCCGGGCACCGCCACCGGAACGTCGGCCCCGGGCGCGGCGACCAGCACCGACAGGTTGTCGCTGCTGTCCGGGGTCTTGCGCCCCTGCCGATCGACGGCGGCCACCCCCACGACCCCCGGATAGCCCGCCGGAAAGCGCCAGTACGACGTGCCGTTCTGCCGGGCGTATTCCGATTGGCCGCCGTCTCCCACGGATGCGACCAGCACGACCCCTCGGGACAGCGCGTAGGAGACGGCTTCGCGTTCGGCCCGCGACACGCCGTAATGCGAGGCCGGGAGGCAGATGACCGAGGCCCCCTGGTTGGCGGCGTACCGGATCCCGCGGGCGAACGGCGTGTCGCCGAGCAGTCCCGGCCCCGGGTCCGGCTCCACGAACGCTCCACCGGACGGCTGCCCGGTCCCCCGTTCGACGACCGGGATGACCAGGACACTCGCCTCCGGAGCGACACCGGAGATCTCGCCGCCGCGTCCGCCGCCGGCGATCAGGGAGGCGATGGCGGTGCCCGCGCGGCCGGTCGGCCCGTCGCCGAACGCCCCGTCCGCCCGGTCGAGGCCCGTCATGTCCGGCCCCTGCGTGACCCTGCCCCGCAGTTCCGGGACGTTCTCATCCGGACGGTCGGCGCCCAGCACCGCCACGGTCACGCCCGAGCCCCTGGTGACCCGCCAGGCGGCGGGGGCGTTGACCGCGTCCACGGCCCAGCGCCGCGCGTCGCCGCCCGGGGCCGTACGGAACGGGGTCACGCGGGCGGATTCCACGCGGGCAGAGTCGACGCGAACGGAATCCACACGTACGGAATCGACGCTGACGGAATCGACGCTGACGGAATCGACGGGTGCCGGGTCGGCGGCGGCGGGTCCGGCGGCGAGCGGTCCTACGGCGGACGCTGAGGCCGCCAGCACCCCCCACACCGCGACCCACCGCGGCACGGCGCCCCTTCTCTGTGCGGCACCCCCGCTCGGCGCCCGGACCGCCCCGCCTCTTCCCCGCCCCGGGGCCCGCCCGGGGAACGGCCCCGTCCCCGACCGCCTCAGCACGCGTCCCCCCGGGTGCAGCGCGGCACGTCGGGAGGCTCGACGAGGGCGCGCGCGATGCGCCCGGCGATCGACTGGGCCGTCGGCGGCATCTCACTGTTCAGCGCTTCCTCCGGCGGGACGGATTGCCTGGTCCTGCCATCGGCGTACCCCGCGGTCGAGAAGACGATGTACGGCCCGGCCCCGGTCCAGCCGGTCCACTGCCGCTGGGCCGGGCCGAAGGTGTCGGTGATCGTGCCGGGGAACGCCACCGGCCGCACGCCGACCCGGTCGTCCACCGGGAGTTCGGTGGCCGCCCGCCTCCCGGCCTCCTCGTCGCGTAGTACGGCGACGCCCACGGTCACGGCGAAGGCGGCCGTCTGGTCGATGTAGGTGGCGCGCAGCACGGTGCGGCAGCCGTACCGCCCGAGGACCGACGAGACCTGCGGGTCGAGCGCCGCGGTGCAGGCCGCCTCGGGCGCCACGCCCACCCGGTGGGCGTACTGCCGCGCCCGGCCGAGCGCCGTGTACTGCAGTTCCTCGGGGAAGACCATGCCGACCGGCCAGGCATGCCAGCGGCGCGCCACGTCCTGGGCGACGTACCTCGCCCGTTCCGCCTCGGTGAGCGGGCGCGAGCGCCTCTCGTTGATCACTCCGATCGAGCCGAGCAGCACGTTCAGCGCGGCGACGGCCAGGACGACCCCCATGATCGCGAGGTAGACCGAACGGAACCGGACACCCTGTGCCAGCCTCGCCCGTTCCCTGGCCTCCCGCTCCGCCGCGGCCCGCCGCCTGGTCCCCGGCCATGGGCGCGCACGCGCCCGACCGGCGGATGGTCTGGGCGCTCGCCGACCACCGGGCCGCGCGCGCCGGTCGTGCTCAGGCGGCATACTCCGATGCTACGTCGGCCGGCCCGGGAGCCAAGGAGGTGACGTCGCCGATCTCGCCGTTTCCGGTGGCTCACCCGGTGGGATCGGCCGATCTCGCCGGCCGAACAGGTCCGTCATTTCCCTCGGATCCGCCGATTCCGGCGGGTCTTCTCCGTACGGCACGGCGGCGTACCGCGGGTCGCGGCCCGCCCTGCCGGCTCGCCGTACGAGCACGATGATCGCGGCCAGGCCCACGCCCACACCACCGAGGCCCGCCAGGGCGATGCCGCTGTAGAGCATGATGGCGTCCCGGTCACGTCGCACGACGACGATGGGGTCGGCCCGCCCGGTGGCGGTGCTGACCGGGCGGTTCGGATCCCGCACCCCGCGTCCCGCGGCGGTGACCCGGTGCCGGGAGAGGGTCTCGGCGAAGTTCAGCGCGCGGTGGGCGTTGACGACGCCGAAGCCGGTGCCGGTGTTGTAGGCGCCCTTCCTGGCCGGGGACGAGGTCAGCGCCTGGGCGACCAGCGCGGGCGCCATCCGGGGGTGGCGCGCCTTGATGAGCGCCGCGACGCCGGACACGAGGGCGGTGGCCTGGGAGGTGCCGCGCCCCACCCAGTATTCGTCTCCCGGACCGGCGCCGAGGATGTCCACCCCGGGCGCGGCCACCATGACCGAGGAGTTCCGGTTGGAGAACGACGCGCGGTGCAGCGCCGGGGTGACGGCGGCCACCGAGATCACCCCGGGGATCGACGCCGGATAGGAGTACGGCGCGGTGCGTTTGCCCGCGCCGTCGTTGCCCGCGGCGGCCACGAGGACCACGCCCTTGGAGATGGCGTAGCGGATGGCCGCGCGCTCCGCCCGGGTGGGCAGATCCTTGGAGAGCGACAGGTTGATGACGTCGGCGCCGTGGTCGACGGCGTACCTGATGCCCTTGGCCACCACGCCCTCGAAGCGGGGGTCGGAGTTGAACTTGCGGAATCCGGGCTCCTCGTCCTCCAGGATCACCCGGACCGACAGCACCTTCGCCTCCGGCGCCACACCGATGATGCCGTCGCCACCGCCGGGCCCATGTCCGTGGCCCGCGATCAGCGACGCCATGTAGGTGCCGTGCAGGCGCAGCGGCGCGACGCCGCGGGGGTTCGCGCCCACGGTGAAGTCCCTGCCGGTGACCACCGAGCCGGCGAGGTCCCGGTGGCTGGGGTCGACGCCGGAGTCGAGCACGGCCACGATCACGCCCCGGCCCCTCGTGAGCGTCCAGGCGCCGGCCACGTCCAGCGTCCGCAGCACGTCGCGCTGGCTCAGCCGTACGTCGTCGGCGCGGGCGGGGGTGGTGCCCGGCGCCAGCAGGGCCGGTGCGAGTACGGCCGCCGCGACGGCCAGGAGCGTGGCGACCACGCGTGCGATCCCGGCGGCCTGCCCTTTCAGCATCTCAGCACCGCCACTCCTCGGCGGCGCAGTCGGGGGCGACCGGTGCGGTGAGCGCCGACGCGATCTGGCCGGCCAGATCGTCGGTGAAGGAGAACACGCCCGGCCGCTGCCTGCCCACCGCTCGCGCCGGACGCCCGTCCACCTGACCTGCCGTGGTCATCATGAGGTACGGCCCGGCCTGCCGTACCGTGGCCGCCTGCCGGCCCGCCTGGCTGAACCGGTCGCTCACGGTCCCGGGGAAGGCGAGGGCACGCAGTCCGGGGACGGGACCGCCGCTGCGGGGAAAGGCGTGCTCGGCGGCCGCCGCCGACCGAGCGTCGGGAAACGCGGCGACGCCCACGGTGACCACGACGCCCTGCAGGGCGTCCAGATAGGTGGCGCGCAGGACCGCCCGGCAGCCGGCGGCGCGCAGGGCCTTGTGCAGCCGCGCGTCGGTCGCCGTCCGGCAGTCGTACCGGGAGGAGACGCCGACCCGCCGCGCCCGCTCCACGCCGCCCTGCTCGCTGTTGTACGTCAGGGTCGCCGGGAAGATCCGGCCCACCGGCCAGCGCTCCCAGCGCCGCGCGACCTCGGCCGCCGTCGCCTGCCGTACCTCTTCTGGGCTGGGGCCGCGGGTGAGCTCGGCCAGGGCGGCGTTCGCCGCGACGGCCGCGACGATCGCGCAGATGAGCGTCAGCGCGGAGGCGATGGTCAGGGCAGGCCAGGTCCGCCGTTCGCCCACCACGCCTCCGTTCGCCCGCCCGGCACGATTCCCCCGACAGTGACCTTAACCTCCCCAAGGTTCTGGATCCCCGCAAACCATCACGGAAAGTACTTGACGCTGTGGAAAATAGAAAGTACTTTCCATGATGGAAAGCGATAGGGAGAGGGGCTCGGCGTGAACCTGGAAGAGGCGGCACGGAACCTCGCGACGATCCGCGAGACCCAGGCGAAGGCGATGCGCTTCCAGCCGTGGTTACCCGTGTGGTTCATGGCGGGGATCGGGCTGTTCGTCACCGGAGTCCAGTTCATTACAGAGCCGGGCATCCCGAAACCGGTCGCCGTCGGCCTCGGCATAGTGCTCGCCGCGGGAATGGGCGCACTGGTCGCCGTGTTCGCCAAGACCCGGCGGATGACCGTCAGCGGCCACATGGCGACGTCCGCCGTACTCCCCGTGTATCTCCCCTGGCTCCTCGTGGGCGTCGGCCTCAACCTGGGGGTGGTCTTCCTCCTCGGCGGCATGGATGTGCCGTTCGGCCGCACCTACGCAGGCCTCTCGCTCACCGCCTACTACGCTCTGGGCAGTCCGCTGATCTCCCGGTGGATAGCCCGACGGATGGCCCGGAAGCTCGAAGCGAGTCTTTGATGGATCTCGATCCGGTGATTCACGCGCCGGTCCGGCTGCGGATCGTCTCGCTGCTGGCCGCCGCGGAGGAGGCCGAGTTCGGTTTCGTACGGGACGCGCTCGGCGTCAGCGACTCGGTGCTGTCCAAGCACGGCAGCGCACTCGAGGCCGCCGGATATGTGCGCGTGCGCAAGGGCCACGTCGGCAAGCGGCCGAGAACCTGGTATCGCCTCACGGACGCGGGCCGGTCGGCGTTCAGGACTTACGTGAGCGACCTTCAGAAGATCGTCTCCCCCGCCGGCCTGACGGTCCTCCCGCCCGCCGGCACGCCGGGCGCCCCGGACACCCCGTGATCACACGAACAGGTACGGCCTTCGCCGCGGCGAAGGCCGTACCCATCGGTCGGACGGTGTGAGGGTCAGTAGGTGGGGAGGCTGGGGTCGACGGTCTTGATCCAGCTCAGCACGCCGCCGCCGACGTGGACGGCGTCGGAGAAGCCGGCGTTCTTGAGCACCGCGAGGACCTCGGCCGAGCGGGCGCCCGACTTGCAGTGCAGGACGATCTTCTTGTTCTGGGGCAGGCCTTCCAGCGCGGAGCCGTTCAGGAACTCGCCCTTGGGGATCAGCACGGCGCCCGGGATGTTGACGATCTCGTACTCGTTCGGCTCGCGAACGTCGATCAGGTGGATGTCGTCGCCCCGATCGAGCATCGCCTTGAGCTCGGCCGCGGTGATCGTCGACTCGGCGGCGGCCTGCTGCGCCTCCTCCGAGAGCGTGCCGCAGAACGCCTCGTAGTCGATGAGCTCCGTGATGGAGGGGTTCTTGCCGCACAGCGGGCACTCGGGGTCCTTGCGGACCTTGACGTCCCGGTACTTCATCTCCAGCGCGTCGTAGATCAGGAGACGGCCGACCAGCGGGTCGCCGACGCCGGTGATGACCTTGATGGCCTCGTTGACCTGGACGGACCCGATGGAGGCGCACAGCACACCGAGCACGCCGCCCTCGGCGCAGCTCGGCACCATGCCGGGCGGCGGCGGCTCGGGGTAGAGGCACCGGTAGCAGGGGCCGTGCTCGGCCCAGAACACGCTGGCCTGACCGTCGAAGCGGTAGATCGACCCCCAGACGTACGGCTTGCCCAGCAGCACCGCCGCGTCGTTGACCATGTAACGGGTGGCGAAGTTGTCGGTCCCGTCCAGGATCAGGTCGTAGCCGGAGAAGATGTCCATCACGTTGTCGGTCGTGAGCGCCACGTTGTGGATCACGACGTTGACCAGTGGGTTGATCTCGCGGACGGTGGCGGCGGCCGACTCGGCCTTGAGCCGGCCGATGTCCGACTGACCGTGGATGACCTGCCGCTGCAGGTTGGACTCGTCCACGACGTCGAAGTCGACGACGCCGAGGGTCCCGACCCCGGCCGCCGCGAGGTACAGCAGCGCGGGAGAGCCGAGGCCACCCGCGCCCACGCACAGCACCTTGGCGTTCTTGAGCCGCTTCTGCCCTGCCATGCCCACATCAGGGATGATCAGGTGGCGCGAGTAGCGGCGCACCTCGTCGACGGTCAGCTCGGCTGCCGGCTCTACCAGCGGTGGCAACGACACAGTTCCACTCCCGTTTTCGTGCCGAGGGTCGCGCTCGGATCCATTTGGCCCTCACAAGCTCTTCTCACAACTTAACCGGGGCACCCCCGCATTCCCCAATCACGCTGTTCGGCGGATGGAGCCACGGGTCTGGTCCAGAAGACGGCGCGCCTCCCTCGCCACGACCCCGGGGAACTCCATCTGCGCCACGTGACCGGCACGCGGCAGCAGGACGAGCCTGGCGTCGGGGAAGGTCCTGGCCGCCCGGTGCGCCATGCGGGCGTGCACGAGCCGGTCACGCAGGCCGTAGACGAGCAGGGTGGGCGTGGCGATCCGGGCGGCCTGCGTCCACAGGTTGTCCGGCCCGAAGCGGAAGTACTCCCTGACGATCGCCCGGGCGCATCCGACGACCGCCGCACCCGAATAGGGCAGGCCGTCGCGCCGTCGCAGTTCCTCCACCGCCTCGCGGAACCGCTCCGGGTGCACCATCGACAGATCGGCGTAGCACATGCCCAGCGAGGCCAGGACGCGCCGCTCGGGCGGGAGCGCGCCGAGCCAGCGGACCGCCAGTTCCCCGATCCTGGGCGCGGCCGACATCGCGATGCGGGCCGGGCCGTACCGCGGCAGCAGATCGGGCAGCGCCGGCGAGATCAGCGTCAGAGAGCCGACCAGGTCCGGCCGGGTCGCGGCGACGCGTACGGAGACCGCTCCGCCCATCGAGTTGCCGAACAGGTGGACCGGACCGCCGAGATGCTCCACGAGCCGTACGATCGCGCGGGCGTGGCCGTCGACCGAGTAGTCGCCGTCGGGCGGCGCGGGCGAGTAGCCGGCCCCCGGCAGGTCGACCGCCACCCCTCTGACCTCGCCGGACAGTTCCCCCATGAGGTCGGTCCAGTTGGTGGCCGAACCGGCCAGGCCGTGCACGAAGACCGCCGTCTCCGGTGGCCCCTCCGGCGTCACCCTCACGTTGATCCGCAGATCACCGGTGTCGATCAGCTCGCCGGGCCAGTGCGGAATCGGCTCGACGCCCACGCATCCTCCTTCGGTCCGCTGTTCGACTCCGACCCTATGGGGTGCCCGGCGGGACGCCGGAGCCACCGTCCCCTCGGCCCGGCAGAAGAGTTATAACGCCCATATTGGGACATTTCAAATCCGACATAAATGACATTTGCGAGCGAAATGAGCGGTAGCGGCCCAACGTCGTCAATAAAGCGATAAGCGGAAGGCAAAAGCGGCCGATGGCCGTTTGTCCCTTGCGCGGCGCGGAAATCAAGACAATGCAGGGATGATCCACAAGGATCGTCAGAAGGAGCATTTTCCAGTCCATCTGGGAAATGCCAGAGTGTCGGGGCAATAATCCTTCAAGGGGGAAATGAAATGCCCAAGCTGAGCAACCTCGTCGGGATCCTCGCGATCAGCGCCGCGCTGACCAGCGGTGCCGTCGCCCTGGGTGCCGCCGTGACCACCGCGTCCGCTGACGCGGCCACCGTTATGGGCGGCTGGGTCGGCGGTCCCGGCCCGGCCCCGTACGGCAACTGGAACAACAACTGGAACCGCAACCGCAACAAGCAGGGACAGCGCGCCAAGGCGAAGAACAACAACAAGAACAAGAGCAAGAACAAGAACAAGACGAAGCAGTGGCAGCACGAGCGCCAGATGCAGAACCAGCACCAGTTCCTGCTGCGTGACTTCACTCTCGTCCTGACGCCGTTCCAGAAGACCGAGAGCGACTCGCGTGCTCTGCCGTACAACTGGCAGTACGGCCAGTCGCAGGCACTGCCGTGGAACCACCAGCTGGGCACCACCAACCAGCAGAACTTCCCACGCGACAGGCAGACCTCCGCGGTTCTCCCGTCGCAGCGGCAGAACTCCGACGTGGCGCCGCTCCAGGGCCAGCGGACCGAGGCCGACCCGCGCGTGCGGACGGACAACGTGGCTCCCCAGCGCTTGAGGCAGCGGGTGGCCGGCGACGTGGATGGGCCGAACAACGACGTGGCCGCGGCTCCGGTCGCCGCCGGCTGACATAGCGCCCTGACGGCCGCGCCGATCTCGGTCTCCGGCCGGTGCTGACCGGCCGAGCGCCCGTGCTCACCGGAAGCGGTGTCCTTCCGGGCAACGTGCTCACGAGGTGAGGACGGGCGCTCTCCGAGGCCATCCGGCCAATGCCGACCGAGGCTCGGCGGGCAGGCCGCCCAGCTGCTCGGCGACGAGCAACGAACTCAGCCATTTCCCGTCGTGGCAGCACACGGCGCGGGATTCCCGGCGGTTCCGGCCGCTCTCCGATCCGAGCGGGTCGGAAAGGGCCGGCCGCCGGGCCAGACATTTTTTTCAGGAGGAAGAAACCCATGTCCACGATCAGGAGCGTCGGTGGCGTTCTCGCCCTCAGCACCGCGCTGACAGGTGCGGTCGTCGCGCTCAGCGCGGCGACGAGCACGGCGGCGAACGCCTCGGCGACCGTCGCGACCAACGCAGGCGTCGTCATGGGGGGTTACATTCCCCCCAAGCCGCGGGCGCGCTACTACCCGGTGAACGTGAACCGGAACTTCAACGCGAACCGCAACAAGCAGGGCCAGGCCCAGAAGGGCAAGAGCAAGAGCAAGAACAAGAACAAGAGCAACAACAAGAACAAGAACAAGCAGTGGCAGCACACTCGCCAGCTCGAGACGCAGGACCAGTTCCTGATGCGTGACTTCACTCTCGTTCTCACGCCGTTCCAGAAGTCGGCGAACCACTCCGGGGCCATGCCGTGGAACACGCAGTGGTCCAACTCTTACGCGCTGCCGTTCAACAACCAGTACGAGCAGATGCAGTCCTGGAACAACCCGAACCGCAACCAGGGCACGGCCGTGCTGCCGGCGCAGCGGCAGCGCTCGGATGTCGAGCCGCTGCAGGGCCAGCGGACCGAGGCCGACCCGACCGTGCGGAACACCAACCTCCAAAACCGCCGCCCGCAGATTCAGCGGGTGGACGGGGACGCAGGGGCGCCTCTCGTCGACTGACGTGGCGCGCTGGTCCGGTCTACCGGGACGCGCGACCGTGATACGTCCGCCGTCCTGTTAGCCGAACGAGATGCCGAACGAGATGCCGAACGTGCCCGTGTCCGCCGGATCCGTGGTCGTCAGGCGTGACACGGGCACTCTCGATGAATCCCGGTCCGGTGGGAATCGACACGCGGGGGCCTGCTCGCCCCCGTGTGCCGGTCTCCCATCGCCGAATATGCCGGTACGGGAAGGCCCGGCGTAGGAAGGCACAGCACGGGATGGCCCGGTACGGGAAGGCCCGGCGTAGGAAGGCACAGCACGGGATGGCCCGGTACGGGAAGGCCCGGCGCAGGACCGCACCCAGGCCGGCGCCGCCGTGCCGAGCCTCACCGCCGCGGCCGGGAACCCGCATTCCATACGCTTCGCCGCGATGACGGCGAGCTTCGCCCAAATAGATTACGTACGCCACGCGTGTCCGTCCCGGGGACGGACACGCGTGGCGTCGCCGTTTTCGCCGCCTTCATGTTCCCCATCCCCCCGGCCGGTCGCCCCGCGTTTCCCCCACCCTCCGTGGTCCCGCTGCCCTCCGCGTTTTCTCCGTCTCCGCGCGTCCTCGTGTTCTCCACGCCCCCGCACGCTCTCCACTTCACCGCCCGGCCTGGCCCGCGCCACCGCGTTGCCCGCTGCCCGGGGACGGCCCTGAGGAAGATCTGAGCGCCTCGGGGAGGCATGGCGTCGATCCCCCGCCCCCGATCTCCGGCGGCCGGTCCCAGGACGGCACAGTGGCCATCGGAGGGCCACCGGAGGGCTACCGGGAGCCGCCCGCGGATGGCAGAGGGACCCGCTGTCATCCCGTCCGCCGGGACCGCCGTCAGAATCGCCCACGGCCCTCCGCCGGCTCCATTCGGTGCCCGCATGACGCCGGTACAGCTTACGGACCACCCACCCTTTGAATCGGACATTTCGCCACATATGTGGCATTAACGGTCGAAGACAGTTCATAAACTGATAACAGCAGACCAAAAGCATCAGATCCCCGTTTGTGTCGCGACTGGCCAGGAAATCAACAAAGCGCAGGAAGATGGTCCGATCGGGGGCCATGGAGACATTTCTCCGCAATAACGAGAAATGTCATGCAGATTATGGGGCAATCGAATCCTGTCAAGGAGGACACGCAATGCCCGTTCTCAAGAAGATCCTCGCTGGGCTGGCCATGAGCACCGCGATCACGGGCGGCGCCCTCGCCCTGGGTGCCGCCGCCGCCAGCGCTACCACGATTCCGGCGGGCGGCGGCCTCGGCGGCCTGGGCGGCGGCCTCGGCGGCGGCCTCGGTGTGGGTGGTACCGCGATCCTCACGCCGTTGAACAACAACAACGTCAACAACAACAACACTCCGTTCTGGAACAACAACCAGAACAACTTCTGGAACAACAACAACTGGTGGAACAACCAGAACATGTGGAACCAGAACATGTGGAACGACCGATTCAACGACAACTCCGCCTTCGGCATCGCGGCCAAGGGCGTCGCCATCGGCTTCCAGGACCGGACGAACCGGAACAACAACTGGAACAACAACATGTGGTGGAACAACAACAACATGCTCCACAACAACAACTGGTGGAACAACAACAACAACTTCCACCGGTTCCCCGGTTTCAACGGCTGATAGGGCCACCCGATCCGAAGCCGACGGCCGTCGCCGGAATCGACCTCGGGCCTGCGGCCCCGGAAAGATGAGCGTACGACCGTCTGCGATTCGGAACGAGGCTCCGGCCGACTGGATCGCGCCGGCGAGAGCGCAAGAAAATCCCGAAAATCGGCGCATGGTGTCCTGTTAGACGCCTTCGATATCGACGCGGTCGTTCGTTTGCCGCACCGCGTAGCGCAAAGGGCTCCAGCGGATCACTCCGCTGGAGCCCTCGCTCATGGGTCCACAAATACGACCGCCGTTCTCAGGGTTCAGCACCCGCCGACTCCCGCCACGCCCGATCGGCCACCCCGAGGCCATGAGTACAAAAGGGACACTACAGACATTCCGCGCAATTATCCTCCAAGTTATCTAAAGTGGAGCAATAACTTGCTAAACACCTTAGACGCCTGTTTATTACCCGCAACGGAAGGCAATCACGATAGTGCAGAAAACAGCCCGTTCAGGGCTACTGGAACATTTCTCCTCTTCACAAGGTGGAGAAATGACGTGCGAATCAAGGGCAATCGAATCCTGTCAAGGAGGACACGCAATGCCCGAACTCAAGAAGATCCTCGCTGGGCTGGCGATGAGCACGGCGATCACGGGTAGCGCCCTCGCCCTGGGCGCCACTGCGGCCAGCGCGGGCGTGATCCCGGCCCAGGGCGGCGGCTTCGGCAACTTCGGCGGCTGCGGCGGCGGCGTCATGACGGGCGGCTTCGGCGGCAGTATGGGCGGCACCGGCGGTGGCGGAGGCGGCACCGGCGGTGGCGGCGGTTTCGGCGGCCCGGGCATGGGCGGCGGCACTTTCATCATGCCGACGACGTGCTGGGGCGGCAACAACTTCGGCGGCGGCTTCGGCGGCGGCAACGGTGGCTTCGGCGGCGGCGGCAACAACAACTGCGCATTCGGCGCCGGCTTCACCACGAACTGCAACAACAACATGTTCGCCAACAACAACAACTGGTGGAACAACCAGAACTTCTGGAACCAGAACATGTGGAACGACCGATACGACGACAACTCCGCCTTCGGCATCGCGGCCAAGGGCGTCGCCATCGGCTTCCAGGACCGGACGAACCGGAACAACAACTGGTGGAACAACAACTGGTGGAACAACAACAACATGATGAACAACAACAACTGGTGGAACAACAATAACAACAACTTCTTCAACAACCGCGGCTTCTGAGATCAACCAACCGATGTCTTGTGGGCTTCCGGGCTCGACCGCGGATGGACCCGCGCGAAAGGCTGCGGAAGGCATGGTCAGCGCGAGGCGCCGGCAGGATTCACTACGCCGGCGAAAGTGCAGGAGAATCCCGATCAGCGGCGTACGGTGAAGTGACAGACGCCTCCGGTACAGGCTCGGCTTCCGGTACCGCGCCGCAAAAGGGCTCCGGCGGGATCATCCGCCGGAGCCCTTTGCCTTTGTCCGAATCGGCCTGCCGGGCCTCCTCCCGCCCCAGTCCGGAATGGCAGGGGGCCTCATGGCCAAGATGACGATTCGGACAATACGGTCATTCTGGGCGTACATCCTCTAAATTATACATACCGGAGCAATAAGTCATCAAACGGCTTAGATGCCCGTTTATGCCCTCACAAGACAGGCAATCAATATGTCGCACGATAAGGCACCCAAAAGACCAGCGTTCACATTTCCAAAGTTAGCGGAAATATCGAACGCTGGGCAATCAATCCTTCAAGGAGGGAACGCCATGCCCACATTCCGTGACGTCATCACAGGTCTGACAATCGGCACCACGCTCGCCGGCGGGATCGTCGCCCTGGGCGCCATCGCAAGCACCACCGCGGCCAACGCCACCGTCGTCCAGGGGCAGTTCGACGACGGCGACGGGCTCCTCGGCTTCGCCAGGCGGGACGGCAACCGCCGCGATCTCCGCACCATCGAGGACCTCATCCTCTTGCGGAACCTCAACGTGAACACGGCGGCCGGCCTGACACCCGTAAGGCGCGTCGACGAGAACGCCGTCAACATCATCAACAGCTTCAATCGGCAGTTCGTCCCGCAGCGTCTGAGGGAGCGGAACCAGGAGGACTGAGCTCCTCCGATGGGAGCCACGCGTCCGGGCGACCCTGCCGGCAGCGGAAACGACGCCGCGAATTCTCCACTTTCTCGGATAAAGCGGACATTCGACGCAAATATCCTCTAAACGATCTATAGTGGAGCAATAAGTCGCCAAATGGCTCGGATGCTCGTTTATCGCTCGGCGAGTCAGGAAATCAAAATAATGCAGGAGATGACCGCACATCTGGTCATCACTTCACATTTCCTAATGTTCTAGGAAATGTCAACGATTCGGGGCAATTGATCCTTCAAGGAGGAAACACGATGCCCACATACCGTGACATCATCGCTGGTCTGACGATCGGGGCAGCGCTCGCCGGCGGAGCTGTCGGCCTGGGCGTCGTCACGAGCGCCACGGCCGCCAACGCCGCCGTCGTCCAAGGCGGTTTCGGCGGTGACGGTTTCATCGACGGCGCGTTCGTCGACGGTGTCGACGGGGGGTTTGTCGATGGCCGCTTCGCCAGGGACAGGCTGCGCAGGGAGTTCGTGAGGGCGCTGTTCGCGGACGGCGGCAACCGCAACAACGACAACAGCATCAACGTCTTCGACAGCTTCAACCGCCAGACCGCCCTGCAGCGTCTCAGGCAGCGGAACAACGAGCGGCGCGGCCCGCTCATCTGACCGGTAGAGGCGGTCACCGGCAAAAGGTGCGACTAGGTTGCCACCCGCTATCTAGGCCTCTCTGAGGCTTCGTCCGCATCGTGGGCATGAGCCCGCGTCAGATAGGAGACCAGGGCTCCGGCGAACATGTTTCGCCGGAGCCCTGCCGATTTTCATGGCCGGAGCCCTGTCGACTTTCATGGCAGTCCGGTTTCATGGCAGTCCGGCTGATCACCCCACGAACCGTGCCAGTCCGCCCGGATCTCGGTCTGACCTCCGCCACTCCTCATCCGCACCACCCGGCCCCCACGCTCGTCCTCGAACTCCAGTGAGCGCGCTCCCCTCCCTTTCACCTCCCGGGACCACTCCCCCGCCTCCTCTCCATCACGCGTCCCCCGACGCGGCCAGGACCGGCGGGCGACGTACGGACACGAACGGACACACCGGCGACGCCCACCTGTTCCACGGCGACACCGGAAATCACCGTGGCGGACGGGGCTTCATTCGGGCGGGGCTTCATTTCCGTGTGGATCCCGGCGGTACGGCGATATCTTCCGGTTCATTCGCAGACGTCGGAAGTATGATAAATGCCACCCTGGACCTATTTATCTAGCCGGGTGAGGCACGACCCCGCATATACCACCTGATAGATCGAGGTTTCGCGATATAGCCAACGAACGTGCCACTCAAAAATCAAGGCATCCCTCAGGAGCGGCCAAGTCGGCGAGTTGACCCGCAGCGTCCTTCCGTACAGGACATAGAACTGGGCCAGCAATTCCGACAGGAGGTCTCAATGCTGCTCACGCGTTGGCTCAGAAACACGGTGCGAACCAGCCGCACCGAAACCCCGGGCCAGGCCCGCGGTCGGGCATGGCGATCCCGCTTCCGCGTGTCCCTGACCGCGGCGGCCGTAGCCATCGGACTCGCACCGCTGGCGGCCCTGCCGTCGGCGTCGGCCGCCGCCGGTACCGCACAACAGGCACGGCAGGGGATCCGCCAGGTCACCTACGTGGCCAACCAAGGCTTGAACAACGTCTCGGTGATCAACACCGCCACCAACACCGTCATCACCACCATCCCCGTCGGGACGAGCCCAACCGGTGTGGCGGCCAGCCCGGGCGGCACCCGCGTCTACGTCACCAACGCGAACGCGAACACGGTGTCGGTGATCAACACCGCGACCAACGCCGTCGTCGCGACCATCCCCGTCGGGAACACTCCCACTGACGCTGTGGTCAGCCCTGGCGGCACCCGCCTCTACGTCACCAACCTGGTCTCGAACAACGTGTCGGTGATCAACACCGCCACCAACACCGTCATCACCACCATCCCCGTCGGGAGCAGTCCCAGGGGAGTGGCCTTCACTCCTGGCGGCACCCGTGCCTACGTGGCCAACCAGGGCTCGAACACGGTGTCGGTGATCAACACCGCCACCAACGCCGTCATCACCACCATCCCCGTCGGGAACAACCCGACCGATGTGGCGGTCACCCCGGGCGGTACTCGCGTCTACGTCACCAACCAGACATCTGACAGCGTGTCGGTGATCAACACCGCGACCAACACCGTCGTCGCCACGGTCCCCGTCGGGGACGGTCCCTTCGGGGTGGCGGTCACACCCGGTGGCACCCGCGTCTACGTGGCCAATCGCAACTCCAACAATGTGTCGGTGATCAACACGGCCACCAACGCCGTCATCACCACCATCCCCGTCGGGAACGGCCCGATCGGGGTCGCGATCACCTTGGGCGGCACCCGCGCCTACGTCACCAACCAGGTGTCGAACACGGTGTCGGTGATCAACACCGCCACCAACACCGTCGTCACGACCGTTCCCGTCGGTGTTGCTCCCACCGGCGTGGCCGTCGCCGGCATCCGCACCGCGGCGGCCGCCCAGGCGGTACGGCGTACACGCGCCGCGATCGGCCAGGCTGAGGTCTGATCGTTCACTCGTTCACCACGTTCTCGAGTCCAGCACCACCTGGAAAGGAAGCCGGCCGCAGCGTCTCCAGGTCCGCCTTGTCAGCGCGATGAGCCCCATCGGCTGACAGGTGGGCCGGGAGGATTCGACCGGCATGAACAAGCCGCATGACCAGGGCTCCCGGCGATTTCCGCCGGGAGCCCTTTTCCGGTCGCCGAACCGGGGACACCGAAGCGGCCGCGCGTCCACTCGAACAAGATCCAGGAGAGATCGAGCGCTACTCCCCGAATGGACAAGTCCCCGCGAGCGCATATCCCCGAGCTTTTCCGTTGCCGAGGCGTCTTCCACTTGTCGCTTTGTCGATAATGCATGCCGAATTCGGCCACACTGATCGCGGCCGACTTCATCTCGAGTGGCGACGCGGACCCGTGTCGTGAATATCACTCTTCATCCTCATCATTGTCCTGCCTCGATTCGCCGTCCAACCGATCCCGTCGCCTCACCGGTCGAGCGACGGCGGGACGGAGACACCGCCTCGCCGTACCGCTCGGCCCGTCGGCGCCGGCCTCGCGTGGCGCTCCGACCAGGGCACGCCAGGAGGGATCCGGCCGCTCAGACGGACAGACACGAGGGTCCTGCGGCCCGGCCGCGACGTGACGGCGGCCCGGGACACCCGCAAGTGTGATTCGAAACGTACGGCCGGCCAAGGAAAACGTATCGACAGGCCGGCGGTGATACCCGTGGTCGTCGCCATGGAATCGACCTGCGGATAATAAGCGGGCAATGGCTTATATATGCGCTGCCCCAAAGCGGCAACTACCCATCAAAGATGGCACGCCCGGGTTTGCACCTCGGACGCTTCGGCAATCAAGACATCGCGGGATGATAGGGACAAAAAGCCCATCGTCATACATTTCCCCTAAACGGTGGAAGTGCCGCTAACAGGGCGATCCATCCTTGCAAGGAGGAACGCAATGCCCAAATTCCGAAACGTCATCACCGGCCTGGCGATCAGTACGGCACTGGCCGGAGGGTCCCTCGCCCTCGCCGCCACCACCGCGACCACCGCCGCCGCGGCCACGACCACCGTCGTTAGCGCGACCAACGGCTGTGGATGGGGCTGGGGCCACGGTTGCCGCGGCCGTAACTGCAACCGCAACAAGCTCCGCAACCACAACGCCAACCTCAACTACTGGCGGCCCACTCACGTGGACAAGCGCCGCATCCACAAGAGCAACCGGGCCGCCACCATCTTCGCCGGTCCGGACGCGGTCGTGGACATCGACAGCGACGATGACTTCGACTGATCCTCGGCTCTGAGGAATGGCATCCGAAGCCCGGGCCGAGGTAGCGGCTGCCGCCCTCGGCCCGGGGTCGGCAGGCGGATCCGTCCAACCGGAAATCCGCTGGAACGTCATCGTCACGACCGAAATCGCCACAACCACTGAGAACCGTGCTCCGGCGAGCCATCGGCCGCCGGAGCCGCCCCATGCGCGGCGCCGCCAACTGCGAGATCGGCTAACGCATCCGCGCACGTCGGGCGGCAGTCCTGCAAGAAACTGCAAGATCACGACATTGACTCATGCAGGTCAGGGGGCATCCCTGCGAGAAACTGCAAGATCACGGGGAGGGGGCGCGTGTGGGTCAGGCCGTGCGGCGGGTCCTCCCCTTCGCCGGGGTCTTCTTCTCCTCACCCGCAGCCTTCTCCGTCACCTTCTCCGCGGCCTTCTCCGAGGTCTTCCCGCGGGTCTTCCCGGCCGACGCCTTGCGCTTTCCGGCCGCCGCCGTACCCTCACGCTCCTTCTTGGCGGCCTCGACGCTCGCCCGCAGCGCGGCCATGAGGTCCACGGCCGGGCGTCCCTCGGCCGGCGCCTCCGGAGCGACGATCTCCTTGCCCGCCACCTTCGCCTCGATGACCTCCTGCAGCGCCTCGCGGTAGGCGTCCCGATGCTCGGCGGGGTCGAAGTCGGCCACCATCGTCTCGATCAGGGACTCGGCCATCTTCAGCTCCTGGGGGCGGACCTCCACGTCCTCCTCGAGAAACGCGAATTCCGCCACGCGCACCTCGTCCGGCCAGAGCATGGTCTCCAGCACGAAGACACCGTCGCGCACGCGCAGGGTCGCCAGCGACTCGCGCTGCCGCAGCGCGACCTTCACCACCGCGACCTGCCCCGAGCGTTCCAGCGCGTCCCGCAGCAGGACGTACGGCTTGGTCCCCTGGGCCTCGGGCTCCAGGTAGTACGACTTGGCGAAGTAGATCGGGTCGATCTGCTCGGCGGGGGTGAACTGCAGCACGTCGATCCGGCGGGACGTGGTCAGCGGCAGCTCGGCGAAGTCGTCCTCGGTCAGCACGACGATCTCACCCGTGGCGAGCTCGTATCCCTTGGCTATCTCCGAGTACGGAACCTCTTCACCGTCGAGGGAGCAGACCCGCTTGTACTTGATCCGCCCACCGTCCGCCTGGTGCACCTGGTGGAACGTGACGTCCTTCTGCTCGGTCGCCGAATACAGCTTCACGGGGATGGTGACCAACCCGAACGAGATGGCGCCCTTCCAGATGCTGCGCATAGCCACATTCTCGTCTCTGAGTTCGAATATCGCCAGACGTGATTGAACAGACTCACCTCATGGGCAGGTACCCACAATGGGGGGAGCCGTACCCGGGGCGGGACCACGCACATGGCCTACGCCACCGGGGCGGGAGACCGGCGGAGGTGCTGTGCGGGCATGACGCGGAAGGTGCTGGTGCGGGTCGAGGACCGGGAGTTGGTGCTGACCAATCTGGACAAGGTCCTCTATCCCGACGCCGGCTTCACCAAGGCCGAGGTCATCGACTACTACACCAAGATCGCCGACGTCATGCTCCCGCACATCGGAAACCGTCCGTTGACGGTCAAGCGCTTCCCCGACGGCGTCGACGGCCAGTTCTTCTTCGAGAAGAACGCGCCCGCGCACACGCCGGACTGGGTCCGTACCGTGACCCTGCCCGTGCCGGGCAGCACCAAGAACCGGGAGAAGATCGAGTTCGCCGTCATCTGCGATCTGCCGACGCTGGTCTATTACGCCAACCTGGCCGCGCTGGAAGTGCACGTCCCGATGTGGCGGGTCTCGCCGGACGGCGGCCCGCTGCCGCCCGACACGCTCGTCTTCGACCTCGACCCCGGCGCGCCGGCCACCATAGTGGAGTGCTGCCGGGTCGCCATGCTGCTCAGGGAGGCGTTGGCGGGCGACGGCCTGGACGGCTTCCCCAAAACCAGCGGAAAGAAGGGCATGCAGCTCTATGTGCCGTGGGACCGGGGTTTCGGCACCTCCGACTACGCGAAGGCGCTGGCCCGGAAGTTGGAGTCCCACGATCCTGGGATCACCAGCGTGATGGCCAGGAAGGCCAGACCGGGCAAGGTCTTCATCGACTGGAGCCAGAACAACCCGGCGAAGACCACCGTCGCGCCCTACTCCCTGCGCGCCGACCGCCTCCCCACCGTCTCCACTCCGCTGACGTGGGAGGAGGTCGAGGAATGCGAGGGCCCGGAGGACCTCGTGTTCACCGCCTCCGACGTACTCGGCCGGGTGGCGGAACACGGCGACCTGTTCGTGGACGCGCACGCTTAGGACACGCCTTCGTGGGCAACCGGGCCATAGTGTGGACCTGACATGCCGAGACCGTTTCAGAGCAGCCCCTTTCACAGCAGGCCGTTTCACAGCGGATCTTTCAGAACGGGAGGATGGCCAGATGTCCGAAGTAGACCCCGATGAGGTGATTGGGGAGATCTCGATCGAGGCACCGGAGGCGGACGCGGTCGAGCAGCACCGGCTCGTGAAGGTGCCGGAGGACACCGGCTGGCCCAAGCGGGTCCCGCTCGAAGCCGACCCTGCCGATGTGGCAGAGCAGGAGCGTACGGTTGACCTCGGCGAGGACGAGGATTATCGCTGAGCCGTTTTACTGGCGCGTAGGATGTGGCCCCGGGGCGGCGAGCCCCCGATGCTCATCCTCACTAGGAGACTGCCGTGACCGCTACCCCGGACGCCAAGCCCCGGGGCACCCGGCTGCCCCGGATGGCCCGCCGTCGCCAGTTGCTGAGCGCGGCGCAGGAAGTGTTCGTGGAGAACGGCTACCACGCCGCCGCCATGGACGAGATCGCCGAGCGGGCCGGGGTCAGCAAGCCGGTGCTCTACCAGCACTTCCCGGGCAAGCTGGAACTCTATCTGGCCCTGCTGGACGTCCATGTCGACGACATGGTGACCCGCTGCCGTCAGGCGCTCGCCTCCACGACGGACAACAAGCAGCGGGTGCAGGCGGCGATCGGCGCGTTCTTCGACTTCGTGTCGAGCCAGGGCGAGGCGTTCCGGCTGGTCTTCGAATCCGACCTGCGCAACGTCGCACCGGTGCGGCAGCGGATGGAACGCTCACTGCGCGAGAGCGCCGAGGCGATCAGCCAGGTGATCCAGGAGGACACGGGCTGCTCCAGCGATGAGGCGCACCTGCTGGGCGTCGGTCTCGTCGGCATGGCCGAGGTCAGCGCCCGCTACTGGCTGAGCAGCCAGGGTTCGATCCCCAAGGAGGCGGCCACGCAGCTCATGGCGCGGCTCGCCTGGCGCGGCATCAGCGGCTTCCCACGCACCGGCTGACCCGGATCGAAGGCCCCGAACCGGCCGCCCCGGCCCGACCACCCCGGAGCGACCTTCCCGAACCGGCCGCCCCGCCCCGAACCGGCCGCCTCGGATCGGTTGAAAAGGTTTCTGTTCGCTTGACGCGATCACAGAACGCGCCACGGCCCCCGGCGACGACGATGGGTATGGACCGGCCCGCGCGAAAGGGGAGCCCCATGGAAATCAAGATCGGCGTCCAGTCGGTGCATCGTGAGCTCGTGGTGGAGACCGACCTGTCGGCCGAGCAGATCGAGGAGGAGCTCCGCAAGGCACTCGCCTCCGACAAGGGCATCTTCTCGCTCACCGACACCAAGGGCCGCCGCGTCGTCGTCCCCGTGGCCTCACTCGGGTTCGTCGAGATCGGCGAGGACGAGCAGCGCACGGTGGGCTTCGGCGGCACACTCTGACCGTTCCGCACGGTCATCGGATCGCGGATCCGGGGAGCCGAAGCTCGGGAGGACACGAGTAACCGCAGCACAAGGACCGCGGCACGAGGACCGCGGCACGAGGACCGCAGACGAAGGGCCCGGCGAGAAGGGCTTCGCCGGGACCTCGGCCCCTCCCGGCACGACTCCCCGGGACGGCCGCCTCTCAGTGGCGTCGGTAGCGGCAGCCGCGTGGGCGACGGACCGGGATCCCCAGATGGGGATCGTCCCGGCCACGACTGATGGTCGGACACCCCGCGCTTCCTCTCCGTAGCACGGCGCGCGAAGTCCAGCGATTCGGCCCACATCTTGTCAAGGAACTGCCGTAGCGGCGCGAGGCCCTCATGTCTCGCACGGTACAACCGTTCGGCGCCGTTATGCCGCTCGATGAGGAGATGGATCGCCCCGGAAACGGAAAAACCCGAAATTCAGGACTCAGATTCAGGGACCGGGCTCGGGCTCAGGGGCGCCCTCAGGGACCGGGGGTCAGCCCGATCGCCGCCATCCGCTTGCCGTGCTCCTCGGTCAGCCGCGCGAAGAGCCGGCCGATCTCCGCCAGGTCCTCGCCCTCCCCGTCGCCGACCAGCAGTGTGGCGAGCTCGGGTCTGGCGGCCGCGAGCCGCTGCCCCTGGCTGAGCGCCTCCCCCACCATCCGGCGCGCCCACAACGCCAGCCGCCCGCTCAACCGGCGGTCCGCTTCGATCGCCGCACGCACCCGCTCCACCGCGAACTCGGAGCGGTCCTTGTCCGCCAGCACCTCGTCGACCAGCCCCCTGATCGCGGGTTCGGCCCGCCGCGCGATCTCCCGGTAGAAGTCCCAGGCGACGCCGGTGCCCACGTACACCTTGACCAGAGCCTCGTGCCAGTCCTTCGGCTTCGTCTGGGCATGCCAGCCGTCAATGGCCTCGACGAACGGCGCCATCGCCTCCTCCGGATCCGCCCCGAGCGACGCCAGCCGGTCACGCAGCCTCCGGAAATGGCCGTACTCCATGGCCGCCAGGTCGCCGAGCGCCGCCCTGTCGGTGAGGCTGGGCGCCAGTAGCGCGGCATCCTCCGCCATGCGCAGGAACGCGGTGAGCTCGGCGTACGCCAGCATGCCCAGGAGGTCGACGACCCCGGGAGCGGGAGCGGAATCAGTCATAGGTGTCAGGGTACGGCCGGGCCGCGCCGCCCCGGGGAACGAGACGCCCGGCGACTCCGCCGGACGGAGGGAACTTCTGGTCGAGAACACCCGGAAATCGGTTCGGGGTTGTGGTATCGAGTAGACTGGTCTCTTGAAGGTGCGACCGCATTGTGTCCGTCCCTGGGCACGTGTCGACCTGGAGCACGTGTCGATCTGAGGCCCGTGTTCCGGAGTCCCCAGAATCGGATGTCGCGGTCGCTGATGACGACGAGGGCGCGACTGTCCGCGAGGGCCCGGACCGGGATCGATCTGCCGGCCGGATGTCCCGGAGGGCCGCCCTTCGCACTGATTTAGGCAGGCGACGCTGACAACGACGTTCCGAGACCTGGGAGTCATCCCGGAGATCGCCGATGCGCTCGAGACCGAGGGCATAACTTCACCATTCCCGATTCAGGAGATGGCGCTCCCCCTGGCCCTCGCGGGTCAGGACGTCATCGGCCAGGCGCGGACCGGCACCGGCAAGACCTATGCCTTCGGCGTCCCCATGCTCCAGTTGGTCGGCAAACCCAGGAAGAACCGCAAGAAGCCGCGCGGTCTGGTCCTGGTGCCGACCCGGGAGCTCGCCCTCCAGGTGACCGAGGACCTGGTCCTCGCCTCCGGCAAGCTCGGCTCGCGGATCCTCACCGTGTACGGCGGGCGGGCGTACGAGCCGCAGATCGAGGCGCTCAAGAGCGGTGTCGACGTCATCGTCGGCACCCCCGGGCGGCTGCTCGACCTGGTCAAGCAGAAGCACCTCGATCTCGGTCAGGTGACCATGCTCGTCCTGGACGAGGCCGACCGCATGCTCGACCTCGGTTTCCTTCCCGACATCGAGCGCATCATCAAGCTCGTTCCCGAGAAGCGGCAGACGATGCTGTTCTCGGCAACCATGCCCGGCGAGATCGTGGCGCTGTCGCGCCGCTATCTCACCCGCCCCACCAACGTGCGTGCGGGGAACGTCACGGCGGAGGCCGAGCCCACCACGCTGACGACGCAGTTCGTCTACCGCACCCACCGCATGGACAAGATCGAGATCGTTGCCCGGCTGCTCCAGAGCACCGGCAACGGGCTGACGATGGTGTTCTGCGAGACGAAGCGTGCCTGCGACATGGTCTCCGAGCAGCTGCACAGCAGGGGTTTCGCGGTGGCGGCGGTGCACGGCGATCTCGGGCAGGGGCAGCGGGAGCAGGCGCTGCGCGCGTTCCGCAATGGCAAGATCAACGTGCTGGTCGCGACCGACGTCGCCGCACGCGGCATCGACATCGACGACGTCACCCACGTGGTCAACTACGACTGTCCCCAGGACGAGAAGACCTACGTCCACCGCATCGGCCGTACCGGCCGGGCCGGACGCACCGGCGTGGCGGTGACCTTCGTCGAGTGGACCGAGCTGACCCGCTGGAAGGTCATCAACAACGCGCTCGGGCTGGACTTCCCCGAGCCCGTCGAGACCTACTCCAGCTCGCCCCACCTCTACACCGATCTCGGCATCCCCGAGGGGACCAGGGGCGTCCTGCCCCGGGCCAGCCGCTCCCGTGCCGGACTCGAGGCGGAGGACCTCGAGGATCTCGGCGAGACCGGTCGTACGCGCTCGCGGGACCGGGCGGACCGGCGTGGCCGGACGGAGCGGGAGGAGCGCCGCGAGCGTCCCGCCCGCACCCGGGAGCGTCGCCGCACCCGCGGCGGGCGCCCGCAGGAGGCGGACGCCACGGCGGAGCGGCAGAGCACGCTCACGCCGGAGGCGCCCGATCTCGACGAGGCGACGGTGGAGACGGCGGCGGGCAGGCGCAGCCGCAGGGGCGCCAACGCGGCCGCGCTCAGCGACGCGCTGGCCGAGGTCGGCCCCGCCGTGCCCGAGGCGGACGCTCCCGCGGCCGTCGGCGGCACGACAGACGACGCCCACCCCTCCGACGACACGGCGTATGACAGCGCAGCGTATGACGACGGCGCGGGAGACGACATCGAGGCGGACGAGGACGCGACCGGCGAACCGCCGGCGGCCCGGCGGCCCGAGCCGGAGCGGATCATCCCGCCCAGCCCGTTCGTCGTGGTGTTCAAGTCTCCCGACCTGGCGACCGACGACGACGATCTCGCCCCCTCGGCGGCGACCGAGCGAATCAACCAGCAGCAGCGGCGGCGTTCGAACCGATCCCAGACTCGCCGCACCAGGTGACGGACATCGCGAGGGGCCGGCCGCGGGGGTGACCGGCCCAACGCCGGACAGGGAATGAACGGGTGCCGGATCGTAACCTCCGAAAGGGTTTCGCCGGTGCCCGTACGGCCTTCTCTCGGTATCGTGATGCCACGTGAGTGCACGAGTCCGCAGCAGACGGTCCAGGAGACGGGTCGCCGGCCCGTCGGCCGAAGGGCTCCCTGACGGGAAGGAGGTCTCGTGAGCACGCCACGATTCCTGGCTCTCCCCCCGGGCGTCAGCACGCGGCAGATCGAGACTCCGGTCGGCTCGTTCGCCGCCCTGGAGGCCCGGCCCGTCAGCGGTGTCGCCGAACGCTGGCCCGCCTTACTCGTACCGGGATTCACCGGGAGTAAAGAAGACTTCATCTCGGTCCTGCAGACGCTCGCCCAGGCGGGACGCCGGGTCATCGCGATCGACATGCGCGGGCAGTACGAAACCCAGGGCCTCGATGATCCGCGGGCGTACACCTGTGCGGCCCTGGGAGCCGACGTCGGCGCGATCGCCACGGCGGTGGGACAGGGAGACCCGGTCCACCTGCTCGGCCATTCGTTCGGCGGTCTGGTCGCCCGGGAGGCCGTTCTGACGGGCATGACGCGGCCGGCCTCGCTCACGTTGATGAGCTCGGGCCCGGCGGCCATCATCGGTCCACGGGAGCAGGTCGGCCGGGTGATGCTGGCCGAACTGCCCGAGTACGGCATCGACTACATCTGGACCAACCGGCTCGAACCCGAGGCGCTCCAGGCAGGGGTTTCCGACGAGATCGTGTCCTTCCTGCGCAAGCGACTACTGGCCAATCACCCACTCGGCCTCCAGGTGATGGCCGAGGAGGTGCTGAACGCGCCCGACCGCGTGGCCGAACTGGTCGGGCACGACCTCGACGTCCTGGTCCTGTACGGCGAACACGACGACGGCTGGCCGCCGCTGCTGCAGGCGGAGATGGCGCACCGGCTCGACGCCGAGTGCGTGGTGGTCCCGGGTGCGGTCCACTCTCCCGCCGTGGAGGCCCCCGAGACGACGGCGGCGGCGCTCAACCGGTTCTGGAACATGGCGGAGAGCCGTCTGCTCCAGCCGCAGCACATGTGACGGAAGCGCCGGCGCATGTGACGGAAGCGCCGGCGGGGGCAGCGCCACCGGATCACTCGTCGCCGAGGCCGTCCCAGGGGAGACGCTCCGGCGCCGCGGCCTGCCCCTCGGCGCAGTGCCGGCGGAAGTCGCACCAGGAGCACAGCGGTCCGGGTCTCGGCGGGAACAGCTCGTCGATCTCGGGTGGCGGCGTCTTCGCCGCGGCGACGCCACGATCCGCCGACCGGCGACCGCCCCTGCCCTGTCCGCCCGCCCAGGCGCGGTAGGCGTCGTCGGCCGCTGCCGCCTCCTGGGCGATCTCCTCGGCCCGGCGCAGGTGGCGGCCCAGCGACTCGTCGGTGTGCTCCCACTCGATGACGGCGCCCGTCGGAACGTGATGGAGCTCCACCCGGCGGCAGGTCCGGTGCATCATGCGCGTCGCGGCGATCGCGTAGACGGCCAGCGCGATCGAGGACCTGGCGTCCTCCGTGGTCAGCGGGCGTCTGCCGGTCTTGTAGTCCACGACGACCAGTTCGTCGCCCCGGCGGTCGAGCCGGTCCACCCGCCCGGACACCGCGATGACGGCCGTCCTCGTGGCGACGACACGTTCGACGCCGATGGGCTCGTCGGAGGGGTCGAGGGTCGAGGCGTACCCGGACACCATGTCACGGGCCCGGTCCCGCCATAACGCCGACTGCTCGGCGTCCCGGAAGCCCTCGCCGATCCAGCCGTTCGTGAGGAGGATGGCCGCCATGAGCGGGGTGCGCCGCTCGTACGGCTCCCGCCACCAGGCGGCCAGCGCGTTGTGGACCGAGGCTCCCAGGCTGTTGTGCGCCCAGGCCGGCCCCTTGGGCGGCGCCGGCCGGTCGAGATAGGTGAAGCGATAACGCCGCGCGCAGTCCAGCCACGAGTTCAGCCGCGACGGCGTACAGCTGTAAAGCCGCCTCGGCATTCCGTCGAGGCCGAGCTGCTCCATGACCGATCCGCCCGATCCCTGTCCCTCGCGCCGCCTCCGCTAGTCGTCGAGGTTCAGCTTGATGCCGGCCGCGCTCTTGCCGTCCAGCAGCGGCGTCGTCTCGGGCTCGCTCTCGTCCGCCCCGGTGAGCGATCCCGACAGCCACTGGTCGAACTGGGGCTCTAGATCACCGATGAGACATTCCTCGCCGTGCGCGGGCAGCACACGCGTCTCGTGCGGCAGCGTGAACAGCCGTTCGCCGATCGCGGTGAGCTGGTCGGCGAGCGCTGGGTACTCCCCGCCGAGCTTGCCCGGACCATCGGCGAGCAGCGTCTTCCCGGTGAAGACCGCGCCCAGCTCCTCGCAGTAGAGCGACACGCCTCCGGCGGTCACCCCCGGCGTGGTCAGGACCTCGAGCTCGACACCGGCGACGGCGAACAGGCCCTCGTCCTCCATCTCGATGTCGGGCCAGGTCTCCTCCCAGGTCTGCCGCCACAGGCGCCTGTCCTTGGGATGCACCGCGACGACCGCCTCGTCCTTGGCGGCCGTCTCGATGGCGCCCCCGACGTGGTCGGGCAGGCCATGGGTGCAGATGACCGCGAGGACCTCCCGGTCGCCCACCTTCTCGAGGATCTTCTCCGCGTCCCGTGCGGGGTCGATCACGATGACCTCGTCGTCGTCACCGATGATCCAGGTGTTGTTCTCGACCTTGTGCTCGACGCCCTCGATCTCCACCGGGCCCGAGGTCACGACTCGTTCGATGCGCGCTGTCACGGCTCAGAACCTTACTACCGTTCCGGCCTCAGAGAGTGTCGCCGTCGAGACGTGGTGAGAAGGCGCCGAACGGCAGATCGAGCGACTGATCGTGGTCACGCAGGTCTCGGAGCGTCAGGTTGGCCAGTGCGACGAAGCACCCGACCTCGGCGGGCCAGACGATCGCCCACAACCAGTTGCCGAGCGCCTCCCCGACGTAGACGGCCCGATCCTCCGGCACTTCGCCGGCACACCACAGGGCCGTCGGGTGACCCCGTACGTCGATCTTCGCGTGCGGCGGACCGGCGTCGAAGCCGACGCCGGGATCAGGGCCCGGCAGCCCGGCGAAGGCGGCTCCGAGCCCCACCCCGGGTTCCTCGGCGATGACCAGCATGTCCGCAGGACCGGAAGTGATCGACGGGCCGGTCAGCGCGACCACGCTCGCCCGCACCCCGCTGCGCTCGTCCCCCACCTCGGCGAAACCGGTGACCAGCCAGCCCACGGGCAGTGGCCAGGGAATCCAGACGGGGACCCGGGCGGCCTGCCGGATGGCCTCGGCCGCGGCCTCGGACGGGCGCCGGGGAGGCTGCAACGGCAGCACGTCACCGTGCGCGGCGCAACGCCAGGCGCTGGACCAGACGCTCGGTTCGTGCAGCGGCCCGAAGCACCGCGGGCAGGCAGGCGCGGTTCTCACAAGTATTCACGGTGCTTCGGAGACACGCCCAACGTCAAGGCTTTTCCCGTTATCTAGTCGTAATCTTGGGCATGTGCGGTTCATCAGATGCGTGGGGGCGATCGTCCTGGACGACAGCGGTCGCCTGCTGCTGGTCCGCCGCGGCCACCCACCGGCGCAGGGCAGCTGGTCGCTGCCCGGCGGGCGGGTCGAGCCGGGCGAGACCGACGTCGAGGCGGTCCGGCGCGAGCTTCGCGAGGAGACCGGCCTCGATGTCGTCGTGGACAGGTGGGCGGGCGCCGTCGAACGTCCCGGGCCCGGAGGCGTCACCTACGAGATCCACGACTACGTCGCGACGGCCGATCCGCCGGGCCCGCTCTCTCCCGGTGACGACGCTGCGGACGCGCGCTGGTGCGAGCGCGCCGATCTCGTACGGCTCCCGCTGACGAGCGGCCTCCTCGACGCCCTGTCCGAATGGGGCGTGCTGCCGGGCCACGCGGAGGACGGCGGGCTCACCGATCCTCCCCGGTCACCCGGCTGCGCCAGACCGTGAGGTGATCGCCGGTTCTGGCGGGGGATCTGCCGATGGCCACCACCGCTTCGCCCGACACCGCGACCGTGCCGAGCCACTGAGCCCCCGGTCCGCCGAGCGGCCGGGCGCCCGATCCGCTCGAACCGTCAGAGGTGAGCGTGCTGCGGGTCCACCCGAGGCCGTCCCCGGAGATCCACGCGGCGCTGTCACCCTCGGCCGCCGGGCCGTACGATCCGACCGCCACCAGCCCGCCGCGGGTCGCGGTGACGTCGAACACGGTCGCTCCCGCCTCCGCCGGCAGGCTGCCGTACTCCCATTCCATGCCGCCGTCGCCCGCCTCGCCGGTCACGGCGGCCGAGGCCGACGCCGAGTCGGCACGCGCGGAGAACGGCCGGGGGCCCTCGCCGGTGACGGCGACGCCGATCACCACGACGTCCCCGGACTCGGTGGTCACGACGTGGCGCAGCCCGGCCGACCGGGCGCCCTGCGGGAGCACCCTGCCGCGAGAGGTCCAGTTGAGACCGTCGGGGGAGACCCACACGACGCCCGCCTCCCGGTCGGCCGTGCCCGCTCCGCCCACGGCGACGAAGCCGTACGACGTGGCGGCGACGTCGGCGATGCGCACCCCGGCGCCTCCGGCCGGCATCCGCGCGGGCGGCACGCGGGTGAACCGCTTCAGGTCGGGGCTGAACCACAGGGCGGGCACCATTCCGGCCGAGCCGTGGTCCTCACCCGCGAGGACGTATCCCTTCTGACCCGCCGCCACGACACGCGGCGCGAGCAGGAAATGGCCGGGATCGACCTTGAGCGTGGGGCCGGGACGCCACGTCGTGCCGTCGGCCGAGGTCACCAGCAGCGGCCGGGTCACCGCCGGATCCGTCGTGGCGCCGCCGACCGCCAGCCAGCCGTACGGGCCGTGTGTCACCCCGCTCAGGGCCTGCCGTCCCGGGCCCCCGAGCAGGTCGGCGGAGCCGGCCTCCGTCCAGCTCGCCCCGCCGTCATCGCTCGTCCAGATCGCCGCGTCGCCGTTCGCCGACCCCACCGCCACGAACACGCCGCCGGCCGCGGCGATGTCCACCGGTTCCCGGACCGTCCGGTCGAGCCCGGCGATCTCCCCCAGTGGCACGGGCCTGGCCGCCCCGCCCTTCCGGACCGTGATCAGGACGGGCAGGTTCTCGACGTCGCCCGGGCCGCGTTCGTCCCCGCTCGCCACCAGCAGGCCGCCGTCGGTGATGGTCAGCCCGCGCAGCGTGCCGGGGATCTCCCCCAGGTTCGCACCCCTGGTCCAGCGGTGTCCGTCCGTGCTGGTGTAGACGGCGTACTTCTCCCAGGCGTACTCGACGACAGCGGCGACTCCGGCGGCGGACGAGGTGAGACCCCGCACGCCGGTCCCGTCCGGGCCCAGCCGTCCGATCTTCCCGCACCGGCTCCACCGGACACCGTCGCGCGAGCAGTGCGCGCGTACGTCCCCGGACGCCGGCTTCTGCCGGATCGGGACCAGCAGGAAGCCCTTCTTCGTCGTGGTGAGCGTCCCGGGCTCCGGGCGGACGCCGGGGAGGGCTCCGGTCGTACGGCGCCAGCTGCGGCCTCCGTCGTCCGAGTGGAGGACGACCGGGCCCCGGTCGGCGTTCGAGGCCGGTTCCGCCAGCGCCACCACCCTGTCCCCCCTGGCGGCCACCGCCCGGATCCCCCGCGCCGTGCGACCCGAGCCGAGCCGGTCGGCGTCCACCCTGGTCCAGCTCGTGCCGTCGGGCGACACCCAGGCCACCGGGCCGGCCGTGCCGTCGCTCAGCACGGTGACCCCGACGGCGAGGAAGCCGGTCGCGGTCCGCGCCACATCGGTGATCCTGTCCTGACTCCAGAACTCGGTCAGCCGGTCGGCGCCCACGGCCGTCCAGGATCTGCCGTCTGAGGAGACCCACATCCCGCGTGCGGCCGCCGGGTTCGCCCAGCCGCCCTGACCTGCCGCGCGACCGGACGGCTCGGCCGGCCCGCCCGCCCGGCCCGGAACGTCCGTGCCCACCGCCAGCCACCGGCCCGCGCCCCCGGCCAACCGGCCGACCGCCCCGGCGGCCGGCTCATATCCGGCGGAGCCTCCCTCGAAGCCCGTGATCCTGCCCAGCTCCCAGTGTCCGCCGCCGTCGGCGGAGACGAGGAACAGCGGCTTCGGGACGGGGCCCGTGGTGTCGCTGCCCGCCGCCACGATCGTCGAGCCCGCCGAGGCGATGGCGTTGAGCACCTGGCTGGAGCCGCTGCCGGACAGGCCGGGCGCCGTGAATGCGGCATCGGCGGAACGGCCCTCCCCCGCCGCCAGCGTGAGCCCGGCACCGTCGGGACCGCCGACGCGGTTGACCACCACCACGCCGAGTGCCGCGGCCACCAGCAGGACCGCCGCCACCACGAGGGGACGACGCCTCGGCCCCGGCCTGCCGCCGGAACCCCACACCGGATGCGGCGCCGTACGGCCTCGGCGGCCGGGCGGCTCGATCGGCTCGTCGCCGGACCCTCCGGTGTCATCGGGACCCTCGCCCGTGCCCTCCCAGGACGTCCCCTCCGGTTCTTCCGCACTCCCCCACGGTGATGTCCGCGGAGTCGGCCACGGCGGCTCGTCCCGCACCGGTGGCCGATCCTGCGCCGAGAGCCCGCCCTCCGTCGGCGGCCGGCCCTGCGATGCCCGCGGCCTCCGCCCGGAGGCCACCAACTTGTCCGGCCGCGTCACCAGGCGTCGCCTCTTCCCGGGCGCCCCGGTCCCGGTCCCGGTTTCGGTTTGGCGCGCCGGGTCCGGCGTGCGGCCGTGGCCCGGCTCCGGCTGCGCCCGTCCCGATTGGGCCATGCCGTACGGCGCGGCGTACGGACTGCGCCCCGTCCTGTGCCCGGACGGACGGGCGGGATTCGGCCGCGGCGCCCACGCGTCCGATTCGAGGCCATCGGGCCATCCGCCGTCCTGTGTCCCACCCGGGTCCGTCCCACCCGGGTCCGTCCCACCGGGATCCGTCCCACCGGGATCCGTCCCACCGGGATCATGGGCCGTCCCGTGCTCCCGCATGCCTCCGAGTCCCTGAATTCCCTCGGGCTCCCGGCTCCCCGCCGACCCCCAGATCCCCTTCAGCTCGCGGATCCCCTCGAACTCTTCGGTCTCGGCGAGAGGCCACCGCGACGGTTCCGCACCCGCCGCCGGCTCCGGGCCCTCCGGTAAGGGAGCGGCGAACGGCGGTGACGCCCAGGGGGACGGAGCCGGGGGCTCGTGATGCAGCGTCGGCGGCGCCTGGGGACGCTCACCGGCCGCCGGAGGTGACGTCCTGTGATCGTCGCCCTCGGCGGGCGGACGGTCAGGCTCGTGGGGGCCGCCCGGGGTCACGTTCAGTACCTCCTGGGGGGTGTGCCGGGCCGTTTCACCGGGGGTGAGGCGAGGCGAACGTGATCACTGTGATACCCGAACACCAATCCAGAGCACCACGGGAACGCCGCCTCGACCAGACCTCCACGGTCAGATTTATCTAGAGAGGGCCTGAATTGCCCTCTTTCGGGCGATTACTACGACCGCGGTGCCGTACACCGCGAACTGCACAACGGTGCCGACGACGGACTGCCAGGGCAGCTCACCCTGTTGGAGTGCGTTGTTCAGGTCTCCCGACGCGGCGACGACGCCGAACGCCGCGACGTTGTTCGTCGCGTGCAGCGCGATGGCCGCCTCCAGCCCACCGGTGAGGATCGCCAGCCACCCCATCAGCACCCCGAACCCGAAGACGTACGCGATCCCCCAGTCGGTGTAACCGTGCAGGGTGGCGAAGGCCCCCGCGCCCAGCAGAATGCCGGGCCAGGGATTGCGCAGATAAGCGCCGAAGGCCTGGATGACCCACCCGCGGAACATGTACTCCTCGGCCGCGGACTGGAAGGGCACGAGCACCAAGATGACCGCCATCGCGGGCAGGAACGCCTCCCAGCCGGCCCAGCGGTACGCCGGGTCCACCCCGGTGAGCAGCAGTGTCGCCACCTCGGCGAGCTGGCCGAGCACGACGGCCGCGACCGCGATGAGCACGCAGCGGGCCAGCCAGCCCCAGCGAAGCCGGCCGACGACCGACGAGAGCGTCCCCGCCGGGCGACGCTGGATCGCCCACGCCACGCCGTACACCACCGGAATGGCCAGCGCGATCACGGTGAGATGGAAGCCGAGGTCGAGGAGGGGATCGACGAACATCCGGTCCCCGCTCATCACGAGGGGGAGGCGCGCCAGGGCCGCGACCGTCCACGCCGCCATGACGATCCCGAACGAGATGACCAGGAAACCGCCCACCCCGGCCAGCGTGCCGAGGATCGGCCGCCACCAGCGGTGCAGCGGTGTGCGGGCCAGTTGGTCGTACCGCACGGCCGGCGGGGGCGGCATGGCCCATGGCATGCGAGCGGGCGGCGGCCACTGGTAGGGCGGCGGGTGCATCCACCGTTCATACCCCACTCGGCGGGTCACTCACGACCGGCGGCGGGGGTGACGGCGCCTACGCGGACGGGGGCGGGACGAAGTCGGTGGTGCGCGCGAGGCCGGCCGCCCTGCCCTTGGCGGCCACGACCAGGGCCATCTTGCGGGACGCCTCGTCGATCATCTCGTCGCCGAGCATCGCGGCGCCCCGCTTCTCGACCGTCGTGTGGTACTCGTACGCCTCCAGGATCATCTCCGCGTGGTCGTAATCCCGCTGGGAGGGCGAGAAGACCTCGTTGACCACGTCCACCTGGCCGGGATGCAGCACCCACTTGCCGTCGAAGCCCAGCGCCGCCGATCGGCCGGCCACCCCGCGCAGTCCGTCGAGGTCGCGGATCTGCAGATACGGCCCGTCGATCGCCTGCAGATCGTGTGCCCTGGCCGCCATCAGGATCCGCATCAGGACGTAGTGGTAGGCGTCGCCCTCGCCGTACCCCGGCGGCTGCTCGCCGACGACCAGCGTCCGCATGCCGATCGAGGCCATGAAGTCCGCCGGGCCGAACACCAGCGCCTCCAGGCGCGGCGAGGCGGCGGCGATGGCGTCCACGTTGACGAGCCCCGCGGCGTTCTCGATCTGGGCCTCGATCCCGATGCCGCCCTCGGGCAGCCCGGTCGCCCGCTCGATCTGGCTCAGCAGCGTGTCCAGCCAGACCACGTGCGAGGCGTCGGCGACCTTCGGCAGCAGCACGCAGTCGAGCCGGTCGCCGGCGCCCTCCACGATCTCGATGACGTCGCGGTAGGTCCACCGCGTGGTCAGGTCGTTCACGCGGACGGCGACGATCCTGCCGGTCCAGCCGCCCTCGCGCAGCGCGCCGACGACGTTCTTACGCGCCGCCTCCTTCGCATCGGGCGCGACCGCGTCCTCAAGATCGAGGAAGATCTCGTCGGTCGCCAGCCCGCGGGACTTCTCGATGAAGCGGGGATTGCTGCCCGGCACCGCCAGGCAGGAACGTCGAGCACGCATGGGCTCCACGCTAGCGATGTCCTCCCGGCTCCGGTCGGCGGGGTCGATCTGACACACGCTTGGTAGAACTGCTACAAGCGTTTCCGGCCGGGCGTCCGGTATGGCCCGGCCCCGGCTATCGGATCCCTACAAATCACATCAGATGTTCTTGGTCCTCTGCTCGTACGGCTCCCGCCACGGCTCGGCCAAGAATGGTCAACGGTAGAAGTCGTCTCCGTGCCGTGCGGGCCAGGAAAGGGCACCGGCCGGGCCGCGGAGGCGACCGCGCAGTCGTGTTAGGAGTGATCGATGGCCAACGCCACCGCCACCGCGGGGGTCCGCCCCGCCGTGCTGTCCGACCTCATCCCCGCCGTTCCCGGCAGCACCGCCGCACGCGTGCGCGACGCCGTACTCGTCGTGGCCGGTGCGGGACTCACCGGCCTGGCCGCGCAGATCAGCGTGCCGCTCCCCGGCGGGCTCGTTCCCGTGACCGGTCAGACGTTCGCCGTGGTCCTGGTCGGCGCCGCCCTCGGCATGAACCGCGCATTCCTCAGCATGCTCCTCTACATGGCGGTCGGGGCGGCCGGAGTCCCATGGTTCGCCGGGGGCGCGAGCGGGCTGGGCGGTGCGACGTTCGGCTATGTGCTCGGCTTCATCGCAGCGGCGTCGCTCGTCGGGTGGCTCGCGCAGCGCGGCGGCGACCGTACGGTGGCCCGCACGGTCGGCACGATGGTCCTGGGCAACCTGGTCATCTACGCCTTCGGCCTGCCGGTGCTCGTGGCGGTGACCGGCCTCGACCTCGGGACCGCGCTGGTGGAGGGAGCCGGCAAGTTCGTACTCGGCGACCTCCTCAAGATCGCCGTGGCCGCCGGCCTGCTCCCCGCGGCCTGGAAGCTCGCCAACCGCTGATCCCCAGAAAAGAGAGAGATGCCGTGATCTTGCGAATTCTCGCACGCATCCCCTCTGACCTGCCCATTCCCATTTCGTGATCTTGCAGAAATATATCGATCAGCGACTCGACCTGCGCGAACTCCCTCCGTGACCTTGCAGTTACAAGATCACGGAGGGAGTGCGCGCAGGTCAGCAGCATCAGCTGCGAGTTTCTGCAAGATCACAAAAGTTGTTCATGCAGGTCAAAGATGCTTGTTGCGAGTATTCGCAAGATCACGGGGGGTTGCTTGAGACGGCGTGAGAGGCTGAGGGCATGAGCCTGGGGCTGATCGAAGAGGGCGCGAAGAAGTCGAGCGTGCTGTGGATCGCACTCCCGTCCGGGCCGCGGCTGGCCTGGCACATGTGGCACGAAGGGGCGATCTACGTGGTGACCGGCGGCGGGGAGCAGCCCCTTCCCGGGTTGACCGAGTCGCCGGAGGTCGAGATCACCCTCCGGAGCAAGGACAACGGCGCAGAACTCGTCCGGTTCCCCGCCTCCGTCGAGGTCGTCGACCAGGCGGCGGCCGGGGAGACGGTGGCGGCGCTGGCCAAGGAACGGCTCAACGCCCACGACGCCGCCGGGCTGATCGACCGCTGGGCCGCACAGTCCGTCGTCGTACGGCTCACGCCCCGCCCCGCATAGCAGCGTTCGATCAGTTTCAAAAAGTCACTCACTCCCGGCCGCCGTCACGCTGTGCCGTACGATCACGGCGGCCGTTCCAGGGTGAGTGGATCAGTGCTTGATCGGGGAGAGGTCGAGCTTGCGGCCCTTGAGGCTGCCGCCCGGCTTCTTGCCGAGTTCGGCCGCGATGCGGCGCAGTTCGGCCGCCGCCGGCGCGTCGGGGTCGGTCAGGACGAGCGGCTTGCCCTCGTCGCCGCCCTCGCGCAGCCGCAGGTCGATCGGCACCTGGCCGAGCAGCGGCACACGGGCGCCGAGCGTCCGGGTCAGCGCGTCGGCCACGGTCTGGCCGCCGCCCTCGCCGAAGACCGCGATCCGCTCGTCGCAGTGCGGGCAGGGCAGCCATGCCATGTTCTCGATGACGCCGGCGATCTGCTGGTGGGTCTGGGCGGCGATCGACCCGGCCCGCTCTGCCACCTCGGCGGCGGCCTGCTGCGGGGTCGTCACGACGAGGATCTCCGCCGTCGGCATCCGCTGGGCCACCGAGATCGCGATGTCCCCGGTGCCGGGCGGCAGGTCCAGCAGCAGCACGTCCAGGTCGCCCCAGAAGACGTCGGTGAGGAACTGGTAGAGCGCCCGGTCGAGCATCGGGCCGCGCCAGACCACCGGCGTGTTCCCCTCGGGCTTGAACATCCCGACCGAGATCACCTTGATGTCATGCGCGACCGGCGGCATGATCATGTCTTCGACCTTGGTGGGCCGGTCGCCGACGCCGAGCATGCGCGGCACCGAGTGACCGTAGATGTCGGCGTCCACGATGCCGACCTTGAGGCCCGATGAGGCCATGGCCGCTGCGAGGTTGACGGTGACGGACGACTTGCCGACGCCGCCCTTGCCGCTGGCCACCGCGAAGACCCGGGTCAGCGAGCTCGCCTTGGCGAAGGGATTCTCCTTCTCCGGGCCGCGGTCGCCGCGGAGTTTGGTCTGCAGCTCCTTGCGCTGCTCGGGGCTCATGACGTCCAGGTCCACGTGCACCCGGGTCACGCCCTCCACGGCGGAGACGGCCGAGGTGACGTCGCGCGTGATCGTGTCCTTCAACGGACAGCCGGCGATCGTGAGGTAGACGCCGACGCGCACCACCCCGTCCGGGGAGATGTCGACGCTCTTGACCATGCCGAGGTCGGTGATCGGTCGGCGGATCTCAGGATCGATGACGGTTGCGAGCGCAGCCCTGACCAGTTCTGGGGATGGTGCCATGAATCCATGCTATGGAGGCGGACGGATTCTTCCTAATGGGGGCGGCCGATCCGCGCCCGAACACGCGGGATCAGTGCCTGACCGCGCCGTTCCGGAAATCCTCCCTGAGCCCCTCCCGGAGATCCTCGTGGAGATGCTGCAGCTCAGAGCGGATGTAGTCCCTTGTCGCTACCTCGCCGAGCGCCAGGCGCAGGGCCGCGATCTCGCGGAGGAGGTACTCGATCTCCGCCTGGTTGCGCTCGGCCCGCACCCGGTCCTGCTCGTACTGGATCCGGTCGCGGTCGGCCTGCCGGTTCTGCGCCAGCAGGATGAGCGGTGCCGCGTACGACGCCTGGAGCGAGAGCATCAGGGTCAGGAAGATGAACGGGTACGGATCGAACTTGATCGGCAGAAGGGTGTTCCACAGCAGCCAGACCGCGATGAACACCGTCATGTAGACGATGAACCGTGCGGTCCCCAGGAATCGGGCGATCCGCTCGGAAAGGCGTCCGAACGCCTCGGGGTCGTAGTAGGGCCGGATGCGGATAGCGGCCAACTCGCGTGGCTGGTCGAGTCGTTCAGTCATGTTTCTCCCGCCAGTCCTGCGGCAGCATGTGGTCCAGCACATCGTCGACGGTCACCGCGCCCAGCAGCCGCCCGTGCTCGTCCACGACGGGAACCGCGACCAGGTTGTACGTGGCGAGGTAACAGGCCACCTCGGGGATCGTGAACTCCGGCCTGATCGGGTCCACGGTGATGTCTATCACGCTGCCGAGCATGGTCGACGGCGGCTCTCTCAGCAGCCGCTGGAAGTGCGCCACACCGAGGAACCGGCCCGTCGGGGTCTCCCCTGGGGGACGGGTCACGTACACCTGGGCGGCGACGGCGGGCGTCTGCTCCTGCTGCCTGATGTGGGCGAGCGCCTCGGCGACCGTCGCCGTCGGGGGGAGGATCACCGGTTCGGTGGTCATCATGCCGCCCGCGGTGTGCTCCGCATAGGTCAGCAGCCGCCGTACCGGCGCGGCCTCCTCGGGCACCATCAGCCGCAGCAGCCCCTCCGCCTGGTCCTGCGGCAGCTCCTGCAGCAGGTCGGTGGCGTCGTCGGGGCTCATCGCCTCCAGCACATCGGCGGCCCGCTCGGGGTTCAGCCGGCTCAGCACGATCACCTGGTCTCGATCGGGCAGTTCCTCCAGCACATCGGCGAGCCGGTCGTCGTTGAGCGCCGAGGCCACCTCGGCCATCCGCTTGTCGGGCAGCTCGTGCAGCATGTTGGCCAGATCGGCCGGGCGCAGCGCCTCGAACGCGGCGAGGAGGTTGGCCGCGCCCTGGTCCTTCTGAGCCACGCCGAAGCCGGTGACCTCGTCCCAGTCCACGATGAGGGTTTCGCCCCTGCGCCGGGTGCCGCGCCGTACGGCGACCTTCGCGATCAGCCAGTCCGAAGGGCGGGGCTGCTCCATCGCGAGGTCCTGCACCGTCACCTGCTCGCCCTTGTACTCCACGGACAGGTCGAGCAGTTCGCCGATGGCGAGCGTCTCGGCTCTGCGCTGCTCGAACCGCCGCATGTTGAGCTTGCCCGTGAAGATCACCGCACCCGCCTCGATGCTGGTGATCCTGGTGATCGGCAGGAACACCCGACGGCGTGGCTGAACCTCGACCACGAACCCGTGCACCCGGGGCGGGAGCGGCCCGCGCAGCGAGACCACGACGTCGCGGATCCGGCCGATCTGGTCTCCGGCCGGATCGAAGACAGCGAGTCCCGCCAGCCGGGCCACGAAGATCCGATCCATCTGGTGCCCCTCCCGCCGATCTTCACCCCGTCGCGTCGCCCGGGGCGCGCCTCGCCGCGCTGTCGTCGTCACCCATCGCTCCGCTATGGCTACGGGCTCCTCCTCCGCCTCGCACCGCGCCGCACCTGACACCGCGCCCCGGGCAGACCTCGTCTGCCGGGGCACTTGCCAGGGTACGCAAGGGTCGTCAGTGATGGGTGCGGCGGCACCGCCTGTCCGTCTGGCGAGCGCGGCATGCGTTATGACAGGATCAAATCCCACAATTGGTCATTACAGAGCGGGTGATGATGAGGGCTGTCAGCCTGTCGATCGCGGTCGTGTCGGCCTTCAGTTTCGGGTTCTCCGGACCGATGGCGAGGTTCCTCGGCGAGGCTGGGCTCAGCCCGCTGGAGGCGGTGTGGGTGCGCATGGCCGGGGCCGGGCTGGTCATGCTGCTCGTGCTGGCGATCGTCCGGCCGCGCGCACTGCGCATCCCTCGCGACCGCCTGCCGTTCTTCGCGGCCTACGCCGTCATCGCGATCGCCGCGGTGCAGACCCTGTTCTTCTTCGTGATCACCAGGCTGCCCGTCGGGGTGGCGCTGCTCTTCGAGTTCACCTCGCCGGTGCTGGTCGTCGTCTGGGTGCGCCTCGTCCGCCGGGTGCGGTTGGCGCCGGCGGCCTATCTGGGCGCGCTCATCGCGGTCGTCGGCCTCGCCGTCGTGGTCGAGGTCTGGCAGGGCATGCGGCTGGACATGATCGGGGTGCTGGCCGCCCTCGCCTCGGCAGCCTGCTGCGCCGGATATTTCCTGATGAGCGATGGTTTCGGGGATGACGTCGACCCACTCGGCCTGATCTGCTGGGGCATGATAGGCGCAGCCGTGGTCCTGCTGCCCATCTCGCGTCCCTGGGACATCCCCTGGTCGGCCTTCACCCGGACCGCGGTCGTGGGCGACCACGCGCTGCCCGCGATCGGCGCCGCCGCCTGGATGATCCTGGTCGCCACGGTGGCGGCCTACATCACCGGCGTCACCGCCGTACGCAGGCTGTCGGCCGCCGTCGGTTCCACGGTCGCCTCGCTCGAGGTCATCGCGGGCGCACTCATCGCATGGGTGCTGCTCGGCGAACGCCTCGGCACCGCTCAGATAGTCGGAGGGCTCGTGGTGCTCTGCGGCGCGATGCTCGCCCAGACCGCGACCGTACGGCTGTCGCCCGTAACCGGCGAAGTCCCACTCAGCCAGTCGGTCTGAGCCGAACACTTTCACCGGAGGGCGTCGGTCAGGTCGCCTCGTTGTCGTAGGGCGGGATCTCGCCGAAGCCCAGTTCCGGGTTGACGGTCGGCGGCAGCGGGTCGCGGTCGATCGCGGCCGGGGCGTTCCAGTCCTTTTCGAGGTCGTCGAGCAGGTGCTTGCGTACGAAGTTCTTGGGGTTCAGATCGGTGGGGTCGAAGTTGGAGAACTCCGGCCCCAGGTTGGTCTGCAGATCGGCCTTGGCGTTGTTGGCCATCTGGCGGAGCTGTCGCAGCGTACGGCCGGCCTGCGCGGCGGCCTGCGGGAGCTTCTCCGGGCCGAACACGAGCAGGGCGATCACCACGAGCGCCAGCATCTCCGGCCAGCCCAGTCCGAACACGGTGTTCTCCTCCCCGCGGCAACGGCTGGCTCTCAGACTAATCGAGGGAGGAACCCCAGGTGCTCGCGCCCAGGAGGAACCGCCTGTGCCGTACGGACTCCTTGGGCCACCGAGCCGTGAACGACCGGGCCCGCAGCCGGTCCCGGCCCGAAGTCAGGACGGCTGGACCGTCGGAACCGGGGCAGAGCCGATCGTCACCATGGCGGTCCGTTCCTCGCCGTCATGCCGGAACTTGATGCTCACCCTGTCGCCCGGTGCCTTGCTCCGGATGGTGACGATGAGTTCGCGGCTGCCGCCCACCGGCTGGCCGTCGACCTCCAGGATGATGTCCCCCGGCCGCAGGCCCGCCTTGTCGGCCGGGCCCCCGGCCGTGACCGACCCGCTCTGGTTCGCGATGCGGACACCCTGTCCCTGGTAGCTCTGGTCGATGCTGATGCCGATCCGCGAGGTCCGGGCCTTACCCGTCGTGATCAGTTCCTGGGCGATCCGGCGCACCTGGTTGGCTGGGATCGCGAACCCGAGCCCGATGCTGCCCGACTGCTGGCCCAGCAGCGAGCCCGCCCCCACGGTGGCGATCGCCGAGTTGACCCCGATCACCTCACCGGAGGCGTTGACCAGTGGGCCGCCGGAGTTGCCGGGGTTGATCGCCGCGTCGGTCTGGATCGCGTTGATCAGCGCGTAGTCGGAGCCGGTCGATCCGCCCGCCTCGACCGGCCGGTTGAGCGAGCTGACGATTCCGGTGGTCACCGTGCCGCTGAGGCCGAGCGGTGAGCCGATGGCGATGACCGGGTCGCCCACGACGACGCTGTCGGAGTTTCCGAGCGTCAGCTCCGGGGCGCCGACAGGGCTGTCGGGCTTAACCACGGCGATGTCCGAGTTGGGGTCGCGGCCGACGATCCTGGCGCTGGCGGACCTGTGGTCGTTGAAGCGGACGCGGATCTGTCCCGTCCCGGTGGCGACCGCGACCACGTGGTTGTTGGTCACGATGTAGCCGCCCTTGATGACGAAGCCCGACCCGGTGCCCGCCTCTCCGTTGCCCTTGACCTCGAGCGACACCACGCTCGGCAGGACCCTGGCCGCGACCCCCGCGACCGACTCCGGCGGTCGTGAGGTGGCCGCGCCGCGCGGCGACGGCAGGGTGTAACCGGGATCGATGCCCGACGACGGCCGGGTCAGCAGGAACGTGCCCCAGCTCGCCACGCCACCCGCCACCAGCGCGATGACCACGGCCAGCAGCGCTAACGCCGCCCCGCTCGGGCCGCGCCGCCGTACGGCCGCCTCGGGCTGCTCCGCGCCCCCGAACGGGCCGTACGCCCCGTGCTGTCCGTACGGACCCGGACCGTACGGACCCGGACCGCTGTACGGCTCCGGCGGCGGCGCCCATTGGGGGCCCAGGCCGTACGCGTTCTGCGGGGGCGGCGGATCACCGATCGGGCCGGTGGTGGCCGCACCGCCCGGCGGAACTCCCGGTGCCCCTCCCTGTGGACTCCCTGGCGGGTATCCGGGTGGATCGGCCGCCTGACCGCCCAGCGGCCCCCAGCCCGGCTCTTCGCGCTCGTAGGGGTCGTCGTAGCCGCCGCGGCCCCAGGCCTCCCCAGGCGTCCAGGAACCGCCGTACTCGTCCTGCCGCTCGTCCCGCTCGTCCTGCGGGCCCTGCTCGCCGTATTCGGCCGACCGGCGAGGAGGCAGGAACTCGGGCCGGTCCGACGCGTCCGAGGAACGCGTGTGATCGGTCATCGGGACACTCACTCCTCGCGCACGACGTCATCCGGCCGGAGAACACCGTCTAACGGTAAACCACCGGCGGGAAGTAGCGGTCAGCGGGAAAACCCGGGGGTGGCGCTTCGCGACGGGGTCGGTGAGATCTTCGCGGTCGGCACGAGGTGCTGGACCGGCGGGTTGACGAACCCCTCGCCGGGGACCGGCCGCTGGTGGGCGCCCGCCCCGTTCACCATGAACATCGTCCCGATGGCCATGGCGGCGGAGGCCACTCCCACCGCGACGTAGCCCGCCCGCCTGGCCCGGCCCGAACGTCCGGGTCCGGACGCCCCGGGGATCCGGCGTGGCCGGTTGTCCAGCGGGGCGACGCCGTGCATTCCCGGTAGTCCCCCGCCGGTGAAGGCGGGATGGTCGGGAAAGGGCCGCATCCGCGGCGGCAGCGGGCCACCCGGCTCCGACATCCGCAGCAGCGACATGGTGAGATCCGCGGGCATGGCCGGGGGATCCATCGCGCGGAGGCGGTTCTTCAGCGCTCTCATCGCCTCGACCTCGGCGCGGCAGTCCGCGCAGAACGTCAGATGCGCCAGCGCGCGTTCCCGTTCGGTGTGACCGAGTTCGCCGTCGATGAGCGCGGAGACGCGCTCGCCGAGATGACTCATTGTCCCTCCCTGCTGAACGAAGGGGGGGTTTGATCGTTCCTGTTGGCCGAGGGCGCCCGGTGGTCGAGCGCCTCCCGAAGCTGCGCCCGGCCCCGGTGGATGCGGCTGCGCACGGTGCCGAGCTTCACGCCCAGCGTCGCGGCGATCTCCTCGTACGAGAGCCCCTCGATGTCGCACAGCACGACGGCCGCCCGGAACTCGGGGGCCAGGGCGTCGAGTGCGGCCTGGATGTCGGGCTCCAGATGCGCGTCGTGGTAGGCCTGCGCCGGCGAGGGCTCCCGACCATGCAGCCGCTCGGCCGCGTCGTCCGCCAACCCCTCGAAACGGATGCGCTGCCTGCGCCGGGCCATGTCGAGGAAGAGGTTCGTGGTGATCCGGTGCAGCCAGCCCTCGAACGTTCCCGGCGTGTAACTGGACAGGGATCGGAACACGCGGACGAAGACCTCCTGGGTGAGATCTTCGGCGTCATGAACGTTTCCGGTCAGACGGTAGGCCAGGCGGTAAACCCTGGCGGAATGCGTGCGGACCACCTCCTCCCATGTGGGAGGCGTCCAGTCGGACACCGAAGTCTCCGCCTGGTGGTCGTGGTCGTCGGCCACCGGCATTCCTCTCTGCAGGACTGTCGCTACAGCCATAGTGCCTGGTTTCGCCCCTTCCTGCGCACCCTCTGCCGAGCAGCCTTGAACAAAGACCGTTCAAAGCGTGCAACGTCCCCGTTGCGGCATGAGTTCCCGATCCGGGCCGACTCCCTTAGGCTGCGTCCCAGAAGGAAGCAGGGAGGGAGAGGCCGATGGCGACACCGGCCAGCCTGGAGTACGCGGAGGAGTTCGTTCCCGAGGACGACATCCTGCTGTCCGCGCGCCGGCGTGGCATCGAGGTCGGAGCACACCCGATCCTGCCCGGATGCGGTGCGGCGCTCTGCTTCCTCGCCACCGCGGTCCATGCCCGCTCGGTGGTGGAGGTCGGCACCGGCTGCGGCGTCTCGGGGCTGTGGCTGCTGCGTGGCATGCGCCCCGATGGCACGTTGACCAGTGTCGACGTGGAACGGGAACACCAGCGGATGGCCCGGCAGGCGTTCGCGGAGGCCGGCTTCTCCGGCAGCCGCATCCGCCTGATCGGGGGCCTCGCGCTCGACGTGCTGCCCCGCCTCGCCGACGGCGGTTACGACCTGGTCTTCTGCGACGCCGCCAAGCAGGAGTACATCGACTACCTCACCGAGTCGGTACGGCTGCTGCGCGCGGGCGGCGTGGTCGCCTTCCGCAACGCCTTCTGGCACGACCAGGTCGCCGATCCGACCCGGCGCGACCCGGACACGGTCGCGATGCGGGAGCTGGGCAAGCTGGTCAGGAACGACGACCGGCTGCGCCCGCTGCTGCTGCCGCTCGGCGACGGCCTGCTGGCCGCCATCAAGCTCGGCTGATCACTCCGCCGGTCGAGCCGTCAGGTAGCGAATAAGCAGACGCACACCGAAGCCGGTGCCGCCTTTGGTGATCTCGGCTTCGTCCGCCGCCGCCCTGGCCGGTCCCGCGATGTCGAGATGGGCCCAGGGGCGCCCACCGGTGAACTCGCGCAGGAACAGCGCCGCGGTGATCGATCCCGCCGCGCCGGACATCTTCCGGTCCACGTTCGTCAGGTCCGCGATCTCGGAGTCGAGAGCGGACCGGTAGTCCTCCACGAGGGGCATCCGCCACAGCCGCTCCCCGCCGGCCTCCGCCGCCGCGAGCAGCTCGCCGGCCAGCGAGTCGTCGGTGGCGTAGAGCGCGGCGACCCGCTGACCGAGTGCCACCTTGGCCGCACCGGTCAGGGTGGCTATGTCGATCACCACGTCGGGGTCGAGTTCGGCGTCGGCGTAGGCCAGCGCGTCCGCCATCACGAGGCGGCCCTCGGCGTCGGTGTTCAGCACCTCGACCGTGCGCCCGCCGTACTGCCTGATGACGTCGCTCGGCCGCTGGGCCGATCCCGATATGGCGTTCTCGGCGCAGGCGACCAGCCCGGTCACCCGGACCGGCGCCGCGAAGGCGGACAGCGCGCTCATGGCGGCGATCACGGCGGCGCCGCCCGCCATGTCGGTCTTCATCGCCTTCATGCCCTCGTTGGGTTTGAGCGACAACCCTCCGGTGTCGAAGGTGATGCCCTTCCCGACGAGCACCACGTGAGCCCTCGCGCCCTCGGGCGCGTAGGAGAGCTCGACCAGCCGTGGCGGGCTGACCGATCCCTGCCCGACCGCGCGGATGCCGCCGAACGCCCCGAGGTCGGTCTCGTCCCAGATCCGTACGGCGAGGCCGGCGTCGGCGGCCACCGCCGCCGCCTGCTCGGCGAGCCAGGCCGGGGTCTTGACCGAGGCGGGCGTGTTGACGAGGTCCCGGGCCAGCGCGGTGGCGCGTGCGGTGGTCTCACCACGGCGCAGCGCGTCCTCCCGCCCACCGGCGAACAGGATCTCGCCGACGGGCCTGGTCCCGCCTTTGCCGATCGTGAACGTGTAGGTGGCCAGCAGCGCGCCTTCCGCCAACGCCGCGAGGTCCCCGCTCGGAGGGACGACGACGGCCAGCGAGGCGCGGCCCCTGGCCTTCCTGGCGATGGCCGCTCCCGCCTTGCGCAGGGCGTCGGCCTCGCAGTCGCCCGTGCCGTACAGCAGGAGACGGCCGACGCCGTCACCGAGCGCGAACGGCACCTCGAAGACCTCTCCGGCCTCTCCCTTGGCCTCGTAGTGGGCGAGCAACGCGCTCGCGGGCACCGGCAGCTCGACAGGCGGCGCCCCCGGCGTCGATGCATCGACGCCGAGCACGAGATCGGTCCCGTAGGGCACGGCGACGAGCTCCCGGCCCGCGACCGCGTCCTGGGCCGGGGCGAAGGCGAGCGTGGTCTCGATGGGCAAGTAAAACCTCCAGCAAACGGAGCGGCCCCGGCGCTTGGGGATCCCGCTGCACTCCCCTGCGCCGGGGCCTGAATCTACAGTCGGCTCGGGGTCAGCCGACCACGTTCTTCAGCGCGTCGCCGAGGGCGCTGGCCTCGTCCGCCGACAGCTCGACGACGAGTCGGCCACCACCCTCAAGCGGGACTCGCATGACGATGCCCCGTCCTTCCTTGGTGACCTCCAGCGGACCGTCGCCGGTCCGCGGCTTCATCGCCGCCATGCGTGTATCCCTTCCCGCGTTGTCGGCCGCCCCGTGGGGTAACCCATGGGGTAACCGGCGTATTCACGTTTCTGTGATGTCTTATTATCCCGCCTCCGGGCTCAAAAAGGTAACGCCCCGGCTCCGTTCAGTGGATCAATGCTGCTTCGTCCGCGTTGTGACCGACGGCTTCTGACCGCACACTAGAGGGGATGAACGCCCGAGCCGCCCTCTTCGATCTCTATGGTGACCACCTCCGCCACCGGGGTGGCCGTGCCTCTGTCGCCGCGCTCGTACGCCTGCTCGCACCGCTCGACATCGCCGCCCCGGCCGTCCGTACCGCGATCTCCCGCATGGTGCGCCAGGGCTGGCTCGACCCCGTACGGCTCCCGCAGGGGCCGGGGTACGCGGCCACGCCGAAGTGCGAGCGCCGCCTCGACGAGACCGCCGCGCGGATCTACCGAATGGGCAGGACGACGTGGTCGGGTCGTTGGCATGTTCTGGTGATCGAGCCGATCAGGGAGCGCGCCAGGCGCGAACGGCTCCGGGCCGACCTGACCTTCCTCGGTTACGCGCCGCTGGCGGAGACGACCTGGATCGGGCCGTGGTCCTCGCCGGAGCTCGACGAGCTGCGCGTTCCGGCTCATCGGTTCGAGGCGGCGTTCGAAGGCGACCCCCGAACTCTGCTGGCCCGCGCGTGGGACCTCGACGGGATCGCCGAGGCCTACCGGGACTGGCTGGCCGGCGCGGTCGAGCTCGTCGGCTCCCTGCCCGACGACGCTCCGGACGACCGGGTCTTCGCGGTTCGCAGCCGGCTCCTGCACGGCTGGCGAAACTTCCTGTTCCGCGATCCCGGGCTGCCCGCCGAGCTGCTGCCGTCCGGCTGGCCCGGCGACGAGGCCCGCGCATTCTTCGAGCGGGAGGCCACCCGGCTGCTGCCCGCCGCCGCCGCGTTCGTCGACCGAAACCTCAAGATGTGACGGGGTGACGCGAGTCGCCGCGGAGACCGCCGACCTCCGCGCGCACCCAGCAGTCGGCGATGTGGTCGTTCACCAGGCCGATGGCCTGCATCAGCGCGTACGCCGTGGTGGGGCCGACGAACCGGAAGCCGTGTCTCCTGAGCTCCTTGGCCAGGGCCGTCGAGGCCGGTGTCCTGGCCGGGACGTCGGCCAGGGTTTCCGGCGGCGTCCCCGGCTCCTCGGCATACCGCCAGACCAGGTCGGACAGCCCTCCGGGCAGTTCCGACGCCACCCGGGCGTTGGCGATGGCCGCGTCTATCTTGGCGCGGTTGCGCACGATGCCGGGGTCGGCCATCAGCCGTGTCACGTCCGCCTCGTCGAACTCCGCCACCGCCGGGATGGAGAACCCGGCGAAGGCCGTCCGGAAGTTCTCCCGCTTGCGCAGGATCGTCAGCCACGACAGTCCCGACTGGAAGGCCTCCAGCGTCAGCCGTTCGTACACTCCGTCGTCCCCGTGAACCGGGCGGCCCCATTCGTCGTCGTGATAGGCCGCGTAGTCGGGCGCCGAGTCGGCCCAGCCGCAGCGGATCACCACGCCTCCTCCGCGTCCGCCCGGTCGTCCTCCCAGTCCGCGGCCGTGGACGGGGCGTCCGGCTCACGCCGGATGCGCGACGGCAGGGCGGCACGCGCCTCCTGAAGCGCCTGTATCCGCCCGGCCGTCAACTCGGTCACGCGCCGCTCCAGCACGGCGATCCGCGTGTCACGCTCGCTGAGCGCGGTCGAGACCCGTCGCAGCGTCTCGTCGACCGCCTCGGTGTTGTAGCCCACGATGCTGATCGGAAGCCGCAGCGCGGCCAGGTCCGCCGCGGTCATCCGGCCGACATCGGGCAGGTCGAGCGGCGGCACGTCAGGGGGGAACTCCGCCATTTCACCGCCGTGTCCGAGGGAGGCCATCACCACGCATCCGACGACAGCGATTCCGGCGATGGCGAGTACGACCAGCACATACGCATCGTGCCACAACTCCTATCCACACGAGCCGTGAAGCCCGACCCCGCCCCGCCCCACCCCACCCGTGATCTTGCGAATTCTTGCAAGTCGCCTCGGTGACCTGCGCAGACCCATTTCGTGATCTTGCAGAAGCTCGCACACAGACCATCTGACGTGCGCCGAGACATCAGTTGATCTTGCAGTGGGTCTGGAGTGCAAGATCACGAAAGACGTTTTCGCAGTTCAGCGGATAGGTGTGCGAGAAACTGCAAGATTACGAACGCGAAATGCCTGCTCACGATGGGGGCCTGCGAGCATTCGCAAGATCACGGCATGGGGGGTGGGGGGAGAGACCCTAGCAGCCGCTCTTGGCGCATGCTCCGGGAATCGTACCGGCCGGGCCGTCCGCCAGGTCGGAGCCGTCGGCGGCGGAACCCGTCGAACCGGAGCCCTTCGAACCGGAGCCCTTCGATCCGGAGTTCGTCGAACCGGAACCCTTGGAGGCGGAGCCGGAGCCCGCCTGGTCCTGGCCGGTTGCGCCTCCCGGCTTGCTCGCGGCGCCGTCACCGCCGCTCTTGTCGGCGCCCGCCCCGGAGCCGCCCGATGCCTCTGAACCGTTCGCGGCGCCGGAGCCCGCGTCGTCGGCCCCGCCGGGCGCCTCGGCCTGGTCACCGCCCCCACCGCCGGATTCGTCGGCCGCGTCCTGATCTCCGCCCGCCTGATCGGCGCCGGCCTGCCCGGCGGAATCCCGATCGGCCCCCGGCTGATCGGGTGCGGTGGACACCGAGCCCTTGTCGGCGCTGTCGGACCCGGTCAGTACGGAATATCCGACGCCCCCGGCGGCCAGCACGGCGACCAGGGCCGAGGCGGCGATGACAAGGGTCTTCTTGCTCATGGACGGGGAATCGTCCGCCGGCCCGGAGAGGATCTCCGTCCGGCCGTGATCTGCATGGCTCGTCTGAGAACGGACGTGCCCTCGCATGTGAAACAGCTCCCTGCGGTCGTTTCGGGGGAAACCTCCCTGGTCACGCCCTGGGGATCCGCACGGCGGCGAGGTCCCGGGCGCTTCGCGGCTTCCGCGGGTGGCTGCCTACACTAACCACACGAGTGGACAAATCGCACATTAACCCCTAAAGAATCATGAACCTACTCGCCAAGCTCCTCCCCGGTGGGCCGCAGGCTCGGGCCCGGCCGCTGCAGCAGGTCGAGCGCCTCCTCGACGGTGGTGGCCCAGGAGATCCCGTCGAAGACGTTCGGCCGGGTGAACCCCTGCTCGTACATCCCGTCGACGAGGTCGCGCAACGGTCCGTAGAGGCCCCACGGGTCGAGCACGACCAGCGGGCGGTCGTGGAGGCCGAGCACGCGAGTGGTCCAGATCTCGAACAGCTCCTCCAGCGTGCCGATGCCACCCGGCAGGACGAGGAACGCGTCGGCTCGGGCGTCCATGACGCCCTTGCGCTCCCGCATGTCCGCCGTGACAATCAACTCGTCGGCGTCGGTGTCGGCGATCTCGATGTCCACCAGGGCCTGCGGGATCACTCCCACCGTGTGGCCGCCGCCCTTGCGTACGGCCCTGGCGACCTCCCCCATGCAGGAGACGATCGCCCCTCCGCTGACCAGGCCGTGTCCACGCCGGGCCAGCTCCGCCCCCACGTCCGCGGCCAGGTCGAGATATCTGCGATCGATCTTCTGGCTGGATGAGCAGTACACGCAGACGAACACCGTGACGCCCTATCGATCGCCGTTGTGGTGGGACGTCTCGGTGATGATCCGTACGGCCTCGTCGGGATCGTCGGTCACCGAGAGGAGATCGACGTCACCCGGGGAGATCTTGCCGGTCTTCATCAGCGTGCCGCGGATCCAGTCCAGCAGCGGCCCCCAGAAGTCCGATCCCATCAAGACCACCGGGAACGAGGTGACCTTGTGCGTCTGGACGAGGGTCAGCGCCTCGAACAGCTCGTCGAGCGTGCCGAACCCTCCGGGCAGCGCGATGAACCCGCAGGCGTACTTGGTGAACATCGTCTTGCGCACGAAGAAGTAGCGGAACTCCACGCCGAGATTGACATAGTCGTTGAGGCGCTGCTCGTGGGGCAGCTCGATGCCCAGTCCGACGGAGACGCCGCCGGCCTCCATCGCGCCCTTGTTGGCCGCCTCCATGAGGCCGGGACCGCCCCCGGTGATCACGGCGAAGCCCGCGCGGGCCAGTGCCGTGCCGAGCCGTACGCCGAGTTCGTAGTCGGGGCTGTCCGGCGCGACGCGGGCGGAGCCGAAGACGGTCACCGCCGTGGGCAGATCGGCGAGGGTGCCGAACCCCTCGACGAACTCCGCCTGGATGCGCAGGACCCGCCATGGGTCCTCATGCAGCCACCCCGTGGGCCCCTTGCGGTCGAGCAGGCGCTGGTCGTAGGTGGATTTGGGAACGAGGTCGCCGCGGACCAGTGACGGCCCCTGGCGGCGTTCGGGTTGTTGGGGATTCATATTTTTCCACGCTAGTCGACGGAGGCGAACAATCTTGAAACCGTACGGAACCGGGAGCGGAGGTGGCGCCGTCTAAGAGACGAGGGTGCTGCTCGGGACCGAAAGCGGCTTTCCCCGTCTAATGGCCGGCGAGGAAAGCCGCTTTCGTCTTGCTACGACCTGGTCTCATGTGGTCAGCCAGTCGACCATGCGGCGCTCGCACTCCTCGATCTTCGCCAGACCGACGTGCTCGCCGCTCGTGTGCGCGAGATTGGGGTCGCCCGGCCCGCAGTTGACCGCCGGCATCCCGAGAGCCGAGAACCGGGCCACGTCGGTCCAGCCCAGCTTGGCCCGCGGCACGCCGCCGAGCGCCGCGGCGAAGGCGGCGGCCACGGGGTGGGTCAGCCCGGGACGGGCGCCGGGGGCGCCGTCGGTGAGCCGGACCTCGAACCCGTCGAACACCTCGCGGACGTGATCGAATGCCTCATCGAGGGTGCGATCCGGGGCGAACCGGTAGTTGACCGTCACCGCGCACTCGTCCGGGATGACGTTGCCCGCGACCCCGCCGCGTACGGCCACCGCGTTCAGTCCCTCGCGATACTCCAGGCCGTCGACGACGGGCCGGCGCGGCTCGTAGCGGTCCAGCACGTCGATGATCGGTTTGATCGCGTGGATGGCGTTGACGCCCTCCCACGATCGTGCGCTGTGCGCCCGGACGCCGCGGGCCACGACCTCGACCCGCAGCGTGCCCTGGCAGCCTCCCTCGATCAGCCCGTCGGTCGGCTCCATGACGACCGCGAAGTCGCCGGTCAGCCAGTCCGGGTGCTCGCGGGTCAGCCGCAGCAGGCCGCTGCGCTCCGCCTCGATCTCCTCGCACTCGTAGAAGACGAAGGTCAGATCCCGGTTCGGGTTCTCCAGCAGGCAGAGCTTGAGCTGAACGGCGACGCCGCTCTTCATGTCAGAGGAGCCGCAGCCGTAGAGAACCCCGTCGGCCACCCGGCTCGGCAGGTTGCCGGCCACCGGAACGGTGTCGATATGCCCGGCGATCACGATCCGCTCGGCGCGCCCGAGGTCGGTGCGGGCCACGATGTTCTGGCCGACCCGGCGAACGGTCAGGTGGCCCAGGGGGAGCAGGGCCTCCTCGATCGCGTCGGCGAGCGCCTTCTCGTCGCCGCTCACTGACTCGATGTCCACCAGTTGCGCCGTCAGCGCGCCCACATCCTGTGCAAGGTCAAGCCGCATGCCCCCTGACCCTAGCGTCTCGCGGTCAGGCGATCTGAACGGCCCCGACGGCCTTGCCCCCCTCCTTGCCATCCTTCTGCCAGCCGTCGTGACCGGTGGCCGCCGTCCAGGTGACCCCGCCGTAGCGCACCTTCCGCAGGCCGTACTTCTGCGCGTGCGCGACGTACCAGGTGGCGATCACCCAGCCGCGCTTGGGCGAGGAGTCGTCGCCGAGCTCCCGCAGGAGCTGCTTGCGCGCGGCCTTGGGCTGTGGGGCGACCGAGTCGTCCGGCGGCGGATACCAGCAGTGCACCGCCTGGGGCACCCGGCCGGTGAACGCGGCGGACAGGATTTTCGCGGCCGGCTCGTGCTGGGCGTACGCCGAGCCGTCTGCCGAACGCTGTACGGCCTGGGCCGCGTCGTGCAGCGGCAGGGTCCGATAGCGCTTGACCTTCTCCAGCGCGGCGAAGAACTTCCTGGTCGCGTAGACGGGATCCTGGAGCTGGGCGGACGTGCCCCAGCCCATGGACGGCCGCTGCTGGAACACGCCGACCGAGTCGCGGTCGCCGTACGGCAGGTTCGCCAGCTTCGACTCCTGGATGGCGGTCACGTAGGCGATCTGCAGCGCCCGCTCCGACAGCCCGCGCCGGATCGCGATGGCCGCGATCGTGGCGGCGATCTGCGTCTGCTCGACGTCGAGGTCGAGCGTCCCGTCCGGGGTCTTGATGATGCAGTGTTCGCCCTGGGCGAACGGCCGGGCCTTCTTCAGCAGGTGATAGACGCCATAGTAGATGCCGCCTCCCAGCAGGGCGACGATGACCACAATGGTCAGAGCGGTTCGGGACGTGCGTCTGCTCACGTTCCAGAACTTACCTCCAGCGTCAGGGGAGGCGCTCCACGGAGATCGAGCCGGGGGGCAGCGGGCGGGCGTGGGACGAGGTCCACTGGCCGCCATGGAAGCGATGGAAGGACAGATGGCGGCCGTCGCCGGCCCGGTAGTCGGCGAAGTCGAGCAGGCCGCGATCGGGGAACCCCGTCACTCCCTCGGAGCGGAAGGACGCGGTGCCGCGGTCGACGGGGTAGAACTCGACCCCTTCCACGATCAGCATGTGCTTTGCCGGGACCATGCCCTGGGTGGGCACCTCGGTCCACAGCATGACCTCCAGATGGCCGGGCACGCCCTCCGCCGGGCCCGGCCGTTCCTTCACCGACAGCCGCTGGTAGCACCGCGTGCCGTCGTCCAGCAGGTATTCGGTCCACTGGTCGCCCTGCCGTCCCAGGTGCAGCGCGCCGAGGACCCGCAGCCGCGCGGCCTGGACGTAGACGGTGTCGCCCACCCTGATCGTCCTGGGATCGAAGTAGTCGGGATCGTCGACGGAGACCCCGCCGGCGCCCCCCTCGGACTCGTCCGGCGACGAGGGCACGGGGACCGTGGACGACACGCGGTCCCGTCGCGAACTCGCGATTAAAGCACCCAAAACCACAACAATTGTGGCAAAGCTCAACACGAGCACGACCGCTGTCGCCATGCCGCGCGATCCTACTGGAGCCTCATGCGAGCCGCATTACGGCGGTGTCGACCCGCTCGTCCGTGGCGGTGATCGCGACCCGGATGTGAGAGCGACCGGCGTCCCCGTAGAAGTCGCCCGGCGCCACCAGGATGCCCTTCTCGGCGAGCGCGCGCACCTGGTCCCAGCAGTCGGCGCCGTTGGTCGCCCAGAGATAGAGCCCGGCCGCCGAATGTTCGATCCGCCAGCCCGCCCGCTCAAGCGCCGGGCGCAGCACGGCCCGGCGCCGGGCGTACCGCTCCCGCTGCTCCAGCGCGTGCCGGTCGTCGTCGAGCGCGGCGGCCATCGCGGCCTGGACCGGCGCGGGCATCATCATGCCGGCGTGCTTGCGCACCTCGAGCAGGCGCTTGACGAGCCGGGAGTCCCCCGCGACGAACCCGGCGCGATATCCGGCGAGGTTCGACCGCTTCGACAGCGAGTGGACCGCCAGCAGGCCCTCCTGCGATCCGCCGCACACGTCCGGATGGAGGATCGAGATCGGCTGTTCCTCCCAGCCCAGCTCGATGTAGCACTCGTCGGAGGCCACGATCGCGCCGCGCTCGCGCGCCCATGCGACGACCTTGCGCAGATGCTCGGCGGGCAGCACCTTGCCCGTCGGATTGGACGGGGAGTTGACCCACACAAGCGGCACGCGCTCGGGTCCCAGCGCCAGCAGCCCATCCGAGGCGTACGGCTCGGCCCCGGCGATCCTGGCCCCGACGTCGTAGGTGGGATAGGCCAGCTCGGGGAATACGACGCGTTCGCCGGGACGAACGCCGAGCAGCGTCGGCAGCCAGGCCACCAGCTCCTTGGAGCCGATCGTCGGGAGGATGTCCGCCGGATCGACGGTCACCCCGTGTCGGCGGCGCAGCCACCCCGCGGCCGCCTCACGCAGCCGCTGGGTTCCGTACGTCAGGGGATAACCGGGGCTGTCGGCCGCCTCGGCCAGTGCCGTACGGATGACGGGGGGCACCGGGTCCACCGGGGTGCCGACCGACAGGTCGACGATCCCGTCGGGATGCGCCCGCGCCAGTTTCTGGTACGGCACCAGCCGATCCCATGGGAAGTCCGGCAACGCGATCAAGGAAATCCCCTCGTCAGTGTGGCGCTCATCGATGCGGACGCACGCGGCCGCGCGTGATCGCGGCATGCGGGCACCCGGCCGGGCCGAGGGCGGGTGCGCCCCGGCCCGGTCCTGAGTCAGTCTCCCTCGGCCTGCGGCGGGAGGGCGGACACGACAGGGTGATCCTTATTGATTTTGCCGACCTTCGAGGCGCCGCCGGGCGACCCCAGCTCCTCGAAGAACTCGACGTTGGCCTTGTAGAAGTCCTTCCACTGGTCGGGAAGGTCGTCCTCGTAGAAAATCGCCTCGACCGGGCAGACCGGTTCGCAAGCCCCGCAGTCCACGCACTCGTCGGGGTGAATGTAGAGCATGCGCTCGCCCTCGTAGATGCAATCGACGGGGCATTCCTCCACGCACGCCTTGTCCAGGACATCCACGCAAGGCTGCGCGATGACGTAGGTCACCTCGGGCTCCTTCTGGGTTCGCACGGCTCGACCGCGGTTGCTATTACCTAGTATTGCGGTGCCCGACGGTCGCCGGAACCAGGAGGGGGTGGTTGTCGTGGAGCCTCGCCTCGGAGCTCGGCTGGTGGTCCGGGTCAGCCCCGATGACGTGGGACGACGGGTGACGCTGCGACGCCGTGTGCCAAACGGCTTCCGGGACGCCGTCGGCGTGTTGGAGTCCTGGCAGGACGGCGTGCTCGCCGTACGCAAGCGAGACGGCACGCTGGTCGAGATCGCGGAGGAGACGCTGGTGGCGGGCAAGGTCGTCCCGCCTCGATGAGTTGGGAGACCGTCTCGGCGAGCTCGGGGAGCGTGTCGAATGTGTTCGGAGACCGTCTCGACGAGTTCGGGGAACCGGCGCTGATCGCTTGGCGGATCCACCGGATCTCTTGACGGAGCCACCGGCGCGTCCCTCGGGCCGCCCTCGGCGGATCCCCCGGTTGCATGCGCCGGTAATCAGCACGCAAACGGCGACACCCGCCCGCGCGTGCCTCCTCGCCGGGTCGCCCCCGATTCGCCGATATTCGGAGCGTGACCATTCGCGCCCGCGCCGTAGCGGCGATCCTCGCCTCGATGACCGTCTCCGTGACCGCCTCGGTGACGACCTCGTGCTCGGCGCCGCAGCCAGCAGACCAGAAGCTTCCGCCGGTGAACCCGCGGGCCACGAGCCTGCGCGAGGGGTTCGGCACGATGGAGCGGCTGGTGGAGGCGGCCAAGAAGGAGGGCACGCTCACCGTCGTCGGGCTGGCCCGCAACTGGGTCGGCTACGGCGAGATCATCGACCGCTTCTCGGACAAGTACGGCATCAAGGTCGTCAGCACCCTCCCGGACGCGAGCAGCCAGCAGCAGATCGACGCGGCCACCCGGCTGAGCGGCGCCAAGGACGCGCCCGACGTGTTCGACCTCGGTCTCGGCGTGGCCGTGGCCAACGCCAAGCGGTTCGCGCCGTACCGGGTCAGCGGCTGGACCGACATCCCGGACACGCTGAAGGACCCCAAGGGTCTGTGGTTCGCTGCGTACGGCGGCTACATGTCGATCGGCTACGACCCGCGCAAGCTTCCGGCCCCGGCCTCCTACGCCGCCCTGCTCCGGCCCGGCGCCCAGGTCGCGCTGCCCGGCGACCCGCGGCGGATGGCGTCGGCCTTCAGCGGCGTCATGGCCGCCTCACTGCGCGAGGGGCAGCCGGACGCCGCGCGCGGGGTCGACCTCTTCTCCCGGCTCAAGAAGGGCGGGATGCTCGCCCGTCCGGCACAGGCGACGGCCGTGCTGGACTGGGACTTCATGAACTCGGCCGCCGCCGCGCGAGACCAGAAGTCCTGGCAGGTCACGATCCCGCGGGGCGAGGTGCTCGCCTCCTACTACCTCCAGGCCGTCAACGCCGAGGCGCCGCACCCGGCCGCCGCACGCCTGTGGATGGAGTTCCTGCTGTCCGACGAGGGCCAGAACCTCTTCCTCAAGGCGTACGCCCGGCCGGCCAGAATGGAGGCCATGGAGATGCGCGGGACCGTGGACCGGGACGCGGCGGCCAGGCTTCCCGCGGTCTCCGGAACCCCGGTGGTCCTCACGATCCCGCAGCAGGACAAGGCCAGGTCCTATCTCAAAACCCACTGGACCCAGATCGCGGGCGGCTGACGGCGGTTTCTGTGACGGTCTGCGGTTTCTGCTATGGATCTCGCCGAGGCGGGCGAAGCCGTAAAATTGCGCCGTTATCACAGCAACCTTGGAATGCGAGCCGACCTTGAGATACGAAACCCCGAGTCACCTGGGGGGGAACGCCTCAAGCAGCACGGAGTGGGGCACCTCGGGAGGCACCGGGTGGGACACCTCGACGCGGGCGACGTGGCACACGCGCGGCGACGACGGCTCCTTCTTCGGTTACGTCTCGACCCAGGGGGCGCCACTCGTCGAGCTGCTCGCCCCCCGGCCGGGTGAGCGTGTGCTCGACCTCGGCTGCGGCACCGGCGTGCTGACCGCCGAGATCGCCGCCCGTGGCGCGCACGTGCTGGGCATCGACGGCTCGCACACCATGATCGAGGCGGCGATAGCGCAGCATCCCGGCCTCGACTTCACGGTCGGCGACGCCAACGACTTCACCGTGGCCCAGCCGTACGACGCGGTCTTCTCCAACGCGGCACTGCACTGGATGAGCCGCGACCCGGACGCGGTGATCGAGTGCGTACGGCTGGCGCTGCGGCCCGGCGGCCGTTTCGTGGCCGAGTTCGGCGGGGCGGGCAACTGCGCCACGCTGACCTCGGCGATGCTCACCGCGTGGCGGGAACACGGTCTGCGCGAGCCCGAGCTGCCGTGGTACTTCCCCAGTCCCGCCGAATACGCCGCGCGTCTGGAGAAGGGCGGCTTCGCCGTCAGGGTCGTGGAGTGCTTCGACTGCCCCACGCCACTCGACGGCTGCCCGAACGGCGCGGCCGACTGGGTGCGGATGTTCGCCGGCTCGCTGCTCGAAAAGGTGCCCCCGGCGACCGTCGAGCCGCTGCTCCGGCGGGTCAACGAGCTCGCCGCCCCCGCGCTGCGACACGAGTCGGGCTGGCTGGCCGATTACGTCCGCCTGCGGATCGCCGCCGTACGGCACTGACCTCGGCGGCCGGGTCACGACATCGTGCCGTCGACGGCCCGGAGGGAGGAAACGGCCACCAAGACAGGGGGATTTGCCAGACTATGTTCTGGTCCTTGAGTGATGGGGAAAGCCTTGAACTTCTGCCTGAGTGACCTCGTGCCACCGTTGCGCTGGAGTGACGCCACCCGCATCGACCTTCTCGTGGCCCGGCCCGGGCTGCCCGACGCCTGGTGGCGGAGCCTCCCCCTCTCCCATGTGCTCGCCGTACACGATCCGCCCTCGCTCGGTGAGCTGCTCACCGATCTGGCCATGGAGCACTGGCCGGCCGCCGCCGTGGGAGACCTCCTGCCCGCGCTGTACGTGCTCGATCCGGATGAGGCCGACGACCCCCAGGTCACGATCGCGCTGAACCGTACGGGTTCCTGGCCCGGACTGCTGGCGCTGTCCCCCCGGGAGCTGGCCGACCAGCCGTTCATCAACGCCCGCCCGATGCTGGTCGCCCTGTTCACCACCGTGTTCGAGCGGCTCTCGCCGTCCACCGCGCTTTCGCCGGCCGGATCTTCGGCCGTCGCCCGACGCCCCGCCCCCGGATCCCCTGCCTTCGGATCCCCCGCTCTCGAATCCGCTGCCGCCGAATCGCGTGCCGCCGAGCCCCCTGCCATCGAACCCGCCGCCATCGAACCCCCGGCGTCGGGTTCCCCCGCCCCCGAACTCCAGGCCCCCCGGCCGCCGGCCCTCGAAGCTTCGGCGCCGGGGGAGCCGTCGCCCGGCTTCCCCGACCCGCCCGGCTTCCCTGATCCTCCGGGCTTCCCTGACTCGATCGGTCCCTCGGGCTCGATCGGCTCCCCGGCCCTGATCGGCTCCCCGGCCCTGATCGGCTCCCCGGCCCTGATCGACTTCCCGGCCCTGATCGACGCGGCCTTCACCGACCTGGACGACCAGACCTGGATGGTGGCGCAGAACCGGGTGTTCACCGGCGATCCGTCGTCCGTCGAAGACCTGGCCAGGCTGCTGGCCGTCTCCCCCGACGTGATCACCGCCCTGGAGACGGCCCTCCGGGCCCGGCTGGCCGAGTGGCTCACGCTTCCCGTGGCGGAGCCGTACCGCGAACACCTGGCCCGTACGGCGGAGGCACTGGGCACGGCGGCTCCCCTGGCACGCCTGGCGGCCGTAGCCGACTGGCACGGACGGGAGCTGCGCTTCCTGGAGGTGCCTGCGTGGCAGTTCGTGCTCGCCACGCTGCCCGGTTATCGCGTCTCCGGCGACTGGCTGGTGGCGGCGGACCCGGCCGAGCTGCGCGAGCGGACCCGCCGCCTGATCGCCGAGGCGGACCCGCCGCCCACGGTCGCCCGGGCCGTGGAACTGGTCGCCTCCCTCGGCATCCGCCCGGATGTGGCCAAGCAGTGGCTGGAGACCGTGCCCCAGATCCGCATCCAGAGCGGCTCCCGGCCGTCCGCGCCTCCGGACCAGGCCGGTCATCGGGAGGCCGTCGACATCCCGGACGACACCCCGGACGGCATCCCCGGTGCCGTTCCCGACGACGTCTCCGGAAGCCCTCCTGCCGAGCCCCCAGCCGGGCCCCCGGCCGGGCCGCCTGTCGAGCCTCCCGTGGGGCCTTCAGCGGGACTTCCCGTCGGGCTCAAGGACGTCGCGCTCACCCGGCGCTGCTTCCGCCAGCCGGACGGCCGGTGGTGGCTCCGGGTCGACGTGACCGGGGCGCACCTGAGCGAGGGCGCGGTGTCGCTGCCCACCGGCTTCGCCGCCTATCTCGGGCTCACCCCGGGCGCGAGCCGGGTCGTGCGGAGCTCAGCCGGGGACGTCTCGCTGGCCTGGCACGCCCACCCCGTCCTCCGCTCGATGGAGCGGCTCCTGGCGGAGGTCTCGGCCGAGGAGGACGGCCACCTCTTCCTCACCCTCTCCGAGGAGGGGATGCTGCGGGTACGGCACCTGCCGGCGGCGCACGACGGAGAGACGACGAGGAGGGCGCTGCGCCTGGTGGGTTACACCGCGCCCGGCCGTGACCGGGAGCAGGCCGAGCGCGTGATCGCGACCCGGATCGGGCTCACCCCCGGACAGGTCGACAGAGAAGAACTCCTCGCGCGACTACGCGAACGCGGAGACCGCGATCTGCTGGAACTGCTGGGATAGCCGATGCCCCGGCTCGCGATCGCACCGGAGTTCGTCCGGGAACTCGGTGCACTGACCCACCCGGTGCGCCGGGACGTGATCGTCACCCTGCGCAGGCTTCTGCTGGGCTCCCCGGCCGCACCGCACCCGGAACGGGTCAGGGGCGGCCGGGACCGGCGCGTCACCACACTGCGGCTCGCCGACCAGCACCGGGGCGTCGCCGTACGGCACGGCGACCTGCGCTGGCTCGTCACCGTGCTGCCGGACGCCATGGCGTGGTCCTTCGCCCAGCGCCACCGATTCGGGGTGAACCCGGCGATCGGCGTCGTCGAGACCTGGGACGCCGAGGCGCTGGAGCGGATCGAGCCGGCGCTGCGGCGGGCCTCGCTGAGCTCGGAGCGGCGACTGTTCTCCGCGTACTGCGACAAAGACCTGCTGGACCTCGGCATCGACCACGAACTGCTGCCGGTGCTGCGGCTGATGGTCTCCGAGTCCCACCTCATGGCGGTGGAGCCGCTGCTGCCGGAGAGCCAGTTCGCCCCGCTTTCCGCGCTCGCGCGCGGCGGCTCGACGGAGGCGGCCTGGCGGGAGCTGGACGAGTGCCGTTCGTCGCCGGCATTCGCGATCGACCCGGACGACCTGCCGTCGGCGCTGCGGCGCAGCCCGCACCGTGCGGTGTTCACCCCCGATCGGCACACGCTCGACCGGGTGCTCACGCTGCCGCACTGGTGCACCTTCCTGCATCCGCCGCAGCACACCTATGCCAACCGGCTCTACTACGACCGGCCGGTGCTGGTCACCGGGGGCGCGGGCACCGGAAAGACGATCATCGCCCTGCATCGGGCGGCCCATCTCGCCCGGGCGGGCACCGGCCGGATCCTGCTGGTCACCTTCTCCCAGGGCCTGGCCACCGAGCTGTCGGCGAAGCTCGACATGATCCTCGACGACAAGGTGGCGCGCAGCCGGATCGAGGTGGGGAACGTCGACCGCGTCGCCCAGCGCGTGGTCGCGGAAGCGGAGGGACATCCGCCCACGATCGTCGGCGCCGACGACCTCGCCGAGCTGTGGCGGGAGGCGGCGGGCGGCCGGTTCGGGCCCGCGTTCCTGCACCGCGAGTGGGAGCAGGTCATCCTCGCCCAGGACCTGCGCACGCTGGAGGAATATCAGGCCGCCGCGCGGCCCGGACGTGGCGTCGAGCTGGACCACGCGGCGCGGGCCGTCGTGTGGACGGCCGTGCGGCATGTCGTCGACCGGCTGCGGGAGACCGGCCGCCGCACGCTGATCCAGCTCGCCTCCGACGCGGCGGGGCTGCTCGGCCGGGCGGTGGGCGACCTGCTGGGTGACGAGGCCCCGGGGCGGGAGCCGTACCGGCATGTGGTGGTGGACGAGGCGCAGGACCTTCATCCGGCGCAGTGGCGGCTGCTGCGGGCGGCGGTGCCCGCACGGCCGAACGATCTGTTCATCGTGGGCGACCCGCATCAGCGGATGTTCGACACCCGGGTGGCGCTGGCCGACGTCGGCATCCCGGCCCGCCGGTTCCACCTCAGGATCTCCTACCGGCTGCCGCAGGAGATCCTGTCGTGGGGCGTGCGGCTGCGCGGCGGTGGTCCGGCCGACGGCCTGGTCAGCGGACAGGCCGACCTCTACGGCTTCCGCCCGGCCGGCCACGGTCCGCGCCCGACGGTCCGGGAGTACGTGAGCCAGGAGGCCGAGCTCGACGGGCTCGTCTCCCACGTCTCGGCGTGGCTGGAGGAAGGCGTGTCCACGGCCGACATCGGCGTCGCCGCACGCACGGCGGACCTGGTCAGGGCCGCCCGTACGGCGCTGCGCGACGCGGGCATCACGGTCAAGGTGACGATGCTGCACGGCATGAAAGGGCTGGAATTCCGGCGGGTGGCCGTGATAGGCGTGGCAGACGGAATCGTGCCGGCGCCGGAAGCGCTGACCCCGGTCACCGAGGATCCCACGGCCCGGGCGCACGATCTGCAGAGAGAACGGGGGCTGCTCTACGTGGCGTGCACGCGGGCGAGCGAACTTCTTTATGTGTCCTACTGCGGACGCGCCAGTCCCTTCCTGCCCACATGATCTCCAGGGAGTTTCTACGGATCTTCATCGTGGTGAGGCGCCATCCGGACGGCCGCGACGGCACGAAGATCCACATGACGCGACCTGGATCCCCTAGTCTGATCCGCGGATACCTTCCCCTTGTTGGACATGCATGAACCTGAGCCTTAGCGACATCGTGCCCCCGTTGCGCTGGACCGCGCCCAGTCAGGTGGAGCCGATCGCGAGCGACCCCGGCCTTCCCGACGCCTGGTGGCACGCACTGCCACTCGATCGCGCCTGTGCTGCGGTGGGCACCGCCCAGGTGGCGTCCCGGCTGGCCGACCTCACCACCGCCTGCTGGGCGCACCTGATCCTCGGGGACATCCTTCCGCTGCTCAGGTTCACCGATCCCCAGGAGAGTCAGCAGACGCCCGGCCCCCGCGAGAGCGTCCACCGGCTCTTCACCGAGGTGATCGACAAGCTGCTGGCCACCGATCCCGGTGAGGACGCCGCGCCGGCCGGGGTCCCGGTCCCCCCGGCCCTGCCGGAACGCCCGATGCCCGAGGTCATCGACGAGATCTTCGCCGGGCTGGACGAGCGGCAGCTGGCCATCGCCAGGGACCGGCTCTACTTCGATTCCTCCCTCCATGCCGAACAGCAGCCCGGCCAGGCCGCACACCACCGGGCCACGCTGGACGAGCTCGCCCAGCGGTTCTCGGTCACCCGGGAGCGGATCCGGCAGATCGAACGCGACCTGCGCGACCACGTCATGGAGTGGCTGACCCGTCCGGAGGCCGCTCCGCTGAACGCCCACCTGTCCTGGCTGCGCAACCGGCTCGGCGCGGCCGTGCCCGCTGACGATCTCGCGGCGGCCGTGCCCTGGCACCGCGCCGAACTCGTCACGCTGGCCATCCCCGCCTGGCGGGTCGTCCGTACCCTGCTCAGCGGATATGAGCAGGTGGACGGCTGGCTGGTCGCCGGGGGCGCCGACGAGCTGCGGGAGAAGACCCGGCAGCTCTTCGCTGACGGGCCACACCCGCTGGGCGAGTCCGTGGCCATGATCGGCAGGCTCGGCATCCGCGAGGACATGGCCGAGCGCTGGCTCGCCTCGATACCGCACCTGCGGGTCCTGGACGGCCACGTGGTGCCCTGGCCACGCGCCCTGGGCGACCGCGCCGAGGCGGTGCTGTCCGTGGCGGGCACCCCGCTCACGCCCGAGGAGATCCAGGCACGGATCGGCGGAGACCACAGCGTGGCCGGTGTGCGCGGCCAGCTCGGCTCCGACGAACGGTTCCTGCGCCTCGACCGCAACAAGTACGGCCTGCGGCGCTGGGGCGGCGACGAATACCTGGGCATCCGGGAGATGATCAACCGGGAGATCGAGCGGGCCGGCGGCGAGGCATCCGTGAACACGATCGTCGACAGCCTCACCTCGCGCTACGACGTCAGCGAGAGCTCCATAAGGGCGTACGCCGGGGGGCCCGGATTCGAGCGCACCCAGCGCGGCCACATCAGGGTGGCCGGGCAGGAGACCGCCGAGCCGTACCATCCGCGACGCGACGTGTCGATGACCCGCCGCTGCTTCCGCAGCCGTGACGGCCGCTGGTGGCACCGCGTCGACATCAACGCCGAGCACCTGCGCGGTTCCGGCTCTCCCCTACCGACCGGCTTCGCCGCGCACCTGGGCATGGCCCCCGGCGGGCAGCTCACCGCCTCGGCGCCGAGCGGCGAGGTGATCATAAGCTGGCACAACCAGCCGACCATCGGGTCGATCAGGCATGTGCTGGCCGAGTACAACGCCTCAGAGGGCGACCACGTCTTCCTCACGGTCTCCGACGGCGGAGAGCTGCTGACCCGGTTCCTGCCCGCCGCCGTGGCCGGGCTGCCGCCGCTCAACCAGGCCCTCTACCTGATCGGCTACACGGCTCCGATCGCCTCCGAGGCGGAGGGGCTGCGGCTGATCGGCGCCCGCATCGGCCTGCCCGAGGGCGCCTCGCGAGAGGAGGTGCTCGACCGGCTGCGCGAGCGCGGCGACCGGGAGATCCTGCAGTTCCTCCCGCCCGCCTAGACCCCGAGGTCCCACGGCACAGGGGTGTCCGGCGAACACCGTCCGCCGGCCACGACCTAGGCTCGGGTGCATGCTGCGCCTGTACGACATGGTGACCGGACGGACCGAGCCGATCGTCCCGCCTGCTTCACGGGTCCTGCTGATGCACGTCCACGGGGGTGAGGCCGACGGCCGGCCCGCGCGACTGGACGAGCTGCGCCCGCTTCTGCTCGCCGACCTGGTACGCAGGATGGGCGAGCGGCGGCGGCTGCGCGTGCTCGCCTTCCACGACGTCGAGCCGCCGCGCGACGACATCCTCGCGCTCAACGTCCGCCCACAGGAGCACCCCGCGCCGGCGGGCGCGGACGTACGGATCGACCTCCACGTCGGCCCGGCCGGGTCTCCGGCTCCCCGGAACGGCTCCCCCGGCCGCTGGGCGCTGACCGGGCGGGTCGGCCTCCCCGAGGAGCCGGACGCCGCGTACCTGTCCGACGTCTCCGCCGCCGGACTCGATCCGGTGGCCGTACGGCACGCCTTCCTGGCGCACGGCTATCGGCCGCCGATCGAGCTGACCTGGGCCGTCCTTCGCGAGGCGGACGAGACGCTCAGACGGTGGCGGCGGCGGGTCGCCGAGTGGGCCGAGTCGCCCAGCCGTCCCATCGACACGGACCGGGCGGCGCCCGTCCAGCGGGCACTCGATGACGACCTCGACACGCCGCTCGCGCTGCGCCTCCTGGCCGAACTCGGAGACGACGAGTCGGTGCCACCGGGGTCGCGGTTCGAGACGTTCCTCCATTTCGACCACATCCTCGGCCTCGACCTCCCGGCCGACATCGGCAGGATCTAGAACGCCGGTCAGGTAACCGATGCCTGTGGGTGGAGGGACCGAAGCCGCCGAACACCGGTGACATTACGTGACCGATGCTCTAGACCCGGCGCATACCGTCTCCGGTTCAGCGCAGCACACGGCGGGTCAGCGCAGCACGCGGCCGGGTCAGCGCGGCACGCGGCCGGGTCAGCGCAGCACGCGGCCGGGTCAGCGCAGCACGCGGCTCTCGCCGACGGCGAGGTCCCACAGGTCGTCGGGGTCGAGGCCGTGCGCCGCCCAGGCCTCCCGCGCCTCACGCACCGGCCCGAGGAGCGGCTCGGCCGAGAGCACGAACGTGCCCCAGTGCATGGTCGCCATCCGGCGGGCCCCGACGTCGACGCAGGCCTGTACGGCCTGCGCCGGGTCGACATGGGTGACCTTCATGAACCAGCGCGGCTCGTAGGCCCCGACCGGCATCAAGGCGAGGTCGATGCCCGGGTAGCGCTCACCGATCTGGGCGAACCGCTCGCCGTAGGCCGTGTCGCCCGCGAAGTAGACGCGGCGGTCGCCCCAGCCGAGCACCCAGCCGCCCCACAGGGTGCGGCAGGTGTCCCAGAGCGTGCGGCGGCTCCAGTGGTGGGCGGGCACGAAGTCGAACGTCACACCGCCGATTTCGGCGGACTCCCACCAGTCGAGCTCGGTGACATTGCGGAATCCCCGGCGGGTGAACCAGGACGCGACCTTGGCGGGGACGAAGATCGCGGTGTCCTTCGGCAGCCGGCGCACGGTGGCGGCGTCGAGGTGGTCGTAGTGGTTGTGACTGATGACGACCGCGTCGATCTTCGGCAGGTCCGACCAGGCCACGCCCGGAGGGGTCAGCCGCTGACGCACTCCCGGGATCTTGCGGGACCAGACGGGGTCGGTCAGCACGGTGAGCCCGCCGATCTGGACGATGAAGGTGGCGTGGCCGACCCAGGTGACGATCACGTCGGTGGCGGCGGCCCGGGGAAGGCCGCTGCGGCGTACCGGGATCTGGTCGGCGTCACCGACGTCGGTGCGGAACCCCCCGTGCCACATCACGCTCAGGACCTCGCGAAAGCCCGGCAGCGGCGTGGTCAGGCGGTCGGCGAAGCTCGACGGCCATCGGCGGCGTGCAACACCCCGGCTCTGCGAAACCTCGGAGCTCTCGGGGGTCTCGGGTGTCTGGGGAACCTGTGGGACCGGTGGTGTCTCGACTAGTGGCGTCTCCGGGCTCTCAGGGCGGATCGTCTGCGACATGAACCCCTCCCTTCCGCATTCCATGATCCCCGTACGGGCGGAAATATTCCTGATACGGCAGACGGATTCCATTCTTTCTCTTGACCGGCTCGTGCGCTCGACCGGCGCCACCGGGGAGTCAGCCGCGGATATCCGCCGTCTTCCAGACCGGCCAGCCGTTCGAACACGTTCCACGAGGCGGGGTGACCGCAGACGGCGAGTGAGAGCGCCGACGCCGACACGTACAGGACGAGCATGGGCAGTCCGACGCAGGCGGCGTACTGGGTGGCGTGCCGCGACTCGTGGTCGAGGAGTCTGCCGGCGAGGTAGCCCTCGGCGTGCCTGGTCATGACCACGTTGCCGACCGTGAACGCCCCGGCGACGGGGAACGGGACGCGGTAGCCGTACGCGTAGACGAGCCCTCGCTCGCCGCGGCGGAGTCTCGCTCCGCCGATCAGGGCGATCAGCAGCCCCAGCGGAGTGGAGAGGTTGGCGTAGTTGACCACCTGTCTGATCCGGTGCGCACGCCGCATGTCATCAGCATGCGCGTCCTTCACTCATGAGTAAAGCGGTCCAATGACGGAGAGTCGTATAACAGTTTCGCAGCGCATTGCCTCGTTTCAGGCCCTGCCGTACGACCTCAGCAGCCAGGATCCGCTGGACCGGGTCACGATCACCGCCACCGCCAGGACCACGACCCCGCCGTAGAGGTACCAGAACCCGGAGGTGTCGCCCGCGATGACGAGATCGCCGGCCCGCTGCTTGGCGGCCAGCAGGAACGACGACGCGAACCAGCCGAGCGCGGGCACGAGCGCCCCCGCCTTGCCGCCCATCAGCCGGCCCATGCCGTACGGCACCGCGAACAGGACCACCAGCCAGGCGAGGGCGGCGACGGGCACCCCGCCGACGTACCAGGAGTGCTGGAACCCGCCGACGACGCCGAGCACGATGCCCAGGAGGAAGAGCATGCCGTAGGCCGCCCCGGCGACCATCGGCCCCATGGCGTCGTCGGCCACCGGCCTCGACACGGGTCCGAGGCGCTGCGGCTCTACCCCGGAGGCTCCGGGGGTCTCCTCCCTCATAGGCGCGAGATTAGCCGATGCCCGCGAACAGGTCGGTCTCGCGGTCGTACGGCTCGCCCAGGCCGCCCTCCTCCCTCGGCACGCCGACCCCGGCGGGGCCACGGGTCCCGGCCCGCAGGATGAAGTGCTCGACGCCGGAGGCCCGCTGGCCGATGCCGTTGGAGAGCGCGAACCACGGGTCGCGTACGGAGATCTGGGTGGCGTGGGCCCGCATCGCGTCGAGTTTGGCCGGAACGTACGGCCTGGCGTCGATCTCCGTGGTGACCGCGCCGTCCGCGCAGCCGTACGGCAGATCGTCGACCGACTCGGGCGTGAAGCCGATGTCGGCCTCCCGCAGTTCCTCGGCTGCCCGCTTCATGACCGACTTCGGAGTGGCGGTGAAGTAGAACTTGGCGATCCGCCACGGCTCGCCGCCCTCCGCGTGAGCGGGATCGGCCGCCAGCTCGAAGGCACGCCAGGCGACGCGATGCGCCTGGATGTGGTCGGGATGCCCGTAGAAACCGTTCTCGTCGTAGGTGACGAGCACCTGCGGCCGGACCTCGCGGATCACCTTGACCAGCTCACCGGCCGCCTCGTCCACATCGGCCCGCCAGAAGCAGCCGGGGACGTCGTTGGAGGGGACGCCCATCATGCCGGAGTCACGCCAGCGGCCCGCACCGCCCAGGAAACGGTGATCGGTGACGCCCAGCGCCTCGCAGGCGGCGGCGAGCTCGCCGATGCGATGCTTGCCGAGCGTGTCGTCACGGTCGGCGGCGAAGTGCGCGAGCTCGGGCGGGATGATCTCGCCCTCCTCTCCGAGGGTGCAGGTCACGAGCGTCACGTGGGCTCCCTCGGCCGCGTATCTGGCCATGGTCGCCCCGGTTCCGATCGTCTCGTCGTCCGGGTGGGCGTGCACGAGCAGCAAACGGCGATCCAACATGCCTTCGAGCTTAAAGTCGTGCCCTTTCCCGGCATATCCGCCACCATCCTCAGGAGAGGCGGAACTGGCAGGATGAGGAGTTATGACAGACAGTTTTCCGCGCCTGCAGGCAAGGACCCGACGGTTCACCCTCGGGGTGCCGCGCGGCTTCACGATCTCCCCACAGGGCGATCGGGTGATCTTCCTGCGCACGAAGTCCGGCATCGATCCCGTGACGTGTCTGTGGGAGTTCGACATCGCGACGGGAACGGAGCGGCTCGTCGTCGACCCGCTCTCGCTCGACGCGGCCGACGAGGATCTGCCGCCCGAGGAGCGGGCCCGCCGCGAGCGGTCCAGGGAGTCGGCGGGCGGCGTGGTCGGCTATTCGACCGACCAGCGGGTGCGCATGGCCGTCTTCGCCCTGTCCGGCGAGCTCCACCTCGTCGATCTCTCAAGCGGGGTGACGCGCCGGCTGGAGACCCCGGGCCCGGTCATCGACCCTCGGCTCGACCCGGACGGCACGAAGGTGGCCTACGTCACCGGCGGCGCCCTGCGCGTGCAGGACCTCGCCACGGGGACGGACACGGCCCTGGCCACGCCCGAGCACGACGAGGTCGCCTACGGCCTCGCCGAGTTCGTCGCCGCCGAGGAGATGGACCGCATGCGGGGCTACTGGTGGTCCCCGTCGGGGGACCGGCTGCTGGTCGCCCGCGTGGACGACTCGCCCGTCGCGCTCTGGCACATCGCCGACCCGGCCAATCCCGACCGCCCGGCCGTGCCCCAGCGCTACCCCGCGGCGGGGACGGCCAACGCCGAGGTCTCGCTGTTCGTGATCGGGCTCGACGGCTCCCGCGTGGCCGTGCCGTACGACCAGGAATATCTGGTCACCGCGATCTGGGACGCGTACGGACCGGCGATCGTGACGCTCTCCCGTGACCAGCGCAGCATGCGTCTGCTCTCGGTCGATCCCGCGACCGGCGCGACCGAGCCGCTCCGGGAGGACACCGACCCGGCCTGGGTGGACATCGTCTCCGGCGTGCCGGCCCGCCTGTCCGACGGATCGCTCGTCTGGGTGGCCGACGCCGACGGCGGCCGCCGCCTGATCATCGGCTCCGATCCGGTGACCCCGCCGTCGCTGCAGGTCAGGGCGGTGCTGGACGTGGACGGCGACACCGTGCTCTTCCAGGCGAGCGGGGAACCCACCGAGATCCACCTGTGGACCTACGCGGGCGGTGCGATCAGCCCGGTGGCCATGGAGTCCGGGGTGTACGGCGGCCGCCGCGCCGGCGGCGTCACCCTCGTCACCAGCCAGAGCCTGGAGAGCGAGGGCACGTCGATCACGGTCATCCGTCCCGACGGCACCGCGCCCTCCGGTGGCGGCTCGATCCGGTCGGTCGCCGAGCGGCCACCGCTGGAACCCCGGGTCTCCTTCGTCCGGGCGGGCTCGCGGGATCTGTCCACCGCGATCCTGTTCCCCTCCTGGCACGTGCCGGGGTCGGGACGGCTGCCCGTGCTGATGGATCCGTACGGCGGACCGCACGCCCAGCGGGTGCTCGCCGCGCGGCGGATGTTCCTGGAGTCCCAGTGGTGGGCCGAGCAGGGCTTCGCCGTCATCGTGGCCGACGGACGGGGCACGCCCGGACGCGGCCCGGCCTTCGAGCGCGAGGTCAGGCACGACTTCACGCTCACGCTCGACGACCAGGTGGACGCCCTCCAGGGGGTGGCCGCGCAGCACGCCGACGACCTCGACCTGTCGCGGGTCGCCATCCGCGGGTGGTCGTTCGGCGGATATCTGGCCGCGCTCGCGGTGCTGCGCCGGCCGGACATCTTCCACGCCGCCGTGGCGGGGGCGCCGGTCACCGACTGGCGGTTGTACGACACCTGCTACACCGAGCGCTATCTCGGCCATCCGGACGAGGGACACTACGAGGCGTCCTCGCTGCTCGCCGACGCGGAGAAGCTGGACCGCCCGCTGCTGCTCGTGCACGGCCTGGCCGACGACAACGTCGTGGCCGCGCACACACTGCGGCTGTCGTCGGCGCTGCTCGCGGCCGGTCGGCCGCACACCGTGCTGCCGCTGTCAGGCGTCACCCACATGACCCCCCAGGAGGTCGTCGCCGAGAACCTGCTGCTCCTCCAGCTCGACTTCCTCAAGAAGTCCCTCGGCATCTGACCTTTGGCGGGTGGTCCCCCGGACTTGTCCGGATATCTCCGTCGAGGCCCTCGGCTCATCGCCATCACGGGGACCGCGACCGATTCGACCTTGACGTTATTGCTCTCCGAACGCGGATTTCACAGCAACAACGTCAAGGTCGATGAGACGGGCGTCGCCGGCCTCATCGGGGGCATGGAGCCGGCGACGCGATCCTCAGCGCTGCGGCGGGCCCATGAAGTGGGCGAACTCGGCATCGCTCATGGCCGGTACCGGGCCGGCGACGGTGAATCCCGCACCGGGAGAATCCGGCCTTCCGCCATCCGCTGGAAAGGTGGCGCCCGCGATGCGTTCCAGCAGAGTGGCGCAGGCGTTCTTGTGCCGGGGAATGATGCGCCGACCCGGCCTCGAACCCCTCCCGGAGTGCTGCGTCGCGACCGTAAGAGGGCTGAAGTCCAGGTCCCTGGGCCTATCGTCGCGCTCGATCATGTCGTCGACCGTAGGACCGGCTGCATACGCCGAGCGCCGCGCCCAGTCCGGCGAATGCCAGGCCACCGACGATTCCGACCCACCAGGACCAGCCGGTGGCGTCGCCGACCGTGAACCCCAGCGGTGCGGCGACCATGGTGGCAAGTCCGTAGGGCGTGAGCAAGAGCGCGCCCGTCCAGCCCGGCACCAGCAGGCTCCAGCGCGGCAGTCTCGCTCCCCACGGCAGGACCAGCGCCGCCAGCAACAACACCCCGACCAGCGCCGCCACGACGGTGAAGTCCAGCCCGTGCCGTTCCAGCCACACCAGCGCCTCGGGTGCGCCGTTCACCTTCAGGTGTGCGGCCAGATCACCGGCGGGCCTGCCCGCGGTCCCGCCGAACGCCCAATATGTCTTCATCACCGTGTAAGGGACCACGGCGCCGGCTCCGGCCCAGGCGGCCGTCGACGACCTCATCAAGCTCATGCCCGAGATCCTGCCGCCGCGCCCTGGCCCGCACCTCCCACCGCGGAGCCGACCTTCTCCCCCGTACGGGGGATTTCGCCCCCGCCGCCGGCAACGCCTGCCTGGCCGGTGGATCCCTATGGGAGCCTGCCGAGACCGCGCACGAGGATGGCCGCGGTCTCGGCGACGACCTTGTCATCGCCGGGGGCGTCGGCCGCCCGGCGGTTGGTGTAGATCGCCATCACGATCGGCGCGGCGGCCTCGGCGGGCCAGACGACGGCGATGTCGTTCGCGGTGCCGTACGAGCCGCCGGTGCCGGTTTTGTCGCCGATTGTCCAGTCCTTGGGCAGGCCGGCCCGGATGCGGGCATCGCCGGTCGTGTTCGCGGTCAGCCAGCCGTTCAGCCGGTCTCGGTCCTTGGCGTCGAGCGCGTCGCCGATCGTGACCGCGTGGAGGCTTCGCGCCATGGACTCGGGGGTGGTGGTGTCCCGCCTCTCCTTGGGGTTCCAGTCGTTGAGCTCGCTCTCCCAGCGGTCCAGCCGGGAGATCGGATCCTGCAACGTACGGAAGTACCGGGTCAGGCCCGCCGGTCCGCCGATCTGCTTCAGCAGCATGTTGCTCGCGGTGTTGTCGCTGTACCTGATCGCCGCTTCGCACAGCCGGGCGACGGTCATCCCGTCCCCCACATGCTTCTCGGTGATCGGTGAGTGCGGCTTGAGGTCGTCGCGGCTCCAGCGGACGACCCGGTCCATCAGCCCCGGATCGGAGGTGCGCGCCTTGTGCAGCACCGCGGCGGCGGCCACCGCTTTGAAGGTGGACAGCAGCGGGAAACGCTCCCCCGACCGGTAGGCGACGGTCTTTCCGCTGGCCGTGTCGACGGCGTACGCACCGATGCGTCCCTTGAAGGCCGCCTCCAGCGCCCGCAGCTTCCGCCGCGCCTCGGCCTCGCCGTACGACGGCGAGGCCGGACGGTCGACCGCCGACTGCTCACCCGCCGCCTGCGGGCTCACGACCGGCACGGTGTGCGGCACGGTGCCGGACACGGCGTCCGCCCCGCCGGCCGCACAACCCGCCAGCATGAAGATCGCCAACACGGCCGCGGGTGCCGCCGACGGGAAGCGGCGAGCACGGGACTGTCGCATGTCTGTTCACCCTCCTCGATCAATGAGGAGCAGCAAAGCAGAGCGATCAGTCCATGTCTAATATCCGTATCGAAAAAGTAACGATATCAGTTCACTTATGAACGCAGTTCTCTCCGGTATCAGCGGTGCCGACGGGGTGTCCACGCTGACCGTGGGCGCGGCCTTCGCCGCGATTCCGCGCGCATAAGGTCAGATCGGCATGGGCTCGATGAAGTCGACCGCGCGGATCACGCCGGCGAGGGCGTCGGCATCACCGGTGCGGTCGTAGACGTCGAGGGCCGTGTCGGCGAATTTGATCGCATGCTCGTCGCCATGCCGTACGGCACGGTCGAACGCCTCTTCCCGCTCGGGTGCGGCCGGCAGGTCTTCCCTGGCGGCAGGCTCGGCGGGGCCGTACGCGGCGACGACCGCGGCGCTCGCCGCCCAGGCGGCGTCGAGGCTCGGACCCCAGAGCGTCGTCGGCAGCGCGGGCAGCGTACGCAGTACGGCCGTCGGCGCGGTGGCGGAATGGATCAGCATGACGGGCTCGCCATGCGCGTGCGTCAGATAGCGCAACGTGGCCGCGTTCGCCACCTCGATGAGCCGTTCACGTGCCTGTTCCGCGCCATCCGCCGGTCGGAGCCCGGCCACCGACTCCGTCCATCCGGGGGTGTCGGCCAGTTGCGCGAGCCGGTGGTTGATGCCCTGACTCTGGTCCTGCACCCGCGGAACCCCGTCGAGGGCACTCGCCGGGCCGGCCGTGCCGGATGGCGCCGCCGTGCCGGCGACTCCCTGCCAGCGCGCCGCCCAGTAGCCGAGGGCCTGGCCGAGCTCGGCCAGTCGCATCTCGTCCTCGCGGCTCAGCAACTCGTGGACGGCGTGCCCGGTCCGGATCACTCCATGCGTGGCCCCCGCCGCGATGCCCGGCAGCAGCCTCGGCCACCAGGTCTCCAGCACGGCACGCCATGGCCGCCGCTTCAGCTCGGTCTCGAAGAAGTTCAGCCAGTCGCCGAGACGACGTGCGTCGCCCAGCGCCTCGCGCCAATCGTCATCGGTGATCGGCCAGGTGCCGCTCGGCAGCTCTTCCAGCCGGTCCATGTAGGTGTCGAGCCAGCGGTGGATCTCACCCGTGTGCCCGCGCCTCACCATCGATTCGACCGCCATCGGTCCGTGGTTGGACAGCCAGCCTCTGAACTCGGGGCCCGTCCGGTGCAGCCTTTCGTAGGCTTCTTCCAGCATGCCGGTGTCGTCCATAATCTTGAACGCTAATCGGTCGCGGACCTCCATGCCTCGCTCCACAGACCGATTTTTCCTTTCATCGTTGGACATAGCCGATTTGTCCAACTCCCCCGACCCCTACTTTGCCGTGCCGTGCCAGCTCTCCCAGAGGGCGGCGTATGGGCCGCCGGCCGCGACCAGTTCGTCGTGAGAGCCCAGCTCGGTGATGCGGCCGTCCTCCACGACCGCGACGCGGTCGGCGTCGTGCGCCGTGTACAGCCGGTGCGCGATGGCGATCACCGTACGGCCCGCCAGCACGGCGGCCAGCGACCGCTCCAGGTGCCGGGCGGCACGAGGATCGATGAGCGAGGTCGCCTCGTCGAGGACCAGCGTGTGCGGGTCGGCCAGCACCAGCCTGGCGAGCGCGAGCTGCTGGGCCTGCGCCGGGGAGACCGTCTGGCCGCCCGAACCGACCAGGGTGTCGAGTCCCTCGTCGAGGGCCTCGACCCATTCCCGGGCGGCCACGGCCGCGAGGGCACGCCAGACGTCGGCGTCCGCGGCCTCCGGCCTGGCGATCAGCAGGTTCTCCCGGACCGTGCCGCGGAACACGTGATGCTCCTGGGTGACGAGCGCGACCTCACCCCGGAGTTCGTCGATCGGCAGCTCCACGAGCGGGACGCCGCCGACCGCGACCGCCCCGGTCCGCGGGGCGTGGATGCCCGCGAGCAGGCGGCCGAGCGTGGACTTGCCCGCCCCGGAGGGACCCACCATCGCGAGGCGTTCACCCTGGCGCACCTCCAGATCGACGCCGTGCAGCACATCGCGGTCCTCGCGGTAGGCGTACCGCACACCGGTGGCCGTGAGATCCTTCCCACCGGGCCGGGCCGCCCCGGGCGTCCGGTCCTCCGGCACGTTGGCCACGCCCAGGAGCCGCGCCATCGAGGCGCCGCCCACCTGGAGCTCGTCCACCCACGAAAGCAACCGGTCGAGCGGATCGATGAGCTGCTGGACGTACAGCGTGGCGGTGGTCACCTGCACCAGATCGACCCAGCCTTCGATGTAGAACAGCCCGCCGATCAGCAGGGTCGACACCACCGGGATCACGTAGCCGACCTCGACCGCGGGGAACCAGACCATGCGCAGGCCCAGGGTGTAGCGCTCCGCCGCGAGCGACCTGGCGATGTCGCGATCGGCCCGCTCATGCCGGCGCCGCTGGAGCCCCAGCGCCTCGATCGTGCGCGCGCCGTCGACGGTCTCCGCCAGTCCCTCCGTCATGTCCGCGTACGCGGCGTTCTCTCGCAGGTAACCGTCCCTCGCGCGGTTGAGGTACCACCTGGTGACCCCCCACAGCAGCGGCACGGCGATCAGCGCGGGCAGGGCCATCACCGGGCCGACCAGGACGACGGCGCCGACGATGAACGCGCCGGTGACCACGGCTATGAGCGTCTCGGGCACCGCATGCCGCACGGTGCGGGACAGGGCGTCGACGTCGCGGGAGGTCCTGGTGATCAGGTCGCCGGACCCGGCTCCCTCCACGGTCGAGAGCGGCAGGCCGAGCACCTGGTCGACGAAGTCCTCACGCAGCTCGGCCAGCACCTTCTCGCCGAGCCTGGACGAGGCGAAGACCGCGAACCTGATCAGCACGGCCTGCGCTATCACGAAGCCCGCGATGGCGAGCGCCACCACGTCCACGCGGACGTCGCCGGTGCCGTTGGCCACGTCCTGGACCAGTCCGCCCAGCAGCCGCGGTGTCACCAGCCCGGTCACCGCCGCGAGCGCGTGCAGACCCAGGGCCAGCACGAGTTCGCGGGGGTGCTGCAGCATGAGCCGCCGTGCGTAGGCACGCACCTGGGCCCGGTCGGCGACCGGCAGGATCTCCCGTGCCACGCTCAGTTCTCCTCTCGGGTCACGCTGGATCGGTAGCGCGGCGAGGTGGCGAGCAGTTCCCGATGGGCGCCCTCCGCTCTCACCTCGCCGTCCTCGACGAACAGGACGTGGTCGGCCCGGTCGAGGACGAGCGGGCTGGTGGTGCAGACGAGTGTCGTACGGCCCGCGCGGGCCTTGCCGAGCCGGTCGGCGATGCGCGCCTCCGTGTGCGCATCGACGGCGCTGGTCGGCTCGACCAGGATGAGGATCTCCGGATCGGCGAGCAGCGCGCGGACGAGCCGCAGCCGCTGCCGCTGACCTCCGGAGAACTCCCGTCCGGCCTCCGCCACCTCGGCGTCCAGCCCCTCGGGCAGGGCCTCGACGATGTCCTCGGCGCACGCGCCGTACAGCGCCTGCCGCACCTCCTCGTCGGTGGCCGTCCCTCTGACGTCGAGCTCGTCGCGCAGCCGCCCGGTGAACAGCCTCGCCTCGTTGTCGGCCACCAGGATGTGCCGCCGCACGAGCGCGACCGGGAGCTCCGTGAGCGGCGTCCCGCCGAGCGTCACCTCGCCCGGCGCGTACCGGCCGAGCCGGTCGACGATCGTGATCGCGTCCTCCGGCACGGCCGCGGCCAGCGCGGTGAGCCGTCCGGGCCGTACGGCGACGCCGGACTCCTCATCGACCAGCACGCCATCGGACGGCCGGGGCGATGCCGGCGGGTCCTCATGGAGCGTTTCCGTGAGGCCCGGGGCGTCCTGGATCTCCGGCTCCATCGACAGGATGCGGCACACACGGCGCGCGGCCACATGACCCTTGGTGATCTTGTCGGCGGCCTCGGTGAGCGTCCTGATCGGGGCGATGAGGAACACCGCGTATCCGTAGAAGGCCACGAGCTGGCCGGCGCTGACCCGGCCGTCCAGCGCGAAACGCGCGGCCAGCCAGGTCACACAGGCGATGAGCAGGCCCGGCAGCAGGATCTCGGCTCCCGCCAGCATCGAGTCGACCGAGGCGACCCGGACGCCCGCATGCCGTACCCGCTGGGACTCCTCGCGGTAGCGTGCGGCGAACACCTGCTCGCCGCCGATGCCGCGCAGCACCCGCAGACCTCCGACGATGTCCGCCGCGCGGGTCGCCAGCTCGCCCTGGAGATCACGCTGTCGGTTCTGCCGTCGATGCAGCGGGCGCAGCAGCGGACCGACCGCCACCGTAACCAGCGGCACGCCGACGAGCACGACGACCCCGAGGGCCGGCGAGGTGGTGATGAGGATCACCGTGACCGTGGCGATGGCGACGACCGCGCCACTGCCTCGCAGCAGGATGTCCATCGAACTGCCGAGGTGCGCGATGTCGGAGTTGCCGACGCTGACCACCTCGCCGGTGGACAGGCGCTTCGGGAGCGTGGCGCCCAGTCGGGTCGCCTGCCGCGTGGTGACCTGCACGGTTCGGTAGGCGGCCGAAAGCCAGTTGTACACGGCCATGCGATGCCGCAGCGCACCGGTCACGGCCTGCACGACGCCGAGGCCCAACACCGCCGCCGACCACCGGATGAGCGACCCGGTGTCCTTGGCGATCAGCGCGTCGATCGCCTTGCCGAGCGCCGCGGGAACGAGGGCCTGACCAAGCCACCACACGACCGCGAAGCCGATTCCGATGAGGACGAGACGCGCTTGGCCGCGCGCCAGCCACCAGAGATAGCCGATGGGGCCGCGGACATCCGGGGTGCCGGGATCGCCGGCGATCAGGGAGTGCATGACCGTTCCAGGCTCGCAAGATCGCAGGTGGGGGAGCAAATGGTTTTCTCGGCGCCCCTGAGCCGGATTCGCCGGAGCAGGACTCGCCGCAGGGCTGGCGTCAACGTTGGTTGACAACCGATAGGCGTCAACATAGGTTGACACCATGAGCGACACGGCGAAATTGGCCACGGACGCCGGAAGCCGAGATCCGGCGGTCGGCCTGCGTGCCGTACGGGCACTGCGGCTGCTGGTGGAGCGGCTGGAGGCGCTCCAGGTGGAGAACGCACGCGAAGCGGGATGGTCCTGGCAGGACATCGCGCTGTTGCTCGGCGTCTCACGCCAGGCGGTGCACAAGAAGTACGCGGGCGGACGAGGACTGCTGAGGCGGGAGAAGGAGTAGCGATGTTCGAACGGTTCACTGAGGATGCCCGGCAGGTGGTCAAGGGCGCTCAGGAGGAGGCCCGGGGCCTGCGCCACACCCACATCGGCACCGAGCACCTGCTGCTCGGCCTGATCCGGCAGCCGGAGATGCTGTCGGCGCGGGTGCTGAACGACCACGGACTCGACCACGGGCACGCGATCGCCACGGTCACGCGTCTCCTGGGCACCCCGGCCGGAGACCTGGACGCCGACGCGCTGGAGGCGATCGGCATCGACCTGTCGTCCGTACGGGAGAAGGTCGAGGCCGCCTTCGGCCCGGGCGCCCTCGACCGTCCGCCCAGCCGGGACCGGCGCAGGGCGCTGCTCAGCGGACGCCACATCCCCTTCACCTCCCGGGCCAAGAAGGTCCTGGAACTGTCGCTGCGCGAGGCGCTCGCGATGAAGCACAAGGACATCCGGGACGGTCACATCCTGCTCGGCCTGCTCCGGGAGGGCGAGGGCCTGGGCGTGCGGGTCATGACCGACGCCGGCATCGACCTGACCGCGCTGCGAGCGGCCCTCAGAGCCCGGCTGACCTGACTCCATCGAGCATGATCGCCGTAAGTCCCAAGATTTACGGCCCGCCCCCTCTGTGGGCATCGTCGCCCTCGCACATCGCCATCGCCGTGCGGTCCCGCCAGCGGGCCTCGCCACCGGAGAGATCCGCCGGGGGTCGCACGAGGAGGCGACCGGCGGACGTGTCGTGCCGCAGGCGCACGGTCGCTCGACCTCGCGGGATCTCCCGCCGCGATCTGGACTTCGCCGAACCGGCCGACCGTGTCGGCGATGCCATGGCGATCGCGGTGTCCGTCGTCGAGACGGAGATCTCCACCGGCACCGGGTAGACGCCGTCCCGCCACGCTCCGGCGCCCTTGAGAATCCCTCGCGTCAGGACGCCCGCGAGGCCGTACATCAGGTGAAGCCATCCGTGGACGTGATGCTCCTGAAGCCCGGCCACCTGCAGATCAGGCAGCCCGAAGCGGGACATTCCGGTGGTCTCCAGGCCATAGCGTCCGTCGTCATCCAGGCAGACGTCGACGCCGACCCAATCCACAACCGGAAAGGCCTGCGGCGACGTCGCCGTCCTCGGCCGCCATTCCGGCGGCAGGAGGGCGGCCCGCCCGGTGTCGAGGAGCACGCCGCCGGTCAACTCCATGATCTGGTCGACCACCTCGAGGACGGCCCGGAGGTGAACCGGCGGCCAGCCCGATGCGGCGGCGCATGTGACGGCGAGGTGGCCGTCCGTGCGCTCCAGGAGCACCCCCACGAGCGGCTCCACCTCGGGTGAGCAGTGCGGGCACCTCAGCCGCGAGATGGTCCTGGCGAGAGCCGGATCGCGGGCGTCGATCTCCGCCAGCCGGAGGTCGACGCCGTCCGGCAGGCCGTCTCGCAGCCGGGCCGTCTCCGCCACCGACAGGGGTCGCTCCGGCGCGGCCACCACCAGCGTGGCGCTCACCGAAGCGGGGATGGACAGCGAAATTCGGGGGGTCATCGGCATGCCTTCCTGTGGCGGGAACGGAAGGCCCACATTCGCAGCCGCCGTACCCCTGCACCGGCCCGAACGCCGTTCTGTGGAAAACCTCGGACGCGTTTCCCCGGGCGTCCTCCGGTCAGGCGTCGAGGAAGACCGAGGTGTCGAGGATGAAGTCGACCGACGCGGAAATGTGCGGTTTCTCGCCCATCCTCACCCGGATGACGGTCCGGCAGCCGGCCTCGGACGGTCGGAATGCACGCCGATCATCTTGGGCTCGGCCTCGGGATCGACGATCAGCGGCAGCGGCGCTCCGTACGGCTACCGCCCGATGCCGTGTTCGGATGGCGGCCCGCGATGAGGAGAAGGCGTGAGCCGTACATCGTCTCAGCTCACGCCGGATCCCCCGTGACGCCTACGCCCCCGGCTGTGTCCTACGACCGGGTCAGTACCTGTACCAGGTCGCGGCGTAGTAGCTCCCCCGGCCAGAGATGTGCTCACCGTCGACGCTGACCGGGTAGAAGCCCTTCTTGCCGTAGTAGTCGTGCTGCTTCTTCAGCTGTGACTGGCTCATGCCGTACCGGGTCCACCACTGCCCGGCCGCCCGGTGGAAGATCGCGGAGTAGGTGCCGTCGGGCGCGACGACGATCTGCTTGGGGAAGTAGCCCTTCTTGTCGTTCTTCTTGATGATCTTCTCCAGCTTGGCGGACGTGTAGCCGGTGACCCAGCCGTAGCCCGCCGACGACTGGTGCCAGATCGCGGCGTACCTGGTGTCGGAGGCCGTGCCGTACGCGGAGAGCGAGACCAGGGCGAGGCCCTTGGCCGACTGCTGCTTGTCGACCTGCTTGAACTTCGCCGCCGTCATGCCCCACTGGGCCTGCCAGCCGATGTTCCGCTTCTCGAAGACGCCGGCGAACACCGCGCCGTACCCGCCCCCCGAGGCCGAGATGATCGTGGGCGCGTAGCCCTTCTTCCGCAGGCTCTTGAGCTGCTTCTCGTACGTCTTCGCGGTGAGACCGTCGAGGCACCACCACGCGGGGCCGCCCGTCTTGACCCAAACGGCCGATAACCGCGAGCCGGTCACGCTGAGGGAGATCGGGCGATATCCCTTCTTCTCGAGCTGCTTGCCCTTCTTACGATGCTGTGCGGCTCCGTATCCGGAATACGTGTAGTAGGCCGGGCGGCCCAGCGCCGCCAGGCTCATCGGTGCGAGCGTCGCACTCGCCGTCACCGCCGCGGGCGCCGCCACCGCCGCCGCCGAGGCCGGGACCGGGGTCATCGTCAAGGACAGCGCCAGGCCGACCGCGAGCGTCCCCGTGCCCAGCCTGCGCATCACGATGCCGGGCGTCTGCTTCGTACCTGTCGAACGTTTCATGGGAATGAATTCCCATAGCGAAGGTCAACGAGTCAACCGATCAATGTTCGGTCGCCTGACCCGCCGCCGATACGGCGTGAGCCGCACATCCCCGGGGGACGTACGGCTCACGCGGGCGCGGAAGGCCGGATCAGGAGGTCGGCGACGCCTTCAGATAGTCGGCGTTCATCTGAGCGATCGCGTCGAGCGGAATGCCCTTGGGGCAGACCGCCGTGCACTCGCCGGTGTTGGTGCAGCCGCCGAAGCCCTCGGCGTCCATCTGCTCGACCATCGCCTTGGCCCGCGAGGCGCGCTCCGGCTGCCCCTGCGGCAGCAGGCCCAGGTGGGTGATCTTGGCCGCGGTGAACAGGGAGGCCGAGCCGTTCGGGCAGGCGGCCACGCACGCGCCGCAGCCGATGCAGGTGGCGGCGTCGAACGCCGCGTCGGCCGCGTTCTTGGGCACCGGGATCGAGTGGGCGTCGGGCGCCGAGCCGGCCGGGACGGAGATGAAACCGCCGGCCTGGATGATCCGGTCGAAGGCCGACCGGTCCACCACCAGGTCCTTGATCACCGGGAACGGCGCGGCCCGCCACGGCTCGATGGTGACGGTGTCGCCGTCCTTGAAGTGCCGCATGTGGAGCTGGCAGGTGGTCGTGGCGCGCTGCTCACCGTGCGCGACGCCGTTGATGACCATGCCGCACATGCCGCAGATCCCCTCGCGGCAGTCGTGGTCGAAGGCGACGGGCTCCTCGCCGGCCAGGGTCAGCCGCTCGTTGAGTACGTCGAGCATCTCCAGGAAGGACATGTCCGGCGACACGTCCTCCACCTGGTAGGTCACCATGCGACCGCGGTCCTCCGGGCCGTCCTGGCGCCAGATCTTCAAGGTCAGGTTCATGCCGCGCCCGCTCACTTGTAGCTCCGCTGGGTCATCTTGACGTACTCGTAGTCGAGCTCTTCCTTGTGCAGGACCGGGCCGTCCGGCGTCCACTCCCACGCCGCGACGTAGGCGAAGTTGTCGTCGTCGCGCAGCGCCTCGCCGTCGGCGTCCTGCGACTCGGCCCGGAAGTGGCCGCCGCAGGACTCGCTGCGGTGCAGCGCGTCGACGCACATCAGCTCGGCCAGCTCGAAGAAGTCGGCGACCCGGCCGGCCCGCTCCAGCGCCTGGTTGAGGCCCTCGGAGTCGCCGGGCACCTTCACGTTGTTCCAGAACTCCTCGCGCAGCTCGGGGATCCGCTCCAGCGCCTTGCGCAGCGACTCCTCGGTGCGCTCCATGCCGCAGTGGTCCCACATGAGGCGGCCCAGCTCGCGGTGGAAGGAGTCGGCGGTGCGGGTGCCGTTCACGGCGAGCAGCCTGCTGATCTTCTCCTTGACCCGGTCGACGGCCTCGTCGACCGCGTCCTGGTCCACCTGATCGAACGCGGTGGCGCCGGCCAGGTAGTCGCCGATCGTCGTCGGCAGCACGAAGTAGCCGTCGGCCAGGCCCTGCATGAGCGCCGACGCGCCGAGCCGGTTGGCGCCGTGGTCGGAGAAGTTGGCCTCACCGATCACGAACAGGCCGGGGATGGTGGACTGCAGGTCGTAGTCGACCCACAGGCCGCCCATGGTGTAGTGCACCGCCGGGTAGATGCGCATGGGCACCTCGTACGGATTCTCCCCGGTGATGCGCTCGTACATCTCGAAGAGGTTGCCGTACTTCTTCTCGACGGCTTCGCGGCCGAGCCGGGCGATGGCGTCGGCGAAGTCGAGGTAGACGCCGAGCCCGCCGGGTCCGACGCCGCGGCCCTCGTCGCAGACGTTCTTGGCGGCGCGGCTGGCGATGTCCCGGGGCACCAGGTTCCCGAAAGACGGATAAATCCGCTCAAGGTAGTAATCGCGCTCGTCCTCGGGGATCTGCGCCGGCGGCCGATCGTCGCCCTTGCGCAGCGGCACCCACACCCGGCCGTCGTTGCGCAGCGACTCCGACATCAGCGTCAGCTTCGACTGGTAGTCGCCGCTGACCGGAATGCAGGTCGGGTGGATCTGGGTGTAGCAGGGGTTGCCGAAGTAGGCGCCCCGCCGGTGGGCCCGCCAGATCGCCGTCGTGTTGCAGCCCTTGGCGTTGGTCGACAGATAGAACACGTTGCCGTACCCGCCGGTGGCGAGCACCACCGCGTCCGCCAGGTGCGTCTCGATCTCACCGGTGACCATGTCGCGGACCACGACGCCGCGCGCCCGGCCGCCGCTGACGATGAGCTCCAGCATCTCGTGGCGGGTGTGCATCTCGACGGTCCCCGCCGCGACCTGACGCTCCAGCGCCTGGTACGCGCCGAGCAGGAGCTGCTGCCCCGTCTGCCCGCGGGCGTAGAACGTACGGGAGACCTGGGCGCCGCCGAACGACCTGGTGTCGAGCAGCCCGCCGTACTCCCGGGCGAACGGCACGCCCTGCGCCACGGCCTGGTCGATGATGTTCACGCTGACCTGGGCGAGGCGGTAGACGTTCGACTCGCGCGAGCGGAAGTCGCCGCCCTTGACCGTGTCGTAGAACAGCCGGAAGACCGAGTCGCCGTCGCCGCGGTAGTTCTTGGCCGCGTTGATGCCGCCCTGGGCGGCGATGCTGTGCGCCCGGCGCGGCGAGTCCTGATAGCAGAACGACTTGACGTTGTAGCCGAGCTCGCCCAGCGTCGCCGCCGCCGAGCCCCCGGCCAGGCCGGTGCCGACCACGATGACGTTCAGCTTGCGCTTGTTGGCCGGGTTGACCAGCTTGGCCTCGAACCTACGGGTGTCCCAGCGCTCCTCGATCGGCCCCGCGGGGGCCTTGGTGTCCGCGATCGGTGCGCCGACACGCCATTCGCCGGCCCGCCTGAGGATGCCGCTCACTTGATCACTCCGATCATCACCGCGACGGGTGCCGCCAGGAAGCCCACGACCAGCACCAGAGCCACCACGCCCGCCAGTGCGCGCAGCGGGCGATGGCTCCGGCCGCGTGCCAGCCCGAGCGTCTGGAAGGCGCTCCACACCCCGTGCCTGAGGTGCAGGCCGACCATGACGAGGGCGATCACATAGAAAGCGGTCACCCACCAGCGCGAGGGCGCGAAGCCCGCCACCATCCGGTCGTACGGCGTGGCCGCGTGGCCCTCGGGATTGACCACGCCGAGGGTCATGTCGAGCAGATGCCACACGACGAACAGCGCGATGACGATCCCGCCGTACCGCATCACGTGCGTCGCGTAACCGGACGCCTGCGACCTGCGCCGCGCGGCGTACTTCACCGGCCTGGCGCGTGCGGCCCGCCGGGCCAGCGACACCGCCGACCACATGTGCAGCACCACGGCGACCACGAGCACGATCTCGGTGATCGTCAGCATCGTACGGCCCGGCAGCGCGGGCTCACCGGCCGTGCGCAGCCACTCGGCATAGCCGTTGAACGAGTCGGCGCCCAGGAAGATCTTCAGGTTCCCGAGCATGTGACCGATCAGGAAGAGCACCAGGACGGCACCGGTGACCGCCATGACGGCCTTTTTGCCGTTCGTGGAGGAAAGGAACCGAACCGGGAACCCGGAGCGTCTCCTGGGCGTTGGCACAGGAGCGGGCGCGGCCGGCACGGGGACAGGCGCGGTGGCCTGCCCACGCTCGATCGCGTGGTCAACAGTCGCAGTCATATCTGTCCACGCTAAGAACGGACATTCCACGCGTCCAAGTCATGGTGGGACTGGTTTCGATAGCCGGGGGCTATGTCCTCTGTCCCGCGCTGTTGCGGCGAGGTTCACGACCTGGCCCGTTGCGAGCTAAATCACACCCCCGCGCTTACTTTCGGCCCCGCCGTCCCTGACCTTCGGCCCTTGCGCACCCTCCCTCGGGTCGGCTCCGGCCATAGCCGTACGCTATGAGAAGTGCAGCTCCAGCAACTCGCGTATTTCCTGGCCGTGGCCGAAACCCGGCACTTCACCCAGGCGGCCGAGCGGATGCGGGTGGCGCAGCCTTCGCTGAGCAAGCAGATCAAGGTGCTGGAGACGGAGCTGGGGGCCCCGCTGTTCAGCCGGGCCCGGGGCAACGTGACGCTCACGGCGGCCGGGGAGGCGCTGCTCCCGCTGGCGCGCCGCATGCTCGCCGACGCCGAGACCGCGCGGCGGGAGATAGCGGAGCTCGTGGGGCTGCGCAGAGGCCGGGTGCGGCTCGGAGCCACGCCGTCCCTGTGCGCCGGGCTGCTCGCCGACGCGCTGGCCCGTTTCCACCGCAGCTATCCGGGGGTGGAGCTTCTGGTCGAGGAGAGCGGCTCACGCGATCTCGTACGCGACCTCGCCAGGGGGCAGCTCGACCTGGCGCTCATCATCCTGCCGCTGCAGAGCACGGATCCGGCCCTGGTCACCGAGGAGATCCTCCGGGAGAACCTCGTGGTGGCCGCCTCCACCACGGCGGCCCCCGCTGCGGCCGCGCCGGTCACCGGACGGCGTAAGCCGCACGTGCGCATCCAGGACCTGCGCGGACGTCCGATGGTGATGTTCCGGCGGGGATACGACGTGCGGGAGGCGACGCTCGCCGCGTGCCGTCAGGCGGGGTTCGAGCCGCGGTTCTCGGTGGAGGGCGGCGAGATGGACGCGGTGCTGCGGTTCGTCGAGGCCGGGCTGGGGATCGCCGTCGTCCCCTCGATGGTGCTGGACGGCAGGCCCAACCTGGTGGGCACACCGCTGGTCCCCCGGCTGCGCAGGACGGTGGCGCTGGCCAACCGCAAGGACGTCGAACCGACCCGGGCGGCCCAGGCCTTCCGCGCCACCCTGCTGGACTTCCTGACCGAGGCGGACCGGGACGGCACCCTGCCGCAGGGTATAGAGGCGCTCATACCAGACGGGCCGAGTTCGTGAATCCAGACGGAGTCACTAGGGTGGGTCGATGAGGCCGTGATTTTCGTCACCAGGCGGCCTCGTCAGAGTCCGAGTACACGTGAAACACAGGTGAGCCGAGCCGAACTGCCAAGGGAAGTGACGGGAATCACACACAGGAAGCGTGACCCTCCTCACAGTTCGTGATCCGCCCGTCGTAATGTTTCCTCCACCAATGCGCGCACGGCCACAAGCAGTTCGGCGCGAGAACTCCGGCGTGCGCGGAGTCAGTTAGGTGGAAGGTCTCCGATGACCCAGACAACGGCCGAGAGCCCGGTCAGGAAACAACGCGCGCAGCTGAAGACGCGCACTCTTCGTACCGACAGGTGGTGGCTGGCCCCGGGGCTGACGTTCGCGGGGCTCCTGGTATTCCTGATCTACGGATTTTGGGCGATCTTCGACACCAGTCATCTCGCCGGATCGTACATCGCCCCCTTCTCGTCGCCCTGCCTGGCGACCTCGTGTCCTGAGGGGGCCCGCCTCTTCGGCTTCGCGCCGTTCGGCGACTGGTACACGCTGCCGCCCGGGATCCTGATCCTGGGCCTGCCGGGTGGTTTCCGGCTCACGTGCTACTACTACCGCAAGGCGTACTACCGGTCGTACTGGCTGTCCCCGCCCGCCTGCGGGGTGGCCGAGCCGCACAAGAAGTACACCGGTGAGACCCGCTTCCCGCTGATCCTCCAGAACATCCACCGCTACTTCTTCTACTTCGGTGCCGTCATCGCGCTGATCCTGACGTACGACGCGGTGCTCGCGTTCCGCGACAAGGACGGCAACTGGGGGCACGTGGGCCTCGGCACGATCATCCTCGTGGTCAACGCGATCCTGATCCTCTGCTACACCTTCGGCTGCCACTCCTGCCGCCACATCACGGCCGGCCGGCTGAACCACTTCTCCAAGCACCCGCTGCGCTACCGGGCCTGGACCCTCGTGTCGAAGCTCAACGCCAAGCACCAGCAGTTCGCCTGGGCGTCGCTGTTCTCGGTCATGCTGGCGGACCTCTACGTGCGGCTGGTCGCCAAGGGCATCATCAACTTCCCGTTCGCTTAAGGATCTCAAGGTGGAGCGTCACGAATACGACGTCGTCGTCATCGGAGCCGGTGGAGCCGGGCTCCGCGCGGCGATCGAGGCACGGCAGCAGGGCAAGCGGACGGCCATCGTCTGTAAGTCGCTGTTCGGCAAGGCCCACACGGTCATGGCCGAGGGCGGCGCCGCCGCCGCGATGGGCAACGTCAATCCCAACGACAACTGGATGGTCCACTTCCGCGACACGATGCGCGGGGGCAAGTTCCTGAACAACTGGCGGATGGCCGAGCTGCACGCCAAGGAGGCGCCCGACCGGGTCTGGGAACTGGAGGCGTGGGGCGCGCTGTTCGACCGCACGAAGGACGGCAAGATCAGCCAGCGGAACTTCGGCGGCCACGAGTACCCGCGTCTGGCCCACGTCGGCGACCGCACCGGCCTGGAGATGATCCGTACGCTCCAGCAGCGCGTCGTCGCCCTCCAGCAGGAGGACGAGAAGCTGCACGGCGACTTCGAGGCGTACATCAAGGTGTTCGCCGAGTGCACGGTCACGCGGCTGCTCAAGGACGAGGAGACCGGCGCGATCGCGGGGGCCTTCGGCTACCGGCGCGAGACCGGCGACTTCATCGTGTTCGACGCCCCGGCGGTGGTGCTGGCGACCGGCGGCATCGGCAAGTCGTTCGTGGTCACCTCGAACTCCTGGGAGTACACCGGCGACGGGCACGCGCTGGCCCTGCTGGCGGGCGCGAAGCTCATCAACATGGAGTTCATCCAGTTCCACCCGACCGGCATGGTGTGGCCGCCGTCGGTGCGCGGCATCCTGGTCACCGAGTCGGTACGCGGCGACGGCGGCGTGCTGCGCAACTCCGAGGGCCGCCGGTTCATGTTCGACTACGTCCCGGACGTGTTCAAGAGCCACTACGCCCCGACGGAGGAGGAGGCGGACCGCTGGTACACCGACCAGGCGAACAACCGCCGCCCGCCGGAGCTGCTGCCGCGTGACGAGGTGGCCCGGGCGATCAACTCGGAGGTGAAGGCCGGGCGTGGGTCCCCCCAGGGCGGTGTGTTCCTGGACGTCTCCACCCGGCTGCCGGCTGAGGAGATCACCCGGCGGCTGCCGTCGATGTACCACCAGTTCAAGGAGCTGGCGGACGTCGACATCACCGCCGAGCCCATGCAGGTCGGCCCGACCTGCCACTACGTGATGGGCGGCGTGGAGGTCGACGCGGACACCCAGGCCGCCTCGGTGCCCGGCCTGTTCGCCGCAGGCGAGGTGTCCGGCGGCATGCACGGTTCCAACCGCCTCGGCGGCAACTCCCTGTCCGACCTGCTGGTCTTCGGCCGCCGGGCGGGTGCCGGCGCCGCCGCGTACGTGAACGGTCTGAGCAGGCGTCCGGTCCCGTCGGGCGTCGAGGAGGCCAAGGCCGAGGCCCTCGAACCGCTGGAGCGGACCGGCGGCGAGAATCCGTACGAGGTCCATCACGAGCTGCAGCGCACGATGAACGACCTCGTCGGCATCATCCGCAAGGCGGAGGAGATGAACGAGGCGCTGCAGGCGATCGAGAAGCTCAAGGAGCGGGCGAACAACACCGCCTCGGCGGGCAGCCGGATCTACAACCCCGGCTGGCACCTCGCGATCGACCTGCGGAACATGCTGCTGGTGAGCGAGTGCGTGGCCCGGGCCGCGCTGCTGCGCGAGGAGAGCCGTGGCGGGCACACCCGTGACGACTTCCCGACCATGTCGGCGGAGTGGCGGCGCAAGCTGCTCGTGTGCTCTGCCGCCCCGGACGGCTCGAACGTGCTGGTGGAGGAGAAGGCGCAGCCGTCGATGCGCGGTGACCTCATCTCCCTGTTCGAGCGCTCCGAACTGGAGAAATACCTCACCGAGGACGAGCTGGCGGAGTACGACGCCGCGGTCAAGGAGTCGTGATGGGATACAAGGCGAAGTTCCGCGTCTGGCGCGGCGAGGCCGGTGAAGGACGGCTGGAGGACTTCACGGTGGAGGTGAACGAGGGCGAGGTCGTCCTCGACATCATCCACCGGCTGCAGGCCACCCAGGCTCCCGACCTCGCGGTCCGGTGGAACTGCAAGGCGGGCAAGTGCGGCTCGTGCTCGATGGAGATCAACGGCAAGCCGCGGCTGGGCTGCATGACCCGGATGTCCACGTTCGAAGAGGACGAGACGATCACCGTCACGCCGCTGCGGACGTTCCCCGTCATCAAGGACCTGGTCTGCGACGTCTCGTTCAACTACGAGAAGGCGCGCGAGATCCCGTCGTTCACGCCGCCCGCCGATGTCAAGCCGGGTGAGTACCGCATGCAGCAGGTCGACGTGCAGCGGTCGCAGGAGTTCCGCAAGTGCATCGAGTGCTTCTTGTGCCAGAACGTCTGCCACGTGATCCGCGACCACGAGGAGAACAAGAAGGCCTTCGCCGGTCCTCGCTACTTCATCCGGATCGCCGAGCTCGACATGCATCCGTACGACGTGCAGGACCGCCGCCCGCAGACCGCCCAGGAGGAGCACGGGCTCGGCTTCTGCAACATCACCAAGTGCTGCACCGAGGTCTGTCCCGAGCACATCAAGATCACCGACAACGCGATCATTCCGGTGAAGGAGCGCGTCGTCGACCGGAAGTACGACCCGCTGGTGTGGCTCGGCTCGAAGATCTTCAAGCGTTCGAGCTGATCGACACCGCATGGACCGCCTGGTCCTCGAGAGGCACCAGGTTGTGATCTCGCGAAAGCCGCCACGCAGTCGACCTGCATGGCGGCTTTCGGTCTTGTGGGACCAGCACCGCGTACATCTGCGAGTGCCGTCAGGCGTCCCGATATCTGTCCCGGACCTCGGGGAGTCGCCGGAAGCCGGCCGACTCGTAGGTGGCCACGGCACCGACATTGGAGCTCGGGGTGCAGACGATCGCGCTCGACGAGCCCAGCTCCCGGAGCGCGGCCGCAGCGGCGAGGGTGATCGCCCTGCCGTGGCCGTGACCGCGATGTTCCCGGTGCACGCCCATCGGCTCGAGCAACCCGGGCTTACCCGGACCGGCCGACCACACCGTCACCGCCGCCACCGCGTCGCCCTGGTCGTCGTATGCGACCAGGCACCGGGCGCCGGCGTACGGCGGTCCTGCCGCCATCGCGTGCCAGCGCTCGTCCGTGAACGTCGACCCGTCGAACGATGCCCTCTGTACGGCGGTCCGCACGTGCGCCTGCTCCGGCCCGATCACCTCGATCCGCACGCCCGGATCCTTCACCGGCTCTGTGAGATCGCGGCGCAGCGGCGTCCACGGTTCGTCGGTGTTCCAGCCGTGCTCGGCCAGCAGATCTTGGACCAGTGCATGCATGGGTGCTTCGATGTTCACCTTCCCCTCGATCAGCACGCCGCGCTCCGGCTCGGTCACGTCCTCGACCAGTCGCTGTGCCAGCTCCTCGTTCCGCTGAGCGTCCGGCGCGATCGTCAGCCGCAACAGCTCGGGCTGGTCCAGCAGCCCGATGGCGAGAATCCGTCCGTCCCGGCTCCACGTCCGGACCGCTGCGGCCGTCGCCTCCGCGCCGAACCGCCAGAACCAGCCCAGGTCCCCGGGATGCAGTTGCATCGGCGCCCCGTCGTGCTGCCACTCCCGCAGCACGCCCACGACCTCGCCGAGCTCGTCGACTCCCGGCTCACCCAACACGATCGTCATACTTCCGATCACACACCACCGCGCCGGCGGTCCGCATCCGATTTCCGGCCGGTCGGCGTGCCGGCGGATTCGGGAAGGGGCACGAGGGGGTCGGCGATGCCGCAGGTCGTCGTGGGAATGCCCGTCCCCGGTCAGCGCGACCAGCGATCGCAGGGCCGCCGACGGGGACCCGGAACTGAAGATCCCCGAGCGGCGGGCCTGGGGAGATCAACCGCTGGAGCAGCTGATGCCGGTGGGAGAGGCGGTGGCGTCCCCGTTGGCGAGGTAGCCGAACGTGGTGGTGCCGTTGGCGGGGATCGTGCCGTTGTAGGAGGCGTTCCGGACGCTGACCGTGCCGGTGGCGCCGTTGTTGATCCCGTTCCACAGGTTCGTGATGCTCTGGCCGGAGGGCAGGGTCATGCCTACCGTCCAGCCGTTGATCGCCGCCGATCCGCTGTTACTGACCGTCACCTCCGCCTGGAAGCCGCCCGGCCAGCTGTTGATCGTCCGATATGTCGCGGCACAGCCCTGCCCCGGAGGCGTCGGGCTCGGCGTGGGAGTCGGCGTGGGAGTCGGCGTGGGAGTCGGCGTGGGAGTGGGAGTCGGCGTGGGGGTAGGGGATGGGGAGGGTGAGCTGCCGTCCAGGCCGAAGAAGCGGATGGCGTAGATGGCCATCCCGCGGTGCGGCAGGTCGTGGCCGGCTCCGTTGATGGTGTAGGCCTCGACCTGGCCGGAGCCGAAGACCCGCCGGGTCCAGCCGGACTGCGGGCTGCTGGTGGAGGTGGGGGTCTGGCTGATTCCCCACACGTTCGTCCACTGGTCGACTTCCTTCTGCAGCATGCTGTAGTTCAGCACGTTGTCGTTGGTGCCGTGCCAGGCCGTCACGCGCGGCCGGGGTCCGGTGTAGCCGGGGTAGGCGTTGCGCACCAGGTCACCCCACTGCTGGGGCGTCTTGTCACCACACCCCGCAGGCCCGAGACAGCCGAAGGGCACGCCGGAGAACGGCGCGCCGGCCTTGAAGACGTCCGGGTAGGTGGCCAGCAGGTTGTTGGTCTCCATCGCGCCCGAGGAGAAACCGGTGGCGAACACCCGGTCGGGGTCACCGTTGTAGCGCTGCTTGACGTAGTCGACCATGGAGACGATCGAGACCGGGTCGCTGCCGCCACCGTGGCGCAGGGCCTCGTTCGACCAGACGTCGAAGCAGTTCGACAGGCCGTTGGCGCTCTTGTTCGCCTGCGGGTAGATGACGACGAAGCCGTACTGGTCGGCCAGCGACGCGAACTCGGTGCCCTGGTAGAAGCCGGACGCCGTGCCGTTGCAGCCGTGCATCGCCACCAGGATGCCCGGACGGGCCGCGACCTGGTTCGGGACGTACAGGTACATCCGGATGTTGCCGGGGTTCGTGCCGAAGTTGGTCACCTCGGTCAGGCCCGCCGCCGACGCCTGCGGCACCGGCGCCACGAACATGGACAACGCTGTGATCACCGCTGCGACACCGGCACCGGCGAGTCTTCTGGTCTGCCGTCTCATCCTTCCGCCTTTTCTCGGGGGTTTCTTCGGGGGGCCGCGTTCAACGCGGTCGTGCGGTGGAGGTCGCCTGTCGGCCCGTCTCCTTCGGACCCTCGCTCCGCTCGCGGAATCCGTTCGTGCCTGCCGGGCGGTTGTCGAGCCGACTCGGCCGTCCCCGCCGACGGTTGCGGTCACCGCGCCGGCGATGCCCTGGCGGCGTCGGCCGGCACTGCGAGGAGACACGCGCGCCGACGGCGCCGTTCGGGAGACATCGCGAAGCTCCGGCCCGGTGGTGCGCCGTCGGGCGCGGTCCCGACCTCGCGCGCCCGGAGGAGCCGAGGGTCCGGCCAACGCGGGACCGCTCGCCAGGTGACAGTTCAGGGGTCTCGTCTCGTGGTGAGGCCGGCGAGATTCGGCGACCTGTCGGTGGGGATTGGCTGGAACCGAGCTCGGATGTGCTGCTTGCATCAGCGCTGATGTCACCAGTCGGCGTGCCGGGCTTCGACGTGCGCGGCAGACGCCTCGCCGGTCGTTCAGGACCTATGCCGACGACCCGTGCAGCCGGTGGCAGGCTTTTGTTAACGTTAACATTCTGTCCGTCGGCCGAGCCCCTCTCCGTCGGGTGACTGCAGGTGGTGTGGGGCAGAGCAAATACGAGGGAGAGCGCGACTGTCAAGGGTCCGATGCGTGCCCACATCGACCGCATGGGGTCGAGCGTGAGCCAACTGGGCGTTGCCGCGACGGCACACCGAATCGGCGGTGGCACACGGTGAAACTTTCACCCATGCTCTTCGTTCGATGGACGACCCACCGAAAGTTTTCTGAGGCTTGTTCGGCTTGTACGCCCAGGTTCTACATCTGCGTTCAGGAAAGAGAATCGAAACTTTTCGTAATAGCATTGACAGATTTCGGAGACGTTTACACACTAGGGAGTGTTGAAAAAGTCCTGGCCGGCACGAGCGTGGATCCAGATGGATGCATCGTCTCCGCGGCGGCCCCGCTGTTCGGTGGTGGTGGTGCCCGAGCGGCGGACGCCCGTCTACGGCGCCCGGTGGTGTGCGGCCCCTCATGGCGGGGCGCGGCGTCGAGCCCGCGGGGATACCCCCGCGTTCCCTTTTGGGATTCGGCCACGGAGGCTCACGCATGGGCGCGAACGTCACACCCCGCCCGCGATCCGGTGCTCCTTACGTGGCCCCGCAGTCCCTAATCGGTCGGCGTGGTCCCCGCAGCGGGGTCCTGCGGCATCGCCTGGGCCTGCTGGTCGTACGACTGCGGATAGCCGCCCTGCTGCTGAAGGTAGGGCGCGTGGCCGTACGCCTGCGGCGGAGCGCCGTACGGCTGGGGGGCGCCATACGCCTGCGGCGCAGCGCCGTACGGCTGGGGCGGAGCCCCGTAGGGCATCGGATAGCCGTAGGGCTGCTGCTGCGGATAGGCCACCGGGTAGGTCTGAACCGGCACGAAACCGACGGCGTAGCCCGGCGCCATCCCCGGATAGGCGGCCATCTCCTGCCCGCCGGGGGCCTTGGCCCGGCGGCCGCCCATCCTCCCGGCCGCCGTCGCATGCGCCATCCGGCGCAGCCTGCCCTCGAGCATGAGCCACGCGAGCAGCGCCAGCACCACGAGCACGGCGGCGACGATCGCGAGCTTGTTCGCCAGCGCCGGCTTGTCGAACTCCGGCGTGGCCTTGCGGATCTGGTACTCCACCGCCTCAGGCGTGGGCGCGTCGAACGCCATCTCCTGTGCCGGCGTCTGCTCCGCCGGCGGTGCCTGCTGCGACTCGGGCGGCGTCGTCGCGGCGGGAAGCGAGACCTCCGGCTCCGTGGTGGCCGGGGTGTCCGAGCCCGGGTTCGAGTCCGTGTAGACCGGGACCGGCGGCTGAGTCGTGTGGATCGGCGCCGTGTCCTCACGCTGCTTCGGCGGGTCGTCGGCTTTCTTGTCGTCGTCCTTCTTGTCCCCGACCGGCTTGGGCGGCGTCGGGGTGACCGTGACGGTCTGCGTCACCACCGGATCACCGGTCGGGGTCGGCGACGGACTGTTCCCGGGCGTCTCGGTGATGGTCACGGTGACGGTCTCGCACTCGCCGGGCAGACACGGTTCCACGGGGGTGTTGTCCGCCGCGTTCGCACTGATCGCCGGCCCCACCGTGAGCACGGCCAGCGTGGCGAGGGCCAGCGAGGCGAAAGCCGAGGACGCGGCCCTGATCTTTGCGCGTCCCATCACCGCTCGCCTCCACCATGTCTCATGCCCAGGGGTCAAGGGAGATTCTAGTTGGGTAAAACCCCCAGCAAAGCCCTTCTCGGTCACGAATTCGCGCCCAGAATCCCGTACTCACAGGAGTTTCTCGACGGCGGCGACGATCGGCAGATCGGCCGCGATCCAGGCGACCTCGTAGAGCTCGTGTGACTCCAGCCAGCGCAGCGCGAGGTGCTCGCGCGCGTACGGGACGCCCGCCGCGATGCTCGCGAGCCAGACCCGCATGACGTGCCCGCCGGGCAGCGGCCAGTCCCCGCCCACCCGGCGGCCGACGACGATCTCGACGCCGAGTTCCTCTGCGCACTCGCGGACCAGCGCCTCGTGCTCGCTCTCCCCCTCGTCGACCTTGCCGCCGGGGAACTCCCAACCACCCCTGAGCTCGGGCGGCGCGGCCCGCTGGGCGGCGAGCAGCCTGCCCTCCCGCACGATCGCCGCCCCCACGACGAGCTTTCCCATCACGTCCATGACCGCCTAGGTTAGATCGCGCCTGAGCTGGGCCTGGACGTCGGCGTTCTCGAGCGGCCGGGTGAAGCCCACGATGCTCGGCCGGTCGCCATAGGTCGTGACCTTGATGGGCCCACATCGTGTGCAGCGCGCCTCGACCATCTTCCCCGGCGCGACCACCAGCCCGACGTGTCCTGGGCGGTCGATCGACGTTCCTGGGCCCGCGTTGAAGAACACCAGGTCGCCCGGCCGCTCGCTGCCCGGCTGCACCCGCACGCCGAAGGGCCACTGCCCGAAGGTCGTCCTGGGGATCGACAGCCCGGCGTGGCGGTAGGCCATGTAGATGATGCCCGAGCAGTCGAAGGCGTCCGGGCCCGTCCCACCCCACCGGTACGGCTTGCCGCGCTGGGCGAGGGCGTACTCCAGGATCTTCTGTACGACCTCGCCGGAGGCCGCGTCCACGTAGCCGATGTCGCAGGCCGGGTCGGCCTCGGGCGGCAGACCGATGTCGCCGGTGACCGCGTAGCGCTTGGCGATCTCCAGGACCTGGTCGACGTACCAGGTGGCCCGGTTGTAAACGAAGATCGCCCGCCTGAGGTCGTCGGGAGCGCCGTTGCGCTTGAGCATCTTCGCCGCGCCCAAAATCGCGTCGGCCGGGTTGTAGACGTCGCCGTACCCGTCACCGTCGCCGTCCGAGGCGTACCCGTTGATCCCCGGCGCGATCTTGATCTTGGCCTTGCCGCCCCACGTGCTGATCAGGAACTGCATCGGCCCGGCGGCGCCCGCGTAGTTGGTGCCGTTGCCGACTCCGGGCAGCTTCGACCGGCCGTGGTCGGTCTCCCGCTTGCCGATGGCGGCGAGCACGTTCCACTGGACGCCGATCTCCTTGCCGACCTTCTTGTAGAGCTCGAGATATTCGGCCGGGATGTCCGTCCTGGCCGTCTCCGACACCCCCAAGGTCGCCGTGTCCGCCTCCGCGCAGTCCTCCGCTGTTCTGCCACCGAGCAGGAACGACGGCAGGGGCGTCATCAGAATGATCGATCCGATGAGCGTGAGCGGGACGATCACGGCCAGGGCGAGGAGCACGGCCATGAGCGGCCGCCCCCGAGCCGTGATCACCCGGAACGGCGCCTGAAACAGCGTCCGACGGGGCGGCATGATCACGGCGTCGTGTCCCCGTCCTGGCCCTCGTCGGCGAGTCCGAGGTCGTAGACCCGCCAGTCGCCGCCCGCCTTGATCACGGTCACGGCGAAGCGGTCGCTCTCGTCCTTGTCGCCGTCCTTGTCGGTCACGTGCCGCACCGAGCCGACGACGAAGACCACCTGGCCCGCGGTCATGTCGCGGATCGTCTCCACCCGCGCCGACGCCCGCGAGACCACCTGGTCGGCACGGTTGCGCTGCACCAGCGCCGGATCGGTCATGGCCCGGGTGAGCTGCGCGGCGAACTCCTCGGTGGAGAACGCGCCGAGCCGTCCGGCGAACGCCGCCGGTTCCTCGTCGTACCGGAAGGTTCCGTACGACTCGGTGAACCGCCGCGCGAGATCGGCGGCGGCGCCGAGCTCCTGCCGCGTCAGCGGCAGGTAGTCGTAGACGTCGAAGTTCGCCGGAGTCTTCGCGACCTGGCGCGGCACCGGGCTGCGCGGTGCGACGGCGGCCGTCTCGGACGGTCTGTGCTCGCCCGTGGCCGTACGGCCCTCGCCGCCCTGCGCCGTTGCCTCCCCCGACGTGGGCGGGTTCATCGTGAGGTAGACGCCCACGGCGGCCAGCACGACGACGGCTCCGGCGAACGCGAGCTTCTTGCCCCTGTCATTTCCCTGTGTGCTCATGGACGTCTGGTCACCCGGTCAGTCGCCGGAGTTTCCGTCGGTGGGCCTGGCCCAGAACGGGGTGGGCGCGTCTTCGGATGTCCGCCCACCACTCCCCCGGCTCGGCAGCCACAGCGGTGGCGCTTCGGACGACCTGCCGGACGACGAACCGGACCGGGAGGCACCGGATCCGGAACCCCGGTCGGCCGATCCCCGGTCGCGGGAGCCGCCGCCGCCGAAGATGCCACCGGAGCGACCACCGGAGCCGTTGCCGGAACCACCACCGGAACCACCGCCGAAGATGCCGCCCCCACCTCCGGAACGGGAGCCGTTCGAACCGCGTGAACCGTTCGAACCTCGTGAACCGGCCCTGGCACCACCACCACCTGAACCGCTCGAACCGCGGGAGGACCAGCCACCCGATCGGCCGCTGAACCAGCCGCCGCGTGAGCCCGTGCCGCCGCCCGATGACGTGCCGGAGCCCGACCCGGAACCCAGACCGGCGCTCAGGCTCGAGCCCAGGCTCGAACCGGTGCCGGAGCCGGAACCCGATGGCGCGCCCTTGGCCCCCGGATGGCGCGGCGACTGCGACAGCTTGAGCGGAGGGGCCGACCCCTGGCGTGGCGCCGTCACCGCCTTGCGGCGACCGGCGGCCTGGGCGTCGGCGTCCAGCGGCGCCGGCTGGGCCCCGGCCCGGGCCTGCTCCGCCGTCTGCCCCGCCGCCTGAGCCATCCCTGACCCGGCCGCTCCCTCCTCGCCGCGGACCCGGCCCTGCGCCACCGATGTGGCGACGGCGGCGGCGGTGCCGGCGCCGCTCGCCATCGCGGCGGCGCCGATCAGCGGCTCGGCCTTGCGCAGGCCCCAGCGGCCCATGCGGGCCGCGGCCACCGGAGGCAGCGCGTTCGCCGCACGCGACAGCGTGGGCGCGCTCGCGGCCTCTCCGAGCATGCGGGTCGTGAGCGTATGCCCGTCCATCGAGGCGAACAGGTGCTGGAACGGCCGCCGGTAGAAGAAGACGGCGATCGTCAGCAGTGCCATGAACAGGATCTGCATGCCCCAGGGCAGACCGGTCGAAATGATCAGCGCGTAGCCGTACACGAGGACGCCCAGCACGATGGCGAGCACGGCCTGGCGCAGCAGGGTGCCGACGACCATCTCCACCCACCGCATCGCGATGATCCGCCCGGAGCCCGGATGCACGCCGATCAGCAGGAACACCGGCCCCAGCATGAGCAGCAGCAGGAAGCCGACCTTGAGCACCAGCAGCGAAACCGCCACGAGGAAGATGAGCAGCCCGGCGACCATCGCGGCGATGAACGCGCCGATCGCGATGCCGAGCCGGCTCGTCCAGTCCTTGCCCTGGATGAGGAAGAACACCGGGGTGTTCTCCAGCGGTTTGACCACCTCCTCCTCGAACCGCTTCTGGTGGGCGTCGCTGGCGGGCGTCTGGTTCGCGGCCTGCTCTGCGGCGTCGATGGCCTGCATGTCGAGGATCTTGGCGCCGAACATCTGCACCACGCCCGAGTCCGGATCGGCCGTGCCGAGCTGGCCCATCAGCCACGGCTTGCACACGAGCGTCGACCAGAGCGCGTCGGCGTTCTGGGCGACCCCCGGCGTGCCCGGCCTGCCGTACCCTCCGGCCTTCACCTCGGTCGCCGCCGCCGAGCCCGCGCCTGCCCCTGCTGCGCCCGCATCGGCTCCGGCGCCCGCGTCGGCCCCGGCTCCGGCGTCGTCCTTGAGCGGCAGGCACGACGCCCCACCGGCGCCGGGCAGCCCGGAGAACGCCGAGTTGACGATTTCGCCGGTCTTGTCGGTCACGGTCTTGCCGATGTTGGTGAAGTCGCCGGGACGGCTGAAGAACCAGACGGCCACGGTGACCGCGAGCACCATCCAGACGACGCCCTCGGTGGTGGTCGTCGCCCGCCTGCGGATCAGGCCGAACCAGGCGAGCCAGACCGCGCCGAGGATGACGACCGGCCGCAGGTAGGGCCAGTACATCGCGTCGGCCAGCTTGGTGACGATCGCGTCGGCCGCCTCCTTGATGGGCTGAAGCGGTCCCTCGGTGGCCGCGGCCTCGTAGGTGCTGATCGTCAGCCGGTCGACGGCCTTGGCCCAGGAGAAGACCGTGTTGGCCCAGGCGTTGCCGAGCACGGCTGCGACGTCGGAGCACCCGAGATCGTAGGTGTGCCAGAACTGGCCGGACATGCCGTACCGCTCGTAGTTGGTGAGCGGCTGGGCGGCCGCCCCGTCGCCCGCACCGCTCCCGGTGGCGGCGGCGTCGGCCACCGGCGGGCGGACCAGTCCGTCGATGCCGCCGCCGACCATCTCGGGAGCGAGGTCGGCGGACAGGTCACAGGGCCCGATCGCGCTCGCCGTGTCCGCCGGAAAGACGAACGGCAGGGTAACGAACGCCGCGAAGGCCACCAGGAGCAGGACGAGCCTGCGCCGCAATCGCTTCAAGACCGCACCTCCTGCGCGACCCCCGACCGACCAGAACCCCCGACACTCTGATCGTCATCGTTTCCGTTCTCGCCTGGCTTCTCGTGCGTCGGATTCGTGTCGAGCCACCGCAGCAGCTCCGCCGAGATCAGGTCCACCCCGATGCGACCCGCCCGGCCATCCAGATCACGGAAGACGCACTCACCGTTGCCCAGAGAGCGCAGCACGCCCTTGTGCTCCTCCGACGGATCCACGCCGAGGAGCTCCATCACGTGCTCGACCTCCACCCGCTCGGTCGAGCGGAAGGCGAAGACCGATGACAGACAGTTGGTGACCTGCTCGTTGAGCAGGTCACCCGCGTTCTGGGAAACCAGTACGAGCGCGGTGTTGCGTGACCGGCCCATCCTGGACACCTCGGGCACCAGCTTGGCGCCCTCCGGCGTGGACGTGATCGCCCAGGCCTCGTCGAGGAAGATCGCCTTGGGGGTACGTCGGTCGAGCCCGTTCATCAGCCGCCGGGCGAACTGGGACACCAGATAGAGCAGGGCGACCGACAGCCGCTGCTCGTAGGAGTAGTCGTCCCTGGGGGTCGTGACATCGGGCAGCGTGAGGCCGCCCAGCGTGAACACCGTGGTCCAGCCCGCGGTGTCGATCTGCTCGCCGCCACCGGGGTCGAAGCAGAGCCTGGCCAGGTGCATCTCGGACATCGACCGCAGCACGGCGCCGAGGTTCTTCGACGCGGGGTCGTCCGACCGCTCCAGGTGGTCGACCACCTTGCCCAGCGACGGGTCGGGCTCGTTCGACACAGCGGCCACCGCCTGGATCATGGCCGACTCGCGCTCCTCCGACATGCGTGGCAGCAGCAGTCGCAGCGTCTCGCTGGCCATCGTCTTCTTGGCCGCGATGTCGTCGCCGAACGAGAACGGGTCGAGCAGGCCGGGCGCCGCCGATCCCAGGGGGATGACGCGCGCCTGGCGGCCACGCCGCTGCAGGAGCCGTACGAGCGACTCCGCGTCGCCCTTCGGGTCGATGACGGCCACGGTCACCCCGCGCAGCGCCATCTGGTAGATCAGCAGCAGCGCGAGCGTGGTCTTGCCGCCCCCCGGCTCCCCCGTGATCGCGATGGCCGTCGGCCGGTTGCGCGCCGCGGCCACCAGGGGATCGAAGTGGACGATGCCGCGCGCCCGGCCCATGGTCTCGCCGATGTACGGCCCGACCCACCCCGCGTTCGACTCGTCCACCCGGTCGCCGAGCTCCACGGTGGCCGTCGCCATGCCGCCCGCGATCGTACGCAGGGGCTGCCGCTGGGCGTACGCGTTGACCCGCAGCCGCTCTCCGGGAAGTGCCTCGCAGAACAGCGAGAACTGGTCGCCGGTGGAGTTGACGATGTCGATGCCGATGTCACGGTAGTGCTCCACGACGGCCTCGACCCGCTGGACGCAGATCTCCTCCGTCGGCGCGCTCACGCTCAGCCGGTGCCAGCCGTACACGAACGGCAGCCGCTCCTTGGTGATGCCGTGTTCGAGCATGCGGGCGGCGTCGATCTGCTCGGCCAGCGCGAGCGGCGCCTCCGCTCCGGCCTCGCGGATGTGGATGTCCATGTCGCGGGCGTGCGCCAGCTTTCGCGCCACGTCCTTGCTCGCCCGGACCGGCGGGACCAGCCGCATCCTGCTGGAGACCTCGACCGGGAACGGCAGCTGGTCGGCGAAGTGCAGCCACGGCTCCCCGTCGGGGAACGGCATGAGGTCGGGGAACCGGGCGAACGACAGGTGCGCGACGTAACTGTCACCGGTCGGCTGCACGATCCGGAGTAACGAACGCCCGTTGTGGATCTGACCCTCGACCAGCGATTCGATCTCGCCCCTGCCCCATCTGCGCCGGGGTGACGCCGACGGCGGCGGGTCGCCGAGCCCGCCGGAGGCGGAGTGCTGGAACAGCCAGGCGACCTCGGTGGAGGTGGCGTGACGCGCGTAGAGGGCGCTGGAGGCCAGCGCACGGCCGAGTCGTTCCGCCGCCTCGGTCCACCGCTCGATCTCACGGGCCGGCACGTGGTCGTCCTCGATCCCGAGCGCCTTCTCCCCGCGCTGATAGAAGCCGAAGAGCTGGGCCAGCACGCCGGTGCCCAGCTGGGCGCCGCGCGGGCCGAGCCGTACGCCCAGGTAGACCTCCTTGCTCCAGAAGTCCTTGGCCCAGACGTGGCGGTACATCTCCTCCAGATACTCGCGCCAGCCCGGGCCTTCGTCCGAGGTGGTGTCGAGCGCCATCGCCCACTCGGCCGCCGGATAGGCCCGGTGCGCGATCCTCAGGTGCACCTCTGCGTCGGGCATCCTGATCGCGGCCAGCGCGATGGTGATGTTGGTGGCGAGCGCCTCCCGCTCCTCCGGAGTGAGAAACTCGTAGCTCACCGTCGGCAACCGGAAGTACGCCCATGCCGCCGACTCGGTGAGAAGGACGCGATCGTCGAAGTACCGAACCGCCAGGCGGCTTCGCGCCCTGCTCATCGCTCACTCACCCGCTTTCTCACCCGTGCGTTCTCGGACCCTGGGCGTGTCGCTCGGCCGGTTGGCCGCCAGGCTGCTCACGATCACTCCCGCAAGTGCAACGTACGCCCTGCGGCCCCCCGTGCGAAGGTGGTTGAGGTCAACAGGTCCGGGACGGCCCGGCGCGAGCTCGTCCTCCCAGGGCACCCGGACGATCGCCCGGCAGCGGCCGCTGGCCACGGACTCCGCCTGCTCCACCTCGGGCAGGCTGCGACGGCTCACCCCGTTGATCACCATCACGCCCCGGCGGCGCAGCTCGGAGCAGCCGTGACCGTCGAGCCACTCGTAGGTCATGGCGATCGCCTCGGGAGCGTCCGCGCTCGCTGGCGCCACCAGCACGAGCTGGTCGGCGTACGGCAGCAGCCGGGCCGCCAGCGCGGCGGCGGGGTCGATCACGGTGAGTCCGTAACAGCGATCCAGCGCGGCCAGCGTCCGGCTCCAGTCGCCGTGAGACGCCCGGTCCGCCAGGCGCTGCGCCGCCTGGTCGTCGATGTCCGCCCCGAGCACCTCGAGACCCGACCCGCATCGCGAGGTCTGCGCCCCGAGGCCGAGGTAGCGGGTCAGCGACCCCGCGCCCTCGAGAAGAGAGCCCGGCCGCTCGGGCTCGGCCGCGATCCTCTTGATCATCGTGTCGTCGCCGCCGCTCGCGTCGAGGGCCAGCACGCGGTCCTCTCGATAGCGGGCGAGTGTGTGTCCCAGCATCAGGGCCGTGGTGGTCTGCCCCGCACCACCGGTGCAGCCCAGCACCATGATCCGCTTGCTCTCCGGGAGCGGCGTTCTGGCCCGCGCCTCGTCGATCTCCATCCCGTCGGTACGGCTCCCGCCCACGACGACCTGGGCCAAACGGCGCCAGCCGCCGGAGGGGTCGCGGCCGACCACGGCCTCCACGCGGCGGAGCCTGGGCGGCCCCTCCCCCCTGGTCTTGGGTGGCTGGATCTTCGGCGGCGCGATCTTCTCCGGCCGGGTCGTCCGCTTCGCGGCCTTCGTCGCCTCCGCGTGCACCGGCTGCGCGGGGGGCACGGTCACCGGCCGGACGGGCGGCATCGCCTGCATGGGCGGCACCGGGTGCATGGGTGGCCGCTTCGTCGGCTGCCTGGGCTGCTCGGGGCGCATGGGCCTCGGCGGTCGGCCCTTCCTGTGCTGCTCGCGCGCTCTGCGCTGCCAGTCGTCGGAGTCGTGCCGTCCGGCGGCCTTCTGGTCCGCCGCCTCGTCGCTCGCTGGTTCCCGATCTCCCGATGCTTCGCCCGCGGTCTCCTCCGCCACGGGGGCGGCGGGCTCGTCGCTCGCGGCGGGCCCGATGAGGGCTGCCGGTGTCCGGGGTTCCACCGC
>BCRI01000007.1 GCA_001552515.1 Sphaerimonospora mesophila NBRC 14179 = JCM 3151
CTAGCCTCACCTCGCCCTTCACGAGGTCTTCCTGAAGACCTCCGGGACGGCCCGCCTTGAGGTCTTCCGTACGGCCGCCGGCTTGCAGGCCCCTGCCGTGGTGCTGACGCTCGAACGGGCCGTGAACCGGCCGGACAGCCGATTCCACGAGCACCCGCGCCGGTCGGCGAGCTGAGAGTACGGCACAGGCCGGGGCCGCACCGACGATCGCGTCAGTGGCGAGCAAGCATGGCCAGCCGCATGTGTCGTCAACTCCGTTGGAGCAGCAGGTCGGGAAGATTCTTCCCCGGTGACCGGCTGAGCCGGACACTATGAAAGAGTCGGCGGCGGCTGATCCGGTCATACCGGATCTGACGGATATGTTTACGAGACGAGGCGATCGTAAATAATCTTGCCGCCGGAGTTGTCGCGTTCAACCGACATCGTGGGAGCCCGGCCCATATGACCGATCTGACGCCTACGCCTCAGCCGTCACCCACCCCTCAGCCGGTGCCGACGTCTCCGCCACCGTCATCCGGATCGATTCAGAACGGCCGGTCCACCCCAGACGACGTCCCTTCGCCGAGCCCTCAGCCCTCGGTCACTCCGCCGCCCTCACCCCAGCCGTCGACGTCAGATTCGCGGCCTTCCCCGACGCCCTCCCCACTCCCCCAAGCCACCCCGACCGCCCCGGATCGAGGGGTGGGCGGCGGCTTCTCCGGGATCGATCCCGCCGCGATGGACGACTTCGAGCGAGGCCTCGGCCAGGCGCAGGACGCACTCGGCCGCAACGAGCCACAGCTCCGCCGCATCCTGCAGCGGCTCGACCTGGACACCTCACGCCTGGGCGCCCTGCGCGAGGTCCAGAGCTGGATCGGCACCATCCGCCCCGACCTGCGGCGCCGCAGCGAGACGATCCGCTCCGAGCACACCGAGTGGGCGGCATCCTCCGGAGTGCCCAGCGGACTGACCGCCTTCGACGAGGAGCTGTACGGCAAGGCCGCCCACGATCCCGACGTCTACGCGGCGGTCAGCAAGCTGACCGCCGCGGTCGAGAACGGCGACGTCGACGAGAAGACCGTGGCCGCGCTGGAGAAGCGGGCAGGGGACTCGACATTCGCCGTGGCGCTGATGAACGCGCTGGGCGCGGCGGGATTCCGCAATTTGATGACCAAGACGGTGAATCGTCATCAGGATGAGAACGTGGCACGGCTGCAGACCGCGCTCGGCAAGACCCTTGGCACGGCGAGCTCCAGGCTGAGCACGTCCTGGCGTGACGAGCTCACCGACGACCTCGGCCACTCCACCGTCGAGTGGCGCTCGGGCTATGGGCTGGCACTGGCGCTCAAGCACGGCACCTTCGACTCCGCCTTCCTGCTGGCGGTCGCCAAGAAGATCGACACATGGAAGTGGACGGCGTACAACGGGCCGACCACCGGCATGCATCTCATGGAGGCGCTCAGCCGAAATCCCGCGGCGGCTCAGGACTTCTTCGCGGGCGATCCCAACATGATGAAGCGCTACCTGACCTGGCAGACCATGCCCGACGGCGGTGCGGCGCTGGGCACGGCGCTGGAGGCCGCCATGCTCACCTTCCGCGACCATGACGGCTCACCGCAGCAGCCATCCCGCGGCTACCTGTCCGCCAAACTGGCCTCGGAGTTCATCCACCTGGAGGCCCAACGCATCAGCGAGGGATCTCCTCCCGATTCACGCGTGCCGCCCACCACCACCGGCCACATCCTCGCCGGCTACATCGCCGACGTGAACCGCGCAGCTCAAAGCGGTCGAGACACAATGGCGCCAGGAGTCACAGGTGCCGATCACCCCGGGATTCCAGGTCAGGACGCCTGGGGAGCGCTCCTCAGCAAGGACGGTCTGCGCCAAGTGATGCGGGAGGCGTTCGCCGATGCCCACGCGTTTGCGCCCGTCTTGGCCGCCCAAACGACCTTCGCCGGGCAGCTTCTCGATTACGGGGCTGTGGAGATGGCTGCTGGACACGGCGACAACACCCTCCTGACCAATGCCAAGGGCATCGGAGCCGGCTTCGGCTTGATCGCCGATGCGGCGGGACTAGCCAAGATCGAAGCAGGAAAGGAGCTCGATGAGGCGCAGCAACGGAACATGAAGATCTTGACCGCGACGCTGAACATGGGGCTCGCCTTCCCACAATCTGGGGCTTGGCCGATCACTGCAGGCGTTGTCGGCGCCTGGACCGGTCTGATCGAAGACATCGCCAAGGGCGATGCCGAGACCAAGGCCCGCATTGACGCCAACGCGGCCGCCGACCGGACCCGCAGCCTCTTACATGACCTCACAGCACAGGCCATGCTCAAGCACGGCCTGTTCGGCTCGGCCGACCCGCCCGCCTCAACCCATCCCTGGGGGACCCTCGAAGGCCTGAAGAAGGGAGACGACCCCCGTAATAATCCCAACAACTTCCTCAAGAACGATGGCCGTACGCTGATGACCAAGGATGAGATGATCGACAACACCGCCGCCAACAGCGTTGACAAATACCGCAGGTTCGAGGCCTACGAACGGTGGCTCCATGAAGGACCATCCGGAACGCCGTGGCGGAGCCTAGAAGACCGCCTGGACACGGGATTCAACAACGGCTTCACCCAGTACGGATCATGATGAGAACACGATTCGCCGTACTAGGAATCGCCTCCGTTTTAGCCTTGTCCTCTGCCTGTCAGGGCGAGAGCACGTGGGTCGACCGCACACCGCTGCCGACGGTGGCCGCATCACCCTACCTCTGCAAATTCATCCCTATGAAGGCTGTCGAACTAATGACCGGGGTACGAGACCCGCTGGTGCGCGGCTACTTCGATCTCACATCTGCCGGAGGTTTGGGCGACGGAGACTGCGCGGTCTACCGGCGTGACGGCGATCGGCTGAAGGTGCTGCAAATCGGCCTGACCCCGCTGGGATATTCAGGTGGAGTTGAGGAACAGCTCCAACTCGGGGCTCTTCCGCTGCCCGAGATCGTTCCCGGGGCCGTCGGATACTACTTCAAAGACCCGGACAGCAAGAACAACGCCGCTTATGCATTGCTCGTTCGGGGCAAGGTGGAGCTCGGCATCGATCTGGTGATCGGCGTCGAGGGGCGGGACAACGCGGCCGATGTGGCGGCGTTGATGAAGCTGATCGCGCCGAGGCTGATCACCGATGCAAGCGCTCCCGAAGCGACCGCGTCCCCCTCTCCTGAGAAGGACTGATTCACAGCATGGCCATGTTGGTGCCCAATCCGCTTCATCAGGCGCTGGGAGACGCCCTGCGTACGGCTGAGCCGCTGTTGCAGGAGATGACGAACGGCATCGACACACCGTTCCGGACCTTCCACTCGGGCGGTGTGTGGACGGGGCCGGCCGCGCAGCGCTTCGACGCGGAGCTAGCCCACCATCGTGCCCGGGTCCGCGGCTGCGCCGACGCCATTGTGGCCGACCTACGCCAGGCGCTGGCCGGCACACCGCCCGAGGTGACGGATGAGCAGGCGAGGACGATCAGGGCCAGGTACGGCCTGGCCTGACCGGCGGCGATCCACGAGTCCGGCCGTGCGGGGCCACAGGTTGCCGGCCCGCTCCAGGACGCCGTCCAGCCGCGCCGCCATATCCGCATGGGACGAGCCGGTCCGCACTCCCCTCAATGGCCGAGCGCTCGCTTCCGACCGGGTTCTCCACCAATTCGGGGACCGTGCCCTCGTAGCCTTCGTCCCATCCGTTGATCGTCCAGAACAGGAGGGGCCGACTCCGCGGCGAGCAGGAAGACCGCCGTCACCGCCGCGATGGCGGCAGCCGTACGAGCGAGGAGGCCGCGCCGCACGAACTCACGCCGCGGGGCGCGTACGGCCAGCAGCACCAACAGCGGAGGCAGCAGGGAGTTGCCCCGGGCTGGACGGTCAGGCAGGCGAGCCGCCGGGACCGGCCGGACGAGGCCTGCTGAGAACACGCTTCAGACTCTCGGCCGCGGCCAGGGCGGGCCACAGACGGGTGGCCAGGTTCCGCATCTGGATGCCGCGACGCGTGGCCGGGACCAGGAGCGCCGAGGCCTGACCGATGTTCCGCTGTTTCGGATCCACCAGACGCCGGTGTGCGGCCTCGTATCGGCGGAAGGCCGCCCGGGGGTCACCGGGACTCGCGGCGAGTTCCCCGGCGAGGGTGAACGCCCCCACCATGGCGAGGGTGGAGCCGTCGCCGAACAGCGACACACAGGAGGCGGCGTCGCCGAGAAGTGCGATCCGGCCCTTCCACCAACGGGGCAGGCGCACCTGGCTCACCGAGTCGAAGTAGAGGTCCTCGGCGACGCGCACCCGCTCGAGCAGTTCGGGCGCCCGCCAGGCCACATTCGCGAACGCGCGGGTCAGCATGCGCCTGTGCTGCTCGGTGTCGCGGTGGTCGAAGCCGGGCTCGGCCGGGCTCCGGTAGAGGAAGAACGCACCGCCGGTGGTGGTGCTGACGGCCACCGCCCTGCCCGGCGTGTTGTGCATGAGGATGTCCCGTCCCGATCCCGCACCGTCGCCGAGCGGCGTCGTCGCGACGTAGAGGCCCATGTGACGGACGAACTCGTTCTCGGGGCCGAACGCCAGCCGGCGCGTCATCGAGTGCAGGCCGTCGGCCCCGATCACGAGGTCGAATCGGCGGGGCGCGCCGTGGTCGAAGGTGACATCGACCCCGTGCTCATCCTGGTCGAGGGTGGCGATGGAGTCGTCGAAGACGAATTCGGCGTGGTCGCGGCTCGCCTCGTACAGGATCGACGCGAGGTCGCCGCGTGGTAACTCGACCTCGTCCGGCCGTTGAAAAGCGCGCATGTCGACCCGGCCGACGCGCCTGCCCGCCGCGTCGACGAAGCTGACTCCCGTCGTGCCGGTGGCGGCCGCGCGCAGCCGGGGCAGGACGCCCATCCGTTTCGCGACGTCCACGGCGCGTCCTCTGACGTCCACCGGGTTCCCGCTGGAGCGCAGCGTTCCCGCGCGTTCGACGACGGTGACGTTGAAGCCGTGCCGGGCCAGCCAGTAGGCCAGGACCGGCCCGGCGACGCCCGCTCCGGAGACCAGCACCGTTCGCTCACTCATGACAACCTCGCTAACCGGACGTTTTTCCTCCGCCTATGCCACGGTATCCTAACCGGAGGGAAAACGTCCATTTCTCAATCGAGGCGGGTGGCGTGGAGAAGGCGAAGCGGCAGGGGACGACGAGGTTGCGCGCCGACGCCCGCCGCAATCGGGACCTGATCGTCGCTGCCGCCCGACGGCTGCTGGTGGAGCAGGGCGTCGACGTGCCGCTGGAGGAGGTGGCACGGCGGGCGGGGGTCGGCATCGGCACGCTCTACCGCCGTTTCCCCGACCGAGACGCACTGCTGCGGGCCGTCGGGGAGGACACCCTGCGCCGGCTGGTGGATCTGGCGGAGACCGCCTGGCGCGAGGAACCGGACGCCTGGCACGCACTGTGCCGCTTCCTTCGCGGCTGCGCGGAACTGCACATGGGCGTGCTGTCGGCGAAGCTGGAGCCGCACCTGCACCAGCGCTTGCGCGCCGGCCACGACCTGCACGAGATGCGGCAGCAGGTGACCGACGCCGTCCTTCGGATGACCGAGCGGGCACAGGCGGACGGCGCGCTGCGCCGCGACATCGGCCCCGGCGACATCGCTCTGCTGATGACCACGCACGTCTACTCGCCGCCGGGCACGCCCGGCGAACCGGCCATGGCCCGGGTGATGGAGATCATGCTGGCCGGCCTGCGCACCGGTTCCGGACCCGCGCTTCCGGGAACTCCGCGAACCGACGACGACCTGCGCCGATACATCGCCGTGGAGCAGCCGCCGACCGATTGACCCCGCCGCCGCCCGATACATTGAACCCGGCCATCGAGGTCGACACCATGGCGCACTCGGAAAGCGGTGACCGGACCGCCGCGGAGGAGGTTCAGATGATCGAGACGACGGTGACCGAGGTGATGGCCGAGCTGGCCGCGCTCGAGGACCCGAAGATCCGCGAGGTGAACAGGAGACACGGCGACGACCACGGCGTGAACCTCACCAGGTTGCGCGCGCTCGCGAAGCGGCTGAAGACGCAGCAGGACCTCGCGCGCCGGCTCTGGGAGACGGGTGACCCGGCGGCGAGGCTGCTGGCGATCCTGATCTGCCGCCCGAAGGCGTTCGAGCGCGACGAGCTGGACGTCATGTTGCGTTCGGCGGGCACCCCCAAGGTGCACGACTGGCTCGTGAACTACGTGGTGAAGAAGAGCCCGCACTCCGAAGAGCTGCGCCTGGCCTGGTACGCCGATCCGGATCCGGTGGTCGCGAGCGCCGGCTGGGCGCTGACCACAGAACGCGTGGCCAAGAAGCCCGAGGGACTCGACCTCGCGGGACTGCTCGACGTCATCGAGGCGGAGATGAAAGACGCCCCCGATCGCCTGCAGTGGGCGATGAACCACTGCCTGGCTCAGATCGGCATCGAGCACGCCGAGCACCGCGCCCGCGCCATCGACATCGGTGAGCGCCTGGAGGTGCTCAAGGACTACCCGACTCCGCCGAACTGCACATCTCCGTTCGCGCCCATCTGGATCACGGAGATGGTGCGTCGGCAGCACGACAAGTAGGGGAAAAGGTTCTCACCTCCTGAGACGCTCAGACGAGAATTCGATATCCAATAGAAATAACCATGCTCTTATGAAAGTTTTTATTTCATGATATAATACCGCAATCGTGTATTAGTTTCCTCATTGTGAATAGCAATGGAGGACCGAGCCAGACCGCGCTCACGGCCGCGGCGGCACGCGCAGCACACCTGATCGTCGACAGCGAACCTCTGATCTTCCGCGACACCTTGGCGTACGCCCTGCTCGGAGAGCGGGCCGAGGAACTCGTCGGCTTCCACCGGACCTATGGGGACCACCTCGTCCTCGCCCAGGCGCGCACCACGGTGGTCACCCGCGGTCACTACACAGAGGCCCACCTCGACGAAGCGATCCACGCCGGCGTCCGGCAATACGTGATCCTCGGCGCCGGGCTGGACTCCTTCGCCTACCGGACCCACCAAGCCGCCCGGCCCGCCGAAACCCCCCAGACCACCCAGACCGCCCGGAGCATCCAGACCACCCAGACCGCCCGGACCACCCAGACCGCCCGGAGCATCCAGACCACCCAGACCACCCAGACCATGCGGCCCGGTGCGGCACCGCCGGCCGACGGGGTCAGGGTCTTCGAGGTCGACCACCCGGCGACGCAGCGGTGGAAACGCCGGGCCCTCGCCGATGCGGGGATCGAGGCGCCGCCCGCCCTCACCTTCGTCCCCTCCGATCTGGAGGCCGGACCACCACTGGAGCACCTGGCCGGGCACGGCCTCGACCTCGTACGGCCCGCGCTGGTCGGCTGGCTCGGCGTGACCATGTACCTGACCCGCGACGCCGTCGGACGGACCCTTTCGATGCTGGCCGGCCTGGCGCCCGGCAGTGAGATCATCGTCGAGCACATGCTCCCCGAGGGACTGCGGGACGACCACGGGCAGGCCTACGCCGATCAGGTCATGCCCTTCGCCGCCGAGCACGGCGAACCATGGCGGACCCTGCTGTCGCCCGATGAGATGTCGGCCATGCTGCGGGAGCGCGGCTTCGAGGTGATCGAGCACGTCCGGCAGCGTGAGATGGTCCCATCGGCCATGTGGGACCGTACCGACGCGCTGCACGCCGCCGACCTCGCGGTCCTCACCCGCGCCCGTCTCGTGCAGCAGATCGTTTCGTGAAACAGGCCGTTCCCGCGGCCCCGCCACGGTGATCCCAGCGGAATCGGGGGGCGGATTCGCTGCTAGCGTTCCGGGGGTGACGGGAGGAAGCGGCATGCTCGTGATCCACGCGGCCTGGGACGGTGGGAGGCTCGTCCTCTGGGCCGAGGAGACGACGGACGCGGGGCCGAGCGCCTCCCGGGCCGAGATCCGTCCCCACCCCTTCGCCGCTTCCGCCGCCGCCCTCGCCGCGGAGCTGCCCCGCTGGGGGGATGCCGCGGCCGAGGCGGCGGGCAAGGCCGCGTCGGGCGAGACCGTGCTGCTGCTGCCGAGCTCGGCGCGTCGTCCGCTCCCCTCTCCGGAGACCGGCCTTCAGACCGCCGCACGCCAAGCCAAGATCAGCATGTGGCGGGTGCCCGCGCTGCTGGTCGAGCCGGGGCCCGCGCTGCGCATGCTGACCGCGGCTCTGGAGCCGCCGCCGACGGCCGGGCCGTCCCTGCGCTATCTCGCGGCCGTCGCCGCGCACGCCCGTGAGATCGTACGGCGCGGGCGGGTGCTGCCCCAGCTCGTCGCGGAGGACGGCGGCTACGCGGCACGCTGGCGGCCGGTCCTGACGGGTCCGCACGCCGCCCGTTTCCGGGAGCTGGCCGCCGCGATGCCGCCGGTGTGCCGGGCCGTACGGGAGGAACGGCCCTCGGCCCACGTGCTGAACGAGGCGCTCGCCTGCCTGACCGACGCGGTCGTACGGCAGGCCCTGCCCGAGCGCCTGCTGCGGGGGCATCGCCCCGGGCAGCGCAGCCCGCTGGCCGACCGGTGGACGGTGGCGCTCACCGGGGAGGCCGCGGCCCTTCCCGGCGTACGTGAGGCGGAGGCGGGCGAGCTCGCCCGGCCGCTCCAAGACTGGTTCCGGGCCGCCCACCAGCTCGACGGCCCGGTCAGCGTGTGCTTCCGCCTGGTCGAACCCGAAACCGCCCTGGTCGAACCCGAAACCGCCCTGGTCGAACGCGAGCCGGAAACCGCCGGGCCGGAGCCCGCAGCGGACACCGGTAAGCGGGAGCCTGAACAGGACACCGGTGGGTGGGCCGTCGAGTTCGCCCTCCGGTCGGCCGAGGACCCGAGCCTCTATCTGCCCGCTCCCCTCGTCTGGGCGGGCGAGACAGCGCCCGGATTGCCCGGGCGCCTCGACGAGACGCTGCTCGCGGGCCTCGGCCGGGCGGCCCGCCTCTACCCGAAGATCGACGACGCGCTCCGGGAGGCCCGACCGGCCCGGATCGAGCTGGGTGTGGAGGAGGCCTTCTACTTCCTCCGGCACGCCGCGCCGCTCCTGCAGGCGGCCGGGTTCGGCGTGCAACTGCCCGCCTGGGCGGGCCGCACCAGGCTCGGGCTGAAGCTCACCGCGCGTTCCCGCTCCGGGCCGGGAGCCGACCGTGCCGCCGTGGACGGGGGGTTCGGGCTGGCGCAGCTGGTGGACTTCCGCGCCGAGCTGGCCGTCGGCGACGAGACGATCAGCGAGTCCGAGCTGGCCGAGCTGGCCAGGCTCAAGGTGCCGCTGATCCGGCTGCGCGGACAGTGGGTCGAGCTGGACGTCCGACAGCTGAACGCCGCGCTGGAGGCCGTGGCGCGCCACGGGTCGGGTGAGACGACGGCGGGTGAGATCCTCCAGGAGGTCGTCAACGGCGGGGACGACGCTCTTCCGCTGGTCGAGGTGGACGCCGACGGGCTGCTCGGCGATCTGCTGTCCGGCGAGGCCGACCGCCGCCTGGAACCGGTCGCGACTCCGGCCGCCTTCCACGGCACGCTCCGGCCGTACCAGGAGCGCGGCCTGGCCTGGCTCGACTTCATGTCCCGCATCGGACTCGGCGCGATCCTCGCGGACGATATGGGACTCGGGAAAACGATCCAAATCCTGTCGATGCTGCTGAACGAGCGTGAGCAGGAAAACCAGCAGAGGGCGACGCTGCTGGTCTGCCCGATGTCGCTGCTGACCAACTGGCAGAAGGAAGCGGCGAGGTTCGCCCCGTCGCTCGACGTCTACCTGCATCACGGCGCGGGCCGGCTGCGCGGCGAGGAACTGGCCGAGCGGGTCGGCCGGGCCGACCTCGTCCTCACCACGTACGGCACGGCCCTGCGCGACCGCGACGTCCTCGCCGCCTTCGAGTGGGAGCGGGTCGTCTGCGACGAGGCTCAGGCGATCAAGAACAGCGCGGCCAGGCAGGCCCAGGCCGTACGATCGCTCCCGGCGCGCACCAGGCTGGCGCTGACCGGCACCCCGGTGGAGAACCACCTGGCCGAGCTCTGGTCGATCATGGAGTTCTGCAACCCCGGCCTGCTCGGCCCGGCCGTGACGTTCCGGAAGCGCTACCAGGAGCCGATCGAGCGGGACGGCGACGAGGCGGCGACAGCCGCGCTCAAGCGGGCCACCGGGCCCTTCGTGCTGCGCCGGCTCAAGACCGACAAGACGATCATCTCCGATCTGCCGGAGAAGATGGAGATGAAGGTCTGGTGCACGCTCACGCCGGAGCAGGCCGGCCTCTACCAGGCGATCGTCGAGGACATGATGGACCGGATCGCCGGAAGCGAGGGCATCGAACGGCACGGCAACGTGCTCGCCGCGATGACCAAGCTCAAGCAGGTGTGCAACCATCCCGCCCACCTGCTCAAGGACGGCTCCCGGCTGCCGGACCGCTCGGGGAAGCTGGCCCGTCTGGAGGAATTGGCCGAGGAGATCGTCGGCGAGGGCGACAAGGCGCTGGTCTTCACGCAGTACGCCGAGTTCGGCTCGATGCTTCAGCCGTACCTGGCGGCGCACCTCGACCATCCGGTGCTGTGGCTGCACGGCGGGCTGCCGAAGAAGCGGCGCGACGCGCTGGTGGAGCGGTTCCAGCACGACGACGAACCGATGATCTTCCTGCTGTCGCTGAAGGCCGCGGGCACCGGACTGAACCTGACGGCGGCCAACCACGTGATCCATTTCGACCGGTGGTGGAACCCGGCCGTGGAGAACCAGGCGACCGACCGGGCGTTCCGCATCGGCCAGCGCCGCAACGTACAGGTCAGGAAGTTCATCTGCGCCGGGACCCTGGAGGAGCGGATCGACGAGATGATCGAGCGCAAGCTGGCGCTGGCCGAGAGCGTGGTCGGCACGGGCGAGGACTGGATCGCTTCGCTGTCCACCGACGGCCTGCGTGAACTGTTCCGGCTCGATCCCGAGGCGGTCGCGTGATGGCGCGGCGGGAGTCCGGATGGTTCGAGCGATCCCGGCCGATCCGGGTCGAGGGCGGCATCCGGGTGCGGGGCAAACGCGGCTCGATCGGCGAGCAGTGGTGGTCGCGCAGGTTCGTCGACATCCTGGAGCGCGTCTGCGACCCCGGCCGGCTGGGCCGCGGCCGCTCGTACGCCCGCTCCGGGCAGGTCCTCGGCCTCGAGATCGGGCCGGGTCTGGTCGAGGCCCGGGTGCAGGGGTCGCGGCCGACGCCGTACCGGGTGACGATCGGCATCTCCGCCTATGACCGGGAGCAGTGGCGCGAGCTGGTCGGCGCGCTGGCCGCGCAGGCGCTCCACCGGGCCAAGCTGCTCGCCGGTGAGATGCCGCCCGAGATCGAGGACGTGTTCGACGGGTGCGGGCTGCCGCTCTTCCCCGATGAGCGGGGGCTGGAGATGGACTGCTCCTGCCCGGACTGGGGCTTCCCGTGCAAGCACCTGTCGGCCGTGCTGTACGTCCTGGCGGAGGCGTTCGACGACGATCCGTTCCTGGTGCTGGCCTGGCGGGGCATGGCCAGGGACGCGCTGCTCGACGCGCTGCGCCACATCGGGGGCAGAACCGGAGGCGACGACGGCGGCCCGACGCCGGGGCTTCTCGACGTTGCCGACGTCCCGTTCGCGGAGCGGATCGACGACTTCTACGAATCCGGCGTGTCACCGGCCCGGCTGTTCCCGGCCCCGGACGCGTCGGCCGGTTCCGGTTCCCCACCCGATCTGCTGCTGCGCGCGCTCGACCCGCCGCCGGTGAAGGCGCGGCACATTCCGCTCCTCGACCTGCTGCGGCCCGCCTACCGCGCCTTCGCCACCGGCGCCGACGACGAAGGCGACGGCGGGTAGCGATCAGGTGTCGACGAAGTCCGCCGGGACCATCACGCGGACTCCGTTGGGGATCGTCCTGACGACCAGCGGGGTGCGCAGCCGCACCTCGCCGTCGATGTCGGCGGCCATCGGCGGGTCGGTCTCCACCAGCATCTCGCCACCGGTGACGAAGGGACCGCCGGCGAGGCTGCGCCATCTGCCGGTGGTGGCTCTGACGAGGGTCTCGACGACCAGCCGCAGCCGCTTGCCCGAGCCGAGCTGGTAGGCGACGAGCCTGCGGTCGTCGATGCCGGCGTCCTTGGCGATCTGCCAGCCCCCGTGATAGCGGCCGTTGGCGATGTTGAGCTGGTGGGTGAGCAGTTCGTGGCGCACGCCGTCGACCGTGACGAACGCCCGGAACGGCCGGTGGCCGGGCAGGATCCGCATCGCGGTCAGCGGATAGGCGGCGCGGCCGAGGACGCGCTTGAGCAGCGGCCGGACGGTGCCGGCCACCTCGACGGAGACCCCGAAGCTGGTCAGGTTGGCGAACGGCCGGTCGCCGCACATGCCGAGGTCGATGTCGGCGACCTTCCCCTCGGACAGCACGGCTATCGCGCCGGGCAGGTCCAGCGGCAGCCCGAGGCTGCGGGCGAAGTTGTTGGTGGTGCCGAGCGGCAGCACGCCGAGCGCGACGTCCCGGCCGGCGATGTGCTTGATCGAGCTGCTCAGCGTGCCGTCACCGCCGCCGACGATCAGCAGATCCGGCTCGTCGGCGAGGGCACGGGTGATGGTCTCGCGCAGCCGTGCCGGGTCGGTCACCGCGTGCACGCCGGTGAGCAGGAAGCCCCTGGCCTGGAGCAGGCGCAGCACCTCGGGGTAGTGGCGACGGCCCCGCCGCGACCTGGTGTTGACGACGACGGCGGCCATCCGCTTGTCGTGGATGGCCGCCGTGTGCTCCGCCTTCGTCCGCATGATCACATGCTAGGCGTTGCGTTAACCTGTCATTGCCTGTCGGACATCACTTCTTTGCCGGTGTGACGTAGACGAGCGCGCCCAGGTTGCCCGGGAGCGGGCTGACGAGCTGGATTTTCACCCCGAGCTGCTTGCCCTCGTCGCCGGGGTTGCCGGTGCCGAGGATGGGGCCGCCGATGTCCGTGCCGTACAGCTCGGTGGCGGGGGAACCGTCGGGGTGGACGATCCGGGTGGTGTAGGCCTCGTTGTTCCTGGACGGAACCACGACCGAGGCGTCACGGTGCCGGAAGTACAGCGCGCCGTCCCGGATCTCCAGGCCGGGGTACCAGCCCTTGGCGTCGGTGAAGGTCTTCACCGCCGGGAGCTTGGCGAACGAGGTGCAGTACTCCACGAACGGCTCGCCCTCGATGCACTCCTTGAACGGGTAGGTGCCGAAGAAGTTGAACGCCGCGTTGGACGACTGCGGGCGGGAGGGCAGGTTCTTCAGGACACTCCCGTCCTTCTCCGCCGCCTCGCCGGTACGGCGCAGCGGTTCGAAGTGCGAGTCCACGAGGAGGAGCTGGCCCTTCGGACCGACCGACGGCAGGTCGAACGCCGCGTCCGACACGTTGTTGTTCGTGCGGGCCGCGTCGCGGTACCAGACGAGCAGGCCGGGCGCGTTGTACTTGACCTTCTCCACCTTCCAGGCGCCGTCGCGCTGGTAGGTCGTGTCGTAGGCGTACTGCAGGCCCTTGTCGAACCCGTCGAGGTTGCGCCATTCGGCCAGGTAGTACTGCGCCGCGTTCAGTTCACCGGAGTGGATCACCCAGCCGGCGCCGGTGGTGTCGGTGAAGGTGCCCTTCGTGGCGGTCCAGCCGTTCTCGCCGTTCTCGACGTCGTCGCTCCAGACGGCCGTGCCGCCCGAGGTGACCGAGAAGTCGTCGTTGAACCAGCCGCGCTCCATGGCCGCCGCGTCCGTGGCGTACCGGAGGCGCACCTGCACGGTCTGGCCGGCGAACGGCGCGAGGTCGGCGTACAGCTTCACCCAGCCGCCGCTCTCCCCGGTGATGCCGTACTTCTTGTTGCCGTAGTCCTTCAGGCGGTTGTTGGGGTCGGTGTAGTCGTCGCCGGTGCTGGCGAGCGCGCCGCCCTCGAAGTAGACCTTCTGCTCGGTCCAGGTGGCGCCGCCGTCGGCGGAGACCTCGAAGAAGCCGAAGTCCCAGTCCTGCTCGATGGTCCAGTCGCTCCACCACTCGAACTTCGCGTCCGAGCCGGCCGGGACCTCGACCGACCTGGTCAGCTTGGAGTCGCCCCAGGCCTGGTCGTTGCCGGACCACCACAGGTTGTCGCCGCTGTGCGGGGTGGACAGCACCACGTGCTTGTCCGGCAGGTTGATCCGCACACCGTCCTCGGTGCCCTTGGGCGTACGCGAGGTCTGGCCGACGGCCAGCAGCTTCTTGTGGTCACCCGGGTCGAGGATCTTGGGGTTGGCCCAGCCGAGCACCCACTTGTCCCACAGGCCCATGTGGGTCGGCATGGACTGGAAGATCGGCCCGGAGTGGGAGCCGCTGGACATGAGGTCCCAGAAGTCCACGTCCGAGTCGCCGTTGCCGCTGGTGTCGTACAGGTCCGGCAGGCCGAGGTCGTGGCCGTACTCGTGGGCGAAGACGCCGACGCCGGAGTTCTCCGGCTGCACGATGTAGTTGGAGATCTTCACGTTCGTGCCGGGCACGGTGTAACCGCCCGCCACGTCGCTGGAGTGCGCCCAGATGGCGAAGGTCCCCTCCGCGCCGCCGCCGCCGGACTTGTCCTCACCGGCGTGGATCAGCACGAGGTGGTCGATGACGCCGTCGGGCTCGTCGAAGTTACCGTCGCCGTCGTAGTCCGAGACGTCTTCCCGGTCGTAGTCGGCCCACGGGAACGACGGGTCCTGGGCCGCGAGGGTGTCGACCGCGTCGATGGCGAGCTGGGCGGGGCCGCGCGGGTTGTCGGGGTGGCCGGCCATGTCCTGCGGGAAGGTGCCGCACTTGCCCGCGCCGTACCATGCCTCGGAGTGCGGGACCTTGATCCAGCCGACCGCCTCACCGGTGACGGTGTAGGCCCCCTTCGACATCTCCTCGTACATGTTCTTCATCGTGTACCCGGAGATGTCGATGCCCTTCTTGCCGTCCCGGGGGTCGGTCAGGTCCGTGCGGACCCGCTTGGTGATCCCCTTCGAGCTGTAGAGCATGTCGTTGTAGAACGCCGTGTTGAAGTCCGGCACCCACATCGAGTTGTTGTCCTTGCCCCCGCCGGCCGCGAGCGCCGGGTCGGGGATGCGGTTGTGCAGCGGCCCGTTCAGCTTCGTGCCGGGCGGCTCGGTGACGCAGTCGTTGACGTCGTTGATCGTCTTGGGGTGCGACCAGCCGGAGAAGTCGTCATTGGCCTGGTCGTTGAACTCGACGAGCAGCGTGAGGAGTTTGGCCTGCTTGGTGGTCTTCGACTTCTTGTAGATGAAGTCCCACGGGTTCTTCCCGGTCTTGATGGCCTGCCGCTCGTGCTTGGCGAGCACCCGCGCCGCGACGGGGTTGCCCATGGCGAACTTGCGGTCGATCGAGTGCGCCAGGGCCAACGTACGCCTGGCGCCCTTGTCCGGGACCCGTTCGTCGATGAGCGTCGTGTCGCTCTGGATGCGAGGTGGGGCGTAGTTGATGTAGTGGTCCTTCGCCGAGGGCTGATAGCCGGCGGTGGGGGTGACCGTGTCGGTGGCCGCCTGGGTGGCCGTGCTGACGGCGGCCAGGCCAGCGGCCGCCAAGCTCAGCGCGGGCACCATCACGGCGAGACGCCGGAGTGTATTGGACAACGAGATCCCTTCCCGTCCGGGGTTCCCGGACGCCCATGCTCGGCGCGCCGGGATGAGCGCGCATGCGGGACCTTAAGCGAAAAGGTAAAGAGAACCAATATCGGTTGTAAAACCGTGATCTACTAAAAAGTTATGTAAAGCTCCGGTTACCACCGGTGCCGGGAGTATGGCGTAAAGTCCAGGCGTGCAAGACCTTATCGCCGCACTTCCGGACGGGCGGGTCCTCACCGACCCCGACGTCACCGAGTCGTACGCCAGAGACCGGACCTTCGTGCCGCCGGGCAGACCACTCGGCGTCGTCCTCGCCGAGTCACGGGACGACGTGGTCACGACGATGCGCTGGGCGACCGAGCACCGGGTGCCCGTCGTGCCGCGGGGCGCGGGCACCGGCCTGGCCGGCGGGGCCACCGCGACCGACGGCTGCCTGATCCTCTCGCTCGCCAGGATGACGCGGATCCGCGAGCTGTCGCCGCAGGACGAGATCGCGGTGGCGGAACCCGGCGTCATCACCGCCGACTTGGACCGGGCGGCCCGCGAGCACGGGCTGATGTACGCCCCCGACCCCTCGTCGTACGAGATCTCCACGATCGGCGGCAACCTCGCGACCAACGCGGGCGGACTGCGCTGCGTGAAGTACGGCGTGACCCGCGACTCCACGCTGGGGCTCGAGGTCGTGCTGGCGGACGGGCGGATCATCGAAACCGGCCGCCGGACCATGAAGGGCGTGACCGGTTATGACCTGACCGGTCTGTTCGTCGGTTCGGAGGGCACGCTCGGCGTGATCACGGCGGCGACGCTGCGGCTGCGGCGGGCGCCCGCCGAACTGGCCACGGTCGCGGCCGAGTTCACCTCGCTGCGCGACGCCGCCGCGGCCGTTGCCGCGATCATCGCGGCGGGCTGCAACCCCTCCCTGCTCGAGCTGATGGACCGCACCACGCTCGAGGCCATCGACGAGTGGAAGAACATCGGGCTGGAGCCGGCCACCCGCGCGATGCTGATCGCCCAGTGCGAGGGCTCGCCGGACCGGATGGCCGAGCTGTGCGGGGCGGCGTCGTTCGTCGCCGTGTCGTCGAGCCCGGAGGAGGCCGCCGAGCTCATCGGCCTGCGGCGGCTCGCCTACCAGGCGAAGGAGCGGCTCGGCCAGTGCCTGGTCGAGGACGTGTGCGTGCCCAGGTCGGCGCTGCCCGACATGATCTCCACGATCGAGGACGTGGCGGCACGGCACGGCGTCAGGATCGCCACTGTGGCGCACGCGGGCGACGGCAACGCACACCCGGTGTTCATCTTCGAGCGCGGCCTGGCCGAGCCGCCGCCGGAGATCTGGGACGCGGCCGACGAGGTGTTCCGGGCGGCCCTCGCGCTCGGCGGCACGCTGACCGGTGAGCACGGCGTCGGGGTGATCAAGCGGCGCTGGCTCGGCCTGGAGACGGGACCGGTGGTCACCGAGATCCACCAGGGCATCAAGCAGGTATTCGACCCGCTGAACATCTTGAATCCCGGCAAAGCGATCTAACGCTGCTAACGTTCCGCCAAGTCACACTATTTGATGCTAAACGGGGGCAATGGTGGCGTTGGCAGCAGGTGATCCGAGCCGGCTCGGGCCGTACGAGCTGATCGACCGGATCGGGGAGGGCGGTCAGGGCGTCGTCTTCCTGGGCCGCGGCCCGACCGGCGAACCCGTCGCGGTCAAGCTGCTGCACCAGCGATTCGTCGCCGATCCCGAGGCCAGGGAGCGGTTCCTGCGGGAGGTGGCGCTGGCGCGACGCGTCGCCCGGTTCTGCACGGCGCCGGTGCTGTACGCCGACCTCGCGGGCGACCGGCCGTACATCGTCAGCGAGTTCGTCTCCGGGCCGTCGCTGCGCGAGCTGGTGGACCGTGAGGGACCACGCCGGGGCGCCGCCCTCGAACGCCTCGCCATCAGCATGGCCACCGCCCTCGTCGCCATCCACCGGGCCGGGATCACCCATCGCGACTTCAAGCCGGCGAACGTGCTGATGGGCTCTGAGGGCCCCGTCGTGATCGACTTCGGGGTGGCCAGGGCGCTGGACTCCCCCCAGGCGACGGCCACCGGCACCACGATCGGCACGCCGTCCTACCTGGCGCCGGAACTGCTCAGCGGGGGAACGGCCACACCCGCTGCCGACATCTTCGCCTGGGGCGTCACGATGGTGTTCGCCGCGACGGGGCGGCCCGCCTTCGGCGCGGACACGATCCCCTCGGTGATCACCCGCATTCTGACCGCCGAGCCCGACCTCGGCCTGCTGACCGGGCCGCTCAGGGATCTCGTCTCGGCGTGCCTGGCGAAGGATCCCGCGCTGCGCCCCTCGGCCGAGGAGATCGTCGCCCGGCTCACCGGCGGGCCGGCCACGCCCGTGCCCGTGACCGTGGCGCCGCAGGCGGAAGACGGGCATCCGGGGAGGCCGCGCAGGCCGCGCGTACCGCTGCTGCCCCTGACCCTGGCCGCAGCGATGGCGGTGGCGGCGGCGGGAACGGCGACCGCGATATCGCTGAGCGGGAGCGAGAGCCGGGGTGGTCAGGCGGCGGCCACGCCCACCGTCGGCGACGAGACGCCCGGCGGCGAGACCGATCTCGCGCCGGTGCCGGACCGGCCGCGTCGCCCCTCCCCCACCCCGTCGGCCAGGAAACGGCCCACCCCCACCCCCGGCGCGCGTGCCGTCGTCGTCCCGACGAGGCGGCCCGGCCCCACGACCGGTGCGTCGCGGGCACCCTCGGGCAGGCCGTCGCCGAAGCCGTCGGCGAAGCCCTCATCCCTCCCGTCGCGGTTATCCCCGTCGAGCCGGCCGGACCCGTCGTCGCCGGCGCCATCGCCGAAGCCCTCACCCAAACCGTCGCCCAAACCCTCACCGAAGCCGACGACCCCGCCCCCGTCCAAGCCCAATCCGTACACCGCTGCGGGGGTCTGCGGAGCCGGCTTCAAGGTGATCAATTCGCACTCGTACGGCGGCGCGGCGACGACGTACCTTCTCTACGACGCGGCCACCGGCCGGAACTGCGTGATCACGCTGTCGAAGTACGAGATCCCCGGAAAGATCAAGATGAGCGCGGTGCTGCAGGTGCAGGGCGGGGCGTCGGCCGCCGACTCCGGCTCCTACACCGTCTACGCCGGGCCGCTCAGGCTGGCCGCGGCGCGCAAGTGCGTCATCTGGGGAGGCGGGTACGGTTCCGCCACGTGGCGCAGCGGGTGGTCCCACTGCGGCTGACCGCCGATCGATCGACAGGAGATTCCATGGAGCCATTGGTCCGCCACGAGCGGGCGGGCGGCGTGACGACGATCACGCTCGACTCGCCGCACAACCGCAACGCCCTGTCGTCCCGGCTGCTCGGCGAACTGGACGACGCGCTGCGCCTGGCGCTGGCCGAGCCGTCGGTCCGGGTGATCGTGCTGACCGGCTCCGGGCCGGTCTTCTGCGCCGGGGCCGACCTGAAGGAGCAGCGGAGCGGGGGCGCGCCGGTCACCGCGTCGTTCCCCGACGTCCTGCGGCTGATCTGGGAGAGTCCCAAACCGGTCGTGTGCCGGCTGAACGGCACGGCCCGGGCGGGCGGCCTCGGCCTGGTGGCGGCCTGCGACTTCGCCATCGCACCCGACTCCGCGTCGTTCGCCTTCACCGAGGTGCGGCTCGGGGTGGCCCCCGCGATGATCGCGGTGACCTGCCTGCGGCGGCTCGACCAGCGGGCGGCGGCGGAGTACTTCCTGACCGGCGAGGTCTTCGACGCCCGCCGGGCGGTGGAGATCGGGCTGCTGACCCGTGCCGTGCCTGCCGACGACCTCGACGCCGAGGTGGCACGCTACACGGACATGCTTCTGCGCGGCGGGCCCGAGGCGCTGGCCGCGACCAAACGGCTCGTGCGCGAGGTGCCGCTGCTGTCGTTCGACGAGGGCCTGCGCCGGATGGCCGACCTGTCGGCGGAACGCTTCACATCGGCGGAGGGCCAGGAGGGCATCCGGGCCTTCCGCGAGAAGCGGCCGCCCTCCTGGATGCCCTCCTGAGCGATCCGCCGAGATGCTCGGCCGGGTCACCGGCCCCCATGTACCGGTCCGTCTCCGTACAACGCCGGTAGGTCGACCAGCAGCAGGTCACGGCGTCGAGCCGCGGCCCGCTGCACGTCGGGAGGGAAACCGTGGAGGGAGCACAGCACCAGGGCGGCGTCTTCGATGTGGTGACCCAGGCCCGCCAGCAGGTCGCGGATGCGCTGGAGACGGTCCACGTCCCGCATGCCGCGCGGCTGAATCGTCGCCTTCGCCTCGCCGATGAGGGCGATCCGGGCGTGTGCCGACTGGGGGCGCTCGCCCGGCGCGAGCGCGAGCACATCCACCTCATGCTTGGTCTTCGCCGAGGGATCGGGCACCTCCGTGGAGCCCACCACTCCGGCTCGGATAGTGGTCTCGTCGGGGGCGAAAGCTCGGGTCCACCGACGGGCCAGCTCCTCGAAGTGCGGTCCCAGGATCTTGGAGTGGAAGGTAGGGCGGGACTCCTGCCATGCCTGCCGGGCACGACCGTGCTCGACCATGTCCACGAGCGGCAGGGTGATCAGCTGGTTGAAACGGATCACCGGGTCGGCGACGGTGATCACGGGGCTGCGAGTCTTGAGGAGATCCTGCTCTCTGCGCACGTAGCCCGCGGACTCGAGCACCTCCAACGGGGCGATCACCGTCGAGCGCTGACGTTCCAGCAGGCCACCGATTTTCGCGGGAGTGGAGGCACCCTGTGCGACCGCGGACAGCAAATCGTAGTAGAGGGTGCGATGGGTGATCCGCGGATCCTCACGCAGCAGGATTTCCGCCTCGACCCGCGAGTAAAGGGCGCGACCGGGGTCGAGGAGCGTGCGCTGAACCCAGTCGTCGAACTCCACCATGCTCTGTGGACTACCGCCCGGCGCCAGCGGCCGGTAGCCGGGAGCGCCGCCGACACAGGCGTCCACCAGCAGCGCCACCTCCGGGTCGTCATCCGGGAGTCCGGGACGTAGAGCGCCGTGTTCCCTCCCGTCGTGTCACCGACCGGCGGCGCCGTGTCCGGGCCGCCGGGACGAGTGTCCCAGCGCCTCAAGCACCCCAAAAGACACTATGACCGGCATAATGTCCCGAAGCGGGACAAATCCCGTTAACGGAAGAGGCAGGAGAACCATGCGGGTATCCGACGAGGTCGCCGAGGCGCTGGCCGGAGGCAGGCCGGTCGTGGCACTGGAGTCCACCATCATCTCCCACGGGCTGCCGCAGCCCAGAAACCTCCAGGTGGCCCTGGAGCTGGAGGAGATCGTCCGGGCGGCGGGAGCCGTACCGGCCACGATGGCGGTGCTGGACGGCGTCCCGCAGGTGGGCCTCGACAAGACCGGCCTGGAGCGGATCGCCACCGAGCCGGACCTACGCAAGCTCGGCTTCCGCGATCTCGCTCCGGCGGCGGCGCTCGGCCTCAGCGGCGCGACCACGGTCTCGGGGACCTCGTTCCTGGCCGCCAGGGCAGGCATCCGGGTGTTCGCCACCGGGGGGCTCGGCGGCGTGCACCGGGGCTGGACGACCGTGCAGGACGAGTCCGCCGACCTCGACATGCTGAGCCGTACCAGAATCACCGTCGTCTGCGCGGGGGTGAAGTCGATCCTCGACGTGCCCGCCACGCTCCAGCGTCTGGAGACCCGGCAGGTGACCGTCGTCGGCTACCGCACCGACCACTTCCCCGGCTTCTACCTGCACAGCTCCGGAGAGCCCGTCGACTGGCGCATCGAGACGCCCACCGAAGCTGCCGGCATCATGCGGGCCCAGGACGCCCTCGGCGGCCCGAAGACCGCGCTGATCGTGGCCAACCCCGTCCCGGTCGAGCTGCAACTCGACCCGGCCCTGCACGACCGGGTGCTGGCCGAGGCCCTGCGCGCGGCCGACGAGCAGGGCTGCACCGGCCAGGCGATCACGCCGTTCCTGCTGGAGTACCTCGTCGAGGGCACCGGCGGCGCCTCGCTGGAGGCCAACCTGGCCGCCGTACGGGGAAACACCCGCCTCGCCGCCGAGATCGCGGCATCCTGGACCGGGGGGATCTGATGGACGGCGTGGTCTGATGGGCGGCCTGCTGGTGATCGGCGACGTCGTCACCGACGTCGTGGCGCTGCACTCGCAGCCGATCGCCACCGGCACCGACACACCCGCCGACATCACGCTGCGCCCGGGCGGCTCGGGGGCCAACACCGCGGCCTGGGCCGCCCATCTCGGCGTGGACACCCGCTTCCTCGGCCGGGCCGGCCGCGACACCGGTGCGTGGCACACCAACGAGCTGGCGCGGACCGGCGTGCGGCCGCACGTGCGGATCGACCCCGAGCGGCCGACCGCGGTCGTGATCTCGATGGTCGACGACACCGGTGAGCGGTCCATGCTCACCAACCGCGGGGCCGGCGGCCGCATCGGCGTGGCCGACTGGACGTCCTCGCTGCTCGACGGCGTAGGGCACCTGCACGTGTCGGGATACACGCTGTTCGCCGAGCCGGGGCTGGAGCTGGCGCGGCTGGCGATGCGGGAGGCCGCCGAGCGCGGCGCGACCATCAGCGTCGACCCCGCCTCCGCCGGGTTCCTGCGCGACTTCGGTCCCGGCCGGTTCCTCCGGGAGATCTCCCTCGCCGGGCTCGTGATCCCCAACCAGGAGGAGGCGCTGCTGCTCGCCGGGGAGCCGCACGCCGAGGCCGCCGCCGAGGCACTCAGCGTGGCGTACGGCCTCGCGGTCGTGAAGCTGGGCGCCGAGGGGGCGCTGCTCGCCCGGGACGGGCGGGTGGTCGCGCGGGCTCGGGCGGCCATCGACGATGTGATCGACTCCACCGGTGCGGGGGACGCGTTCGCGGCCGGCCTGCTCGCCGGGCTGCTGTCCGGACTGGCTCTCGAAGACGCCCTCAGAAAGGGCTGCGCGGCGGGATCGGCGGCCGTCGGACAGGTCGGCGGGCGGCCGGTGGCCGACAGATCGCCGCGAACTTTATCCTATTGACACCAATTGCTCGTCAGCGGCGTAAGCTGCACCATTAGCAACATGCGTCACTCGCGGGAGGGTGCGGTCAATCCGATGGACGCCGAGTCAAGGATCTGCCTGAGCGACATGGTCCCCGCCCTGCGCTGGAGCCGTCCGCAGCAGGTGGCCGAAATGCTGGCGGACCCGCGTCTGCCCGGGGGCTGGTGGGCCTCCGTCACGCTCAGACAGGCCATGGAGGCGACCGGAGTCGACTGGCTCTGCGAACGGCTCGCACGGCTGGCGGTGGGCCGCTGGGACCATCTCCCGCTCACCGATCTGCTCCCCGCGCTTCAGGTGCACGCCGTCGACCCCGCCATGCCCAGCTGGCCGGAACCGGTCCGCTCTCTCGTCAACGGTCTGGGCGGCTGGTACCGCCTGCGCCGCCTCACGCCCTGCGACCTACAGGCCCCCGCCGCTCCCGCCGCCCCCGAGGTCATTCTCACCACCGTCTTCCGGGAGGTCTTCGGCCATCTGGCCCTCCCGGCGGGGCCCGCAGCCCGGGCGGCGGCCGTACCGGCCCCGCCACAGCAGGTCCCGGCGCAGCAGGCGCAGACGGCTCCGGCACCGCCGCCCCCGGCACAGGCGGCTCCGGCACCGGCTCCGACGCAGCAGGCGCCGCCGCAGACGGGGCCGATACGGCACACCGGGCCGATCCCGACGGCACGGCACACCGGGCCGATGCCCGCCGTGCGGCAGACCGGGCCGATGCCGGCCGTGCCGACGCAGGCGGCGGCACCGGCCCCGGCCCCCGCGGCCGAGCCTCCCCCGCCGCCGGGCGAGCACCCGATGGTCGTGCTCGTGGACGGGCTGTTCCGCGGCTGGGACCCGCTGACCAGGGCCGTCGCGGCCCAGCGGCTGTTCGCGGCGGAACCGGTCGGCCTGCGCGAGCTCGCCCACAACCTGAACGTCGACCGCGACGCCCTGTCCCACGCGCAGCGGGCCGCCGAGGAGCGCGTCCTCCACTGGCTGCGCTCCCCCGACTCCGCGCCGCTCACCGGTCACCTGTTCGGGCTGACCGAGTGGCTCGGCGCTGCGGCCACCCAGGATCAGCTCATCTCCGCCGACCCCTCCCATCCGGTCGAGGTGCCGGCTCTCGGCGTGCCGCTGTGGCGGGTGCTCGTCACGCTGATGCCCGACCGCCGCCTCCAGGACGGCTGGCTCGTCGTCGGCGACCTGATCGGGCTCCGGGAGAAGACGCGCCAGTTGCTGGCCGGCAAACCGGCCGACGCCGACGTCATCGAACTGCTCGGCCGGCTCGGCATCCGGGCGCACTCGGCGCGCGCCTGGCTGGAGTCGATGCCGCGGCCCGAGGCGCCCACCGCCGAGCCGGACAAGCCCACACCGCTGCCCAGGCGCACGCCGGGGGCGAACGGCCACCATCACCACCGGGGCGGGGTGCCGATACCGTCACAGGCGAACAACGGGCCCGACGCGGCGACCGCGCTGGCCGCGCTCAACGCGCTCACCGGCGGGGCGCCGCGCCAGCAGCCGCGGCCGCATCTCGTGCCCAATCCCCGTCCGGCGTCCAGCCCCGCCTCCGACCCCCGGCGCTGGCAGCGGATCGACGTCACCAGTGGGCACCTGCGGGGCGAGCCGGTGGCCGTCCCCGAGGGGTACGCCGCCCAGCTCGGCATGCGTCCCGGCACGCTGCTGTCGGTCACCGGCCCCGGGGACAACGCGGTCGTGCTCGTCTGGCGTGACCGGCAGCCGGTCTTCGACTCCCTCCAGCCCGTCCTGATGCGGCTGAACGCCCAGCCGGGCGACTCGGTCTACGTCACCGTGGACGGCTACCGCCTCGACGCCCAGCTCACCTCCGTCCCCTCGTGATCTTGCGAATGCTCGCAGACGGGCCGCCTGACCTGGCCATTCACCTGCCATGATCTTGCAGAACCTTGCAGCCATGTCCATTGACCTGCGGTTTCACCATTCGTGATCTTGCAGTGTCGAGTGCAAGATCACGAATGGTGAAACCGCAGGCAGATTGGACAATGTGCGAGATTCTGCAAGATCGCGTACGGCAAAGCCGCAGGTGGAGCGACCTCCGTGCGAGTATTCGCAAGATCACGGGGGGAGTTCTGGAAAGGATGGGGGTCAGTTGCACATCTTGCGGTAGTAGGTGCCGGCGACCTCGTACCCCAGGGCGCCGTAGAACTCGGCCGCCCGGCGGGTGGCCATCGCCACGTAGCCGGCTCCACGCGAGCGCGCCCACGTCTCGAACTCCTCGAGCAGCCTGCGGCCGATGCCGTGGCGCCGGTACTTGTTCTCGATCATCGCCTCCTCCACCCAGGCGACCGGGCCGTTGGCGAACAACGTGAGATGCGAGAAACCGAGCAGGTAGCCACGCACCGCTCCGTCGAGCGTGGCCACGATCAGCAGCGTGTCCTCGTTCTCGAGGAGCTGCGGGAAGGCCGCGTCGAACGACGCACGCTCCGGACGGAACGTCAGGGCGAACTCCCGCGCCAGCGCGAAAATCTGGTCCGCATCGGACTTCTCGGCCTTACGGAACATCAGCTGACCAGACGTCATGGGAAGACTCTAGGTTTCGCCGGGCGGACACGTCCATTCGCCGCAAGTCACGGTGAGACGGATCACTTCCGAAAAGACCCGACCGTCACCTCCCCAAAAGACCGGCTCACGCGTCCATGCCGAGTTCCCGGGCGATGAGCATGCGCTGCACCTCGCTCGTGCCCTCGCCGATCTCCAGGATCTTGGCGTCCCGGTAGAACCTGCCGACGGGGAACTCGTTCATGAACCCGTAGCCGCCGAAGATCTGGGTGGCGTCGCGGGCGTTGTCCATCGCCGCGTTCGACGAGACGAGCTTGGCGATGGCGGCCTCCTTCTTGAACGGCAGGCCGGCCAGCATTCGCTCGGCCGCGTGGTAGTAGGCGAGCCGCGCCGTGTGCGCCCTGGCCTCCATGTCGGCGATCTTGAACTGGATGGCCTGGAAACCGCCGATCGTCCGGCCGAAGGCCGTACGCTCACGCGCGTAGCGCAGCGACTCGTCGATGCACCCCTGGGCCAGGCCCACCGACAGGGCGGCGATGGCGACGCGCCCCTCGTCGAGGGTACGCAGGAACTGCGAGTAGCCCCGGCCGCGCTCGCCGAGAAGGTTCTCCTCCGGCACGCGGCAGTCGGTGAACGACAGCTCACGGGTGTCGGAGGCCGACCAGCCCACCTTGGAGTACTTCTTCGACACCGTGAGGCCCGGCGTGTCCGAGGGGACGATGATCGTGGAGATCTCCGGTCGCCGGCCCTCGCGGGCGGTGATCGCGGCGACCGCGACGAAAGCGGTGATGTCGGTCCCCGAGTTCGTGATGAACGCCTTGGACCCGTTGATCACCCATTGGCCGTCGTCGAGGACGGCCGTCGTCCGCATGCCGCCGGGCACGTCGGTCCCGCCCCCCGGCTCGGTCAGGCCGAAGGCCCCGAGCCGCTCCCCCGACGCCAGCTTCGGCAGCCACCGTTCCTTCTGCTCGGCCGTGCCGTACCGCAGGAGGGGCATCGCGCCCAGCGAGACCGCCGCCTCCAGCGTGATGGCGACGGAGGAGTCGACCCGGGCCAGCTCCTCCAGTGCGAGGCACAGGGCGAAGTAGTCGCCGCCCATGCCGCCGTACTCCTCCGGGACGGGCAGGCCGAACAGCCCCATCGCGCCCATCTTCCGGACGATCTCGTAGGGGAACTCGCCCCGCTCGTAGTAGTCCCCGATCACGGGGGCGACCACCTCGCGGGCGAACTCCTCGACCGACTTGCGCAGCTCGATGTGCTCGTCCTTGAGCATCTTCTACAACTCCTTAGCGAGAGCCTGGACGACCCGGGACGGGCTCGGACGGCCGAGGATGTCGGCGAGCCACAGGCTGGTGACCGCCAGTGATCTGACGTCGACGCCGGTCTCCACGCCGAGACCGTCGAGCATCCACACCAGGTCCTCGGTCGCCAGGTTGCCGGTGGCGCTCTTCGCGTACGGGCAGCCGCCGATGCCGCCGGTGGAGGCGTCGACGACGGTGATCCCCCGGCGCAGGGCCGCGAGGGTGTTGGCGAGAGCCTGGCCGTAGGTGTCGTGGAAGTGGACGGCCAGCCGGTCGAGCCCGACGCCGGCGTCCTCGAAGGCGTCCAGCAGGGCGTCCACGTGACCGGGTGTGCCCACCCCGATCGTGTCGCCCAGCGACAGCTCGTAGCAGCCCAGGTCGAGCAGCCGTCGGCCCACCCGGGCCACCTGCTCCGGCGCGACCGGGCCCTCCCACGGGTCGGCGAAGCACATCGAGACGTACGCCCTGACCCGCAGGCCGGCCGCCAGCGCCCGCTCGACGACCGGGGCGAACATCTCGAACTGGGACTCCAGAGTCCGGTTCAGGTTCCGCTGCGCGAACGTCTCGGTGGCGCTGCCGAAGATCGCGATGTCCGTGACCCCCCCGTGTTTGCGAGCACAGTCCAGGGCGCGGTCGAGCCCCCGCTCGTTGGGGACCAGCACCGGATAGCGGACACCGGGTGCGCGCGGCAGGTCGGCCAGCAGTTCGGCGGCGTCCGCGAGCTGGGGCACCCATTTCGGGTGCACGAAGCTCGTCGCCTCGATCGTGGTCAGGCCCGCCTCGGCCAGCCGCCGGACGAACTCCCGCTTGACCTCGACCGGCACCGTCACGGACTCGTTCTGCAGGCCGTCGCGCGGGCCCACCTCGTAGATCGTCACTTTCATGCCGTCACCGCCGTCACCTTCGCCAAGATCGCGTCGAGCTCCACGGACTGGCCGGGTCTGGCCCGCAGCTCGGCGAGCACGCCGTCGACCGGAGCGGTCAGCGTGTGCTCCATCTTCATCGCCTCCACGATCAGCAGCGGCTGGCCCGCGGTCACCCGGTCGCCCTCCGCCGCCTTCACCACCAGGACGGTCCCGGGCATCGGGCTGCGCACCACCCCGTCGCCCGCGTGACCGGCCGCCTCGCTGTCCCGGCCGGGCTCGGCCCGGGTGATCCGCCAGGTGTGGCCGCCCTCCTCGTGCCACAGCGCGCCGAGCCAGAGCGCGTCGCGGTCCCTCGCCACGGCGTAGCGCTGGGTGACCCCGCCGACCGTGACCGCCACCTCGCTCCCGTACGGCCCAGAGTGTGCGTACGGCACCAGCCGCGCCCGGCCGAGTGAACGACCGTTAACTTCGATCTCCGCGTCGTCCACGGGGCCGCGCACCCGCACCGGCACGCCGAGCCGGTGGAGGGTCCACGCCCGCTCCCCGATGCGCCAGCCGTCCGCGACGTCCCACGGATCGCCCGGCGACTCGCCGGAGGATTCGCCCGCCTCCGATTGGAAGACGAGCGCGGCCGCCGCGAGAACCTCCTCGGGCACGGCCACCGGCTCACCCGTCAGGTCTTCCGCGGCGTGCCGTTCCGCCATGTGGCTCTCGACGAGGCCGGTGTCGAGCCGCCCGGCGGCCACCCGGGGGTCGCCCAGCAGATCGCGCAGGAACGCGACGTTCGTGGTCACGCCCAGGATCACGGTCGAGCCGAGTGCCCGGTCGAGGGCGATGAGCGCGCCCGCCCGGTCGGGCGCCCAGGCCGCGACCTTGGCCAGCATCGGGTCGTAGTCGCTGCCCACGACCATGCCCTCGGCCAGCCCGCTGTCCACCCTGACGCCCGCCCCGGCCGGTTCGCGCAGGGCCAGGATCCGCCCGCCCGTGGGCAGGAAGTCCCTGGCCGGGTCCTCCGCGTAGAGGCGGGCCTCGACGGCGTGGCCGCGCAGCCGCACCTCGTCCTGCCCGAACGGCAGCGGCTCGCCGGCGGCGATGCGCAGCTGCAGCTCGACGAGGTCGAGCCCGGTCACCATCTCGGTCACCGGGTGCTCCACCTGGAGCCGGGTGTTCATCTCCATGAAGGAGAACTCGATCGGCCCCTCGCGACCGGAGACGATGAACTCCACCGTTCCCGCGCCGACATAGCCCACGGCCCGGGCCGCCTCGACCGCCGCCGCGCCCATCCGCCGCCGCGTCGGCTCGTCCAGCAGCGGCGAGGGCGCCTCCTCGATGATCTTCTGGTGGCGGCGCTGCAGGCTGCACTCGCGCTCGCCCAGATGCACCGCGTTCCCGTGGCCGTCGGCGAGGACCTGGATCTCGATGTGCCGGGGGCGCTCCACCAGCCGCTCGATCAGCAGCGTGCCGTCGCCGAAAGCGGCCAGCGCCGTACGGCGGGCCGACTCCAGCGCGGCGGGCAGTTCGCCGGCCGACCACACCGGCAGCATGCCCTTGCCGCCGCCCCCGGCCGATGGCTTGACCAGCACAGGGAAGCCGATCCGGGTCGCCGCCTCGACGAGGTCGTCGCCCGGTTCCGCCCCGCCGGGCACCACGGGCACCCCGGCCCGGGAGACCGTCTCCTTGGCCCGGATCTTGTCGCCCATGGCCTCGATCGCCTCGGCCGGCGGCCCGACGAACACCAGGCCGGCGGCGGCGCATCGGCGGGCGAACTCCGCGTTCTCGGCGAGGAATCCGTACCCGGGATGGACCGCCTCGGCGCCGGCGGCCCGGGCGGCCCCGATGACGGCGTCGATGTCGAGGTAGCCGCGCTCCAGCCGTACGGCGAGGTCGGCCTCGCGCACATGGCGGGCGTCGCGGTCCGCGTCGCTGTGGACGGCGACCGAGCGGACGCCCATGGCCCGCAGCGTCCGGATGATCCGGACCGCGATCTCGCCGCGGTTGGCGATGAGTACGCTCGCGAACATCACTGGCTCACTCACATCCGGAAGACGCCGTAGCCGACGGGTTCGAGCGGGGCGTTGGCGGCGGCGCCGAGGGCCAGGCCGAGCACGGTCCTGGTGTCCGCCGGATCGATCACCCCGTCGTCCCACAGCCGGGCCGTCGAGTAGTAGGGACTGCCCTGGTGCTCGTACTGCGCGCGGATCTCGTCGGCGTCCGCGTCGCCCACCATGGTCAGCACGGTCGCGGCCTGCTCCCCGCCCATCACCGAGATCCGGGCGTTCGGCCACATCCAGAGGAAACGCGGCGAGTAGGCCCGGCCGGCCATGGCGTAGTTGCCCGCGCCGAACGACCCGCCGATGATCACGGTGAACTTGGGCACCCGGGCGCAGGAGACCGCGGTGACCATCTTCGCGCCGTGTTTGGCGATGCCGCCGTGCTCGTACGCCTTGCCGACCATGAAGCCGCTGATGTTCTGGAGGAAGACCAGCGGGATGCCGCGCCGGTCGCACAGCTCGATGAAGTGGGCGCCCTTCAGCGCCGACTCGGCGAACAGGATGCCGTTGTTCGCGATGATCCCCACCGGGTGGCCGTGGATGTGGGCGTATCCGGTGACGAGGGTCGGGCCGTACTCGGCCTTGAACTCGAGGAAGCGGCTGCCGTCGACTATGCGGGCGATCACCTCGCGCACGTCGTACGGCGTCCGCGTGTCGGTGGGGATGATTCCGTACAGCTCACGCGGATCGCAGGCGGGCGGCTCGGCGCGGGCGACCTCCCACGGGCGGGGCGGTCGCGGGCCGAGCGTCGCCACGATGTCCCGGACGATCCGCAGCGCGTCGGCGTCGTCGGCGGCGAGGTGGTCGGTGACGCCGCTGATGCGGGAGTGGACCTCGCCGCCGCCCAGTTCCTCGGCCGTGACCTCCTCGCCGGTGGCGGCCTTCACGAGCGGCGGGCCGCCCAGGAAGATCGTGCCCTGGCCGCGGACGATCACGGCCTCATCGCTCATCGCCGGGACGTACGCGCCGCCGGCGGTGCACGAGCCGAGCACGGCCGCGATCTGCGGGATGCCCCGGGCCGACATCGTGGCCTGGTTGTAGAAGATCCGCCCGAAATGCTCCCGGTCGGGAAAGACCTCGTCCTGCTTGGGGAGGAACGCCCCGCCGGAGTCGACCAGGTAGACGCACGGGAGGTTGTTGTGCAGCGCGACCTCCTGGGCGCGCAGGTGCTTCTTGACGGTGATCGGATAGTACGTCCCGCCCTTGACCGTGGCGTCGTTGGCGACGATCACGCATTCGCGGCCCGAGATCCGGCCGATGCCGGTGATGATCCCGGCGGCCGGGGCCTGGTCGTCGTAGAGGCCGGTCGCGGCGAGCGGCGACAGTTCCAGGAAGCGACCGCCCGGATCGAGCAGGGTGTCCACCCGGTCCCGGGGCAGCAGCTTGCCGCGTCCGACGTGCCGCTCGCGGGCCCGCTCCGAGCCGCCGCGCGCGGCGGCCGCCAGCCGCTCACGCAGCTCCGCCGCGAGGCGCTCGTTGGCCTCGGCGTTCCGCTTGTACGGCTCGCCGCCGGGATCGCACCGGCTCTCCAGGGCCGGCCATCCGCTCGTGCTCATGCCCGGATGTTAACCATCATTAACTTGCTTCGTCTACCATGGGGGCCCATGGCCACCCCTACCCGCAATCGCCGCGCCGAGATCCTGTCGGCCGCCGCGGAGCTGTTCGCCGCACGCGGCTTCCACGGGGTCCGGATCGAGGAGATCGGCTCGGCCGTGGGGGTCTCCGGTCCCGCCCTCTACCGGCATTTCAGCGGCAAGGAGGCCCTGCTCGCCGAGATGCTGCTCGACATCAGCGGGCGGCTGCACGAGCAGGGGGCCAGGCTGGCGACCACGGCCGACCGGCCGGATGCCGCGCTCGACGCGCTGCTGCGCGGGCACATCGAGTTCGCGTTGGGCGAGCCCGCGCTCATCCGCGTGCACGAGCGCGAGCTCGACAACGTGCCCGACCCGGCCCGCCGGGCGATCCGGCGGCTGCAGCGGCTCTACGTCGAGGAATGGGTGACCGTACTGACCGAGTTGCGCCCCGCCTGCGCCCCGGCGCGGCTGCGCGCCGCCACCCACGCGGTCTTCGGGCTGCTCAACTCCACCCCGCACAGCGCCGGGGAGCTCCCGCCCGAGGCCATGGCCGAGCTCCTGCACCGGATGGCCCGCACCGCCCTCATGTCCCTGGAAGAGGCGTGATCGTCATCCTCCTACCGCATCCAGGCGCAGGGCAGGTCGGGGTGCGTGCGAATGGAGAGCTCGGCCACTGAGCGGTCGGCGTCCTCGCCTTCGAGTCGGCGTCCTCGCCTTCGAGTCTGAGGTCGCCATCAGGACAAATGGGACCGAAAGGTTTCGAAAGATTGACGTGCAAGTAGGTTCAGCCTACGGTTTGATCTCACGAAACATCTCGGGTGTAGCCAGAAACTTTCAGTAAGCCTCTTGTCGTGGTCGTCATCGGGGGACGGCAAGATCGTTACCGGACATCCAAGTGAGGAAGCATGAAACGTCTCCTGGCAGGGCTGGCCGCCGTCGCGTTCGTACTGGTCACTCCGATTCCGGCGAGCGCCGGCGTCGGCAAGTCACCGGACGATCTGCGCGACCTGGCGCACAAGCTCGGAATTCGGATCGGCACGGCCGTCGACCCTGCCGCGTTCAGAACCGAAACCGACTATCGCCGGATGATCAACCGCGAGTTCACCAATCTCACCGGCGAGAACGCGATGAAGTGGGAGTCGGTCGAGCCCGAGCGCGGCGAATACAACTGGACGGACGCCGACCTGCTGGTCCGGAACGCCATGAAGTGGGGGCAGAAGGTGCGCGGGCACACCCTCGTCTGGCACAACCAGCTCCCCACCTGGCTCACCGAGGGCGTCGAGGACGGCAGCATCGACGCCAAGGAACTGCGCAAGATCCTCCGCGACCACATCAAGACCGAGGTCGGCCGATACCGCGGCAAGATCCGCGCCTGGGACGTGGTCAACGAGGTGGTGGACGACAACGGCAAGCTGCGCGACAGCATCTGGCTCAAGCATCTCGGCCCCGGCTATATCGCCGACGCCTTCCGCTGGGCGCACCAGGCCGACCCCTCCGCCAAGCTCTACATCAACGACTACAACCTGGAGTGGGACACCAAGAAGATCGACACCACGCTGAAGATCGTCAAGGATCTCCAGCGCAAGGGCGTGCGGATCGACGGCATCGGCTTCCAGGGGCACCTGGGCATCCAGTACGACTACCCGGGTGACTTCCCCAACATCATGCGCAAGTTCACCGACCTCGGCCTCGAGGCCGCGATCACCGAGGCGGACGTGCGCATGGTTCTGCCGGTGACGCCGAAGAAGCTCGCCACCCAGGCCGACTACTACAAGCGGATGCTGTCCACCTGCGCCGCCAACAAGCGCTGCGTCGAGTTCACCGTCTGGGGCTTCACCGACCGCCACTCCTGGGTGCCCGGCTGGTTCGAGGGTGAGGGCGCCGCCTGCATCACGGACGACAAACTGGCTCCCAAGCCCGCCTACAAGGCACTCCTCACCGTCGGCAGGCGCTGACGCCGACACAAGCCCCGGCCGGGCACGCAACACCCCCTCCGGCGTGCCCGGCCGGGCTCTGCCTCGGCAGTCCGCCTGCGGCTCCCGGCCGGGAGATCAGGGCTGCCGGAGTGCGGCAGGCGCCGGAATCGCCGCCGCGTGCCGGCTCTTCAGCCACATGTAGCTCCCGGGCCTGCGCCGCTCGAGGCGGAGCGACGCGACCGTGAAACGGCAGATCAGCTCCTTGACCCAGGCCGCGGCCCGGCCGGTGACGATCCGGTCGCCGGGCGTGTCGTCGGCCCGCACCAACTGGATCAGGCCGTCGCGGCGGCCGAGGCTCACGCACTGGATGACGTACCGGAACCGGAACGGCCGAGGCGTACGGCCCCGGGCCCGCGCGTTGATCGCATCGGCGGCGTGCGCCCCGATCGGCATCCCGGTCGCGCACGACATCCGCAGCGTGCCCACGCCCGGCACCTCGACGGCCGCCGCATCGCCCACGGCGTACACCTCGGGATGGGACGTCGAGCGCAGGGTGTCGTCGACGAGGACCCGCCCCCGCTCGTCCACGGCCAGACCGGACTCGGCGGCCAGCGACGGCACGCAGAACGAGGCGGCCCACACGACCACGTCGGCCGGGATGTCCGCCGCGTCGGTGCGCACCCGCCCCTCGTCGACGCCCGCGACCTGGGTGTGCGCGTGGACCCGCACACCGAGCCGGCCGAGCACCCCGGCGAGGTGCGCCCGCCCCTTCTCGGACAGCCCCGGGGCCGGCTCACCGCCGGTGACCAGCGCCACCCGCCAGGCGGGATAGGCCTCCGCCAGCTCGGCGGCGAGCTCGACACCGGTCAGTCCCCCGCCGACCACCACGAGATCCCCGGCGCCGCCGTCGCCGAGCCGCTTCCTGAGCTCCACCGCCCGTTCGGCCGTGTAGGCGTGCCGCCTCACCCCGGGTACATCGGTGTCGGTGCGGCTGCCCAGCGCGTAGACGAGCGTGTCATAGCCGATCTCCCGCCCGTCGTGCGTCCGCACTCGCTTCCCGTCGAGGTCGAGGCCGGTCACCCGGGCGGTCACCGTCGTGATGCCCGTGCCGCGGGTCAGCTCGGCCAGCGGAACGGTCACGCTCGGCCGGCCCGCCGCCAGTTCGTGCAGCCGGATGCGCTGGGTGAAGTGATCCTCGGCGCTGACGATCGTGACCCGGTGGCGCCGGTCCACCCGCAGCGCGGTGGTCATGCCCGCGTAACCCGCCCCGATGACGACGATGTGCTGAGCCATGTGTGCCTCCTTGGTTCTGCAAGGAGGACCCGGCAGCGGCGGCCGATGTGACTATGAGGCGTGTCACACCCGAAGATGGCGCAGCTTGTCCGGGTTGAGGACGACGTCCACCTCGGTGATACGGCCGTCGGCGACCGTGAATGCGGCGACACTGTTCACCGCACCCGACGGCTCGACGAGCACCAGGCCGGCCCGGCCGTTGACCGTGCGGACCTGTACGGACATCCCCGTGCCCGCGTACCAGCGGGAGACCAGACCGAGCACGAGCCTCGACACCTTCTCGGCGCCGGTGACGGGGAGACGGGCGGCGGAGACGACGCCGCCGCCGTCGGCGCGCCAGACGACATCGGGGTCGAGCACCGCGACCAGGGCGGGCAGGTCGCCGGAGGTCGCGGCCGCGATGAACGCCTCGACCGCCTTCCGGTGGGCCGACGGGTCGGCGGACCGCCGGGGGGCGTAGTCGTTGACCCGGCGGCGGGCGCGCGAGGCGAGCTGCCGCACGGCCTCGGGGGTGCGGCCGATGATGGCGGCGATCTCGTCGAACGGCACGGCGAAGACGTCGTGGAGGACGAACGAGGTCCGCTCCGCCGGGGTCAGCCGTTCCATGACGGCGAGCAGCGCCATGCCGACCGACTCGTCCATGATGACGCGGTCTTCCGGCCCGTCCTGAGCGAGCACCGGTTCCGGAAGCCACTCACCGACGTAGGTCTCCCGGCGCGACCGCGCCGAGGTCAGCAGGTCGAAGCAGATCCGGCTGACGATGGTGGTCAGATAACCGCGCCGGTCGGCCACCGACCCGTGGTCGCTGTCCCGCCACCTCAGCCAGGCCTCCTGGACGGCGTCGTCGGCGTCGCCGACCGTGCCGAGGATGCGGTAGGCGACGCTCCACAGGTGCCCCCGGTGCTCCTCGAAGCCCTCCTGCCACGTCCCGGTCACGCCCACAGCACCCGTTCTATCTCTTGAGGAGCTCGCGTGCGGCCCGCTCGATGTCGGCCTCGGACATCAGCACGGTCTGCGCCGCCGGGCCGAGCGGGACGAAGCTGTCGCGGGAGGTGACCCGGGCGATCGGGCCGGTGAAGCCGCTGTCGAGCAGCGCCGCCATCACGCTCTCCGAGACGCCGCCGGTGCGGCGGGTCTCGTCGGCGATCAGCACCCGGCCGGTGAGCTCCGCGGCGCGCAGGAGGTCCGCCACCGGCAGCGGCGCGAGCCAGCGCAGGTCGAGCACGCGACAGCCGATCTCCTCGGCGGTGAGCTTCACCGCGGCACGCAGGCTCATCCTGACCCCGTTGCCGAAGGTGACGATGGTCAGGTCCCGGCCCTCGCCGTACGAACGGGCCCGGCCGACGGGCACGTGCGTCTCCGCCCAGCGGGCGGGCGGCGCGTACGGCGCGAGCCAGCCGCCGTCGCCCTTCTCGAACAGGTCGCGGGTGTGATAGAGGGCGATCGGCTCCAGGAAGACGCACACGCTCCCGTCGACGCGGGCCGCGGCGAGGCAGGTCCGCAGCATCGCGGCGGCGTCGTCCGGCCGGGACGGTGACGCGAGAATAATGCCAGGAATATCCCGCAATGCGGCAATTGAGGAATCATTGTGGAAATGTCCCCCAAAGCCCTTTTGATACGCATATGACGCCACGCGCAGGACGAGCGGATTGCGATACGCGCCCTGCGAGAAGAACTGCATCGTGGCCGCCTCGCCGCGAATCTGGTCGAGCGCGTTGTGCAGATAGGCGAGGTACTGCATCTCGGGCACCGGCAGCAGCCCGGACACCCCTGCGCCCAGCGCGAGGCCGAGGATGGCCTGCTCGTCGAGCAGGGTGTCGAAGACGCGCTCCGCGCCGAACCTGCGCAGCAGCCCCCGCGTCACGCCGTACACCCCGCCCTTGCGCGCCACGTCCTCCCCGAACACGACGATCTCCGGGTCGAGCGCCATCGCGTCGGCCAGCGCCCGGTTGACGGCCTGGGCGAAGGTCAGCTTGCCCTCCAGCTCCGGCAGCGTGTCGAACGCCCGCTCCCGCTCCGGAGCGACCCGAGCCACCTCGGCGGCGACCACGCCGGGACGGCGCGGCGCGATCGGCGCCATCACCTCCTCCGCCGACCTCAGCCGCGGCCGGCGGGTGCACTCCATCGCAAGCTTGAGCACGTGGTCGCGCTCGGCCTCGTAGCGGGTGAGCAGTTCGTCCGGCAGCGCGAGACCGGCCTCGACGAGCAGCCGTGCCGTACCGACGAGGGGATCGCGCTCCAGGTCCTGGGCGATCTCCCTGCGGGTCCGGTAGGCGATCTCCACGTCGGATCCGGCGTGTCCCATCAGGCGCACGGTGCGCAGGTGCAGGAACGCCGGGCTTCTGGTGGACCTGACGTGGTCGACGGCCCGGCGCGCCACATCGTAGGCATCCGCGAGATCGCAGCCGTCGGCGGTGAAGTGCTCCAGCAGCGGGTGCCCGGCCTGCTCCACCCACCCCGGCGGGGTCTTCACGCTGATCCCGATGCCGTTGTCCTCGCAGACGAACAGAACGGGCATCTGCAGCCCGCGGAACCGGCCGTAGGCCGCGGTGTTCAGCCCGGTGAGCGCGGAGGCGTGGTTGACCGAGGCGTCGCCGAAGCCGCACACGGCCATCGCGTCGGCCGGCCACCTGGACGGCACGCCGAGCACACGGGCCCGCTCGATGGCGAAGGCCACACCGACGGCCCTGGGCAGATGGCTGGCGATCGTGGAGGTCTGCGGGATCACCGCGAGGTCGGGGTGGCCGAACACCTTGTGCCGCCCGCCGGCGATCGGCTCCTCGGCCGAGGCGGTCAGCCCGAGGAGCACGTCGCGCAGACCTTCCTCGGCCAGCCGTCCCGCCTGGGCCGACCGGGTCAGGTAGAAGGCCCCCGAGCGGTAGTGCAGCAGCGCGGGATCCGACACGCGTGTCGCGGCGGCGACCGCGGCGTTGCCCTCGTGGCCGGCCGATCCGATCGTGTAGAAACCCTCGTCCTGTTCACGCAGCACGCGGGCGGCGACGTCGAGGAGACGACTGGCGAGCTGGACCGCGAAGATCTCCCGGCACATCACCCCGGTCAGCGTCGTGCCCGGCCGTACCGGAAGTGCCGGGTCTTTCGGCGGCCCCGGCGTCAGCGCCCCGACGGCCTCGGCGAAGTGCGTCTCCACAGCGTCCCGCGTCACAAGCCCGATTATGTCGCAGGACTCCGACCATCGTCCGTGGAGCGATTCTTTTGACACGGATTGATGACGATAAGTCGCCCCGTTGAACCTTCCCCGTTATCCGGACGTCTCCTGATTGGCCAGCACCAAGCACCCTCACAAGGAAGGCCGGCAAATGTTCAAACGCATTCATGCCGTGGTCGCGGCGGCGGCCATGGCCGGTGCGATGCTCATCGCGCCGCCCGCCGCCGCGACCACGGCGCCCCCCGCGCCGGACGGCCTGGCGGTGTCGCCCAACCCCGTGATCGTCAGCACCGACGCGGGCACGGCTGCGACGTTCACCTTCACGACCGCCGCCGGCACGAGCGGCTCGGCCAGGCTCGTCGACGCGGGCGGCGACACCGTCAACTTCGGCTCCATCAGCGTCACCGGCGCGGGCGTCTACACGGCGAAGCGCACGTTCACGCCCGCCGACAGGCCCGGCACGTGGAAGCTCGTGGCGACGGCGATCAAGGACGGCGAGTCGGTTGAGGCCGACCTGTCGTTCCAGGTCCAGGTCAAGGTCCAGCGGGCGACGAGCCTGGACTTCGACGCCTCACCCGACGTGGTCGGACGGGGTGACAGGGTCCACCTTCGCGGCACGCTGAAGTACCGGCAGGGCCCGGCGTGGAAGGGCTACGGCGGCCAGCAGGTGGACCTCGCCTTCAAGCCGTTCGGCGGCGGCTCCTATGGCAAGGTCGGCACGGTCACGACCGACTCCAGCGGCCGGTTCTGGATCACCGAGCGGGCCTGGCGGTCCGGCTGGTGGCGGGCCGAGTTCGCGGGGACCTCCGACGCCGATGCCGCGGTCAGCGACAGCGACCGCGTCGACGTCAGAGCCTCGGTGCGCGACAGCCGCATCACCGGGTTCGACGCCTCCCCCGAGCCCGTCGTGGACGGCGGGACCCTCCGCCTGCGCGGCACGCTGCAGGTCGGCGACCGGTGGAACCGGGACGGCCACCGCGGTCAGCTCGTGAAGATCATGTTCAGGCCCGACCGCGGCTACGGCTGGCGGTACGTCACCTCCGACCGGACCGACCACCGCGGCCGGTTCCAGGCCGACGTGACCGCCACCGCCTCGGGCTGGTGGCGGGCCGAGTACGCCGGCGCCAAGGGCGTGCGGGGATCGGTGAGCCAGGCCGACCACGTGCGCGTGCGGGCGTCCGAGCCGCCGGTCGTGGTGATTCCGCGGTCGGCCACCCGCATCGTCAAGTTCAACGCGGGTCCCGAACCCGTCAAGCGCGGCCGGACCATGTACTTCCGGGGCACGCTCCAGATCTGGGAGCGCGGCTGGGTGGGCTTCGGCCACCAGAAGGTCACCGTGCAGTTCAAGAAGGCGGGCAGCCACCACTGGAAGTCGGTGAAGAGCACCCGGACCAACGGTTCCGGCAAGTTCTACACCAAGACGAAGGCGTCGCTGGCCGGCACCTGGCGGGTCGTCTTCTCCGGCAACGACGAGGCCAAGCGCTCGTACTCCCACCGCGACTACGTGTGGGTCAGGCGCTGACCCACACCCGCACTCCGACGGGCGTCCGCCATCACCGGCGGGCGCCCGTCGCCTTTCGCGAAGCCGTCGTACGATGCAGGGCGGAGGTGTCCCCCTGAACCTGCACGAACTGACCTCGATCCAGCCCCCGCCCCCACTGTGGCTGGTCGTGCTCTCCGGGTTCGCCGCTTTCGCGCTCGTGGCGTACGGCCCGGCCTGGCACGCCTCCCGCGGGCTGATCACGATCGCGCACGAGGGGGGCCACGCGCTGGCGGCCGTGCTGACCCGGCGCAGGCTGAAGGGCATCCGGCTCCACTCCGACACCTCGGGCCTGACGCTGACCAGGGGCAGACCGACCGGACCCGGCATGATCATCACGGCGGCGGCCGGCTACATCGCGCCGTCGCTGATCGGGCTGGGCGCCGCCTGGCTGCTGGCCGACGGGCACGTCACGCTCCTGTTATGGGCCGTGATCGCGCTGCTGGCCTGCATGCTGCTGATGATCAGGAACGTCTTCGGCGCCGTGTCGCTGCTCGTCGTCGGCGGCGCTATCTTCGCGCTGACCTGGTTCGCCCCGCCGGAGGTGCGGGCCGTCTGCGCGCACATCGGGGTGTGGTTCCTGCTGCTCGGCGGGGTGCGCCCGATCCTGGAGCTGCGATCCAAGCGCAGCCGCGGCCGCGCCCCGGACTCCGACGCCGACCAGCTCGCCCGGCTCACCCGCGTCCCCGGCGCCTTCTGGGTCGTGCTCTTCCTGCTCGTCTCCGTGGCCGCCCTCGGCGCCGGCGGCTACCTCCTCGTCGATCGAGTAATGACTTAATCTGGATTCGGTATCGAAGTCGTACCGGGAGATGGGGTATGAGCGTCGGCCGGGGGACGATCGGGATGATCGCCGGCAGTTTGATGGTGGTTTTGGCCACGCTCGGCTACGTGCTCTCGCCTCCGACGTTCGACCCCGCGCCGCTGGCGGCCTCGGAGAGCTTCCACTCCCTGCCGCCGCAGCCCGCGAGCGAGACCCGCCCGGTCGCCGCGAACGCGCCGATCCGCACCGAGACGATCACGGTGCCGGCCCGCCACGAGACGCTGAAGGCCGTCATCAGATATCCGCTGACGCCGGGCAGGCATCCCGCCATGGTGTTCGTGCAGGGCTCGGGGTCGGGCAACGGATCCGAGTTCGACCAGCAGGCCGAGTGGCTGGCCAGGGCGGGCATCGTCACGCTCGCCTATGACAAGCGCACGGTCGGCTACTCCTTTCCCACCCGCGACTTCTCCCTGCTCGCCGACGACGCCCTGCGCATGCTGCGGGTGCTGCGGCAGCGGGCCGACGTCGACCCGGCCAGGGCGGGGTTATGGGGCGTGAGCGAGGGCGGCTGGGTCGCGCCGATCGCCGCCGGCACCGGCGAGGCGGCCTTCGTGGTGCTGGTGTCCTCACCGAACGTGTCGCCGATGCGGCAGGTCGCCTGGGCGCTGAACGAGCAGCTGCTGCGCCTGCACGCCCCGCCGGGCGTGCGCGACCTGCTCACCCGCGCGATGGGCGGGGTGGGCTTCGAGTTCCTCCGCCACGACGGGGTCCCCGCGCTGCGCGGGATCAAGCAGCCGGTCCTGGCCCTGTACGGCACCGACGACCCGTCGATCCCGTTCGTGGAGAGCACGGAAACGCTGGTCAACGCGCTACGCGACGGCGGCAACCCCGACTACACGATCCGCTTCTTCGCCGGTGCCGATCACGCGATGCGGATCGGCGGCGGGCCGTACGCGCCCGCTTACCTGCCGACGCTCGCCAACTGGATCAAGGACCTGCCGCGTACGGCCACGCCGGCCGCGGCGATCGCCGGGGCGACCCCGGTGCAGCGGTACGAGGCCAGCGATGTGCCGGCCGCGCCATGGTACGGCCACACCTCGATCCTGTGGCTGACGCTCTGCCTGGCCGCCGTCGGCTACGTCGCCGCCCCGGTCACCGAGATGGTCGTCCGGCTGCGGGGTCGCGACCCACGTCTCCAGACGGACCTGGAGATGTGGCCGGCCATCCGGCGACGGCTGCGCCGGATGGCCTGGGTCGGCCTGGGTGAGCTGGCCGCGGTCATCGCCTTCATCACGCTGATCGTGCTGTTCTCGGTCAACCAGGCCGGCGCGTGGCCCGCCGTGCAGGCAGGATGGCTGGTCGTACGGCTGCTCGCCGTGGTGATGCTGATGCAGGAGGTGACGGCGGCGGTGGCCGTCATGACCGCGCTGCGCGCCGGGTGGGAGCCCACGCGCTGGCAGCGCAGCGTGCTCGCGGGCGTCCTCGGCGGCACCGGGCTGCTGCTGCTCACGGCCGCCTACTTCGGGCTGTTCGCCATTCCCTGGTGACGGTCAAATGGCGGTACCGACTCTCCCAGCCGGCTCACGAGCCCGGTTTTCGCGCGGCGTGGCCGCTTCAATTGAGGCGTGTCGGCGATGCGGGAAGCGACTGAGGAGCGGAGAGCGCCAGAGGAGACGGGGCGGGGCGCGCTGATCGGCTGGGTGGCGCTGTCGGCCGTGCTGCCGGGCGTCGCGCACCTGCGGGCCGGTTGGCGGCGCACCGGAACAATGCTGCTCGTCTGCCACCTGTCGGCCGTCACCACCGTGATCCTGGTGGCCGCCGGGGCGGACGCCGGGCTGGCCGGGCGGGCGCTCAACTGGCTCAGCCAGATCGCCGCGGTCGCCGGGGCCGCCGCCGTCGCGTGGTTCTGCCTGGTCCTCCACTCGTACTTCGTGCTGCGGCCGAGGCGGCTGCCGTACTCGGGACAGGTCGCCACCGGGCTGATCGCCGGGGTGCTCGCGGTGGCCTCGGCGGCGCCGTTCGCGCTCGCCGCCCGATATCTGACCGTCTCCCGGCAGACTCTCGACTCGGTCTTCGGCACGCCGGTCACCGGCCCGCGGAGCGGCGATCCCTGGGTGGGCCGCGAGCGGATCAACGTGCTCCTGCTCGGCGGCGACTGGGGCCGCGACCGCATCGGCGTGCGGACCGACAGCATCAACGTGGCGAGCGTGGACGTCCGCACCGGCGAGACGGTGCTGCTGGGCCTGCCGAGGAACCTGGAGCACGTCCGCTTTCCCCCGGGCAGCCCCATGGAGCGCCGCTTCCCCTACGGTTTCGAGCTGCCCGAGTCGAAGCCGGGCTGGCGCGAGGACCTGCTGTTCTCGGTGTGGCAGTACGCCGACGATCACCCCGAGCTGTTCGGCGGACGCCGCGGCATGGGGGCCGAGACGCTGAAGCAGACCGTGGCGTACACGCTCGGCATCCCGATCGACTGGTACGCGCTGGTCAACATCTGGGGCTTCGCGAAGATCATCGACGCGCTCGGCGGCCTCGTCCTCACCATCGACCACGACATCGTGTTCGGCCGGTACGACGAGGGTCTGCTCCCGGCGGGCACCCGGCGGCTCAGCGGCGCCGAGGCGCTGTGGTACGCCCGGTCCCGCACCTTCAGCGACGACTTCGCCCGCATGCGCAGACAGCGCTGCGTGTTCAACGCGCTGCTCGCCCAGGCCGACCCGGCGGCCGTGCTGCGCCGCTTCACCGAGATCGCCGCGATCGCCCGCGGGATCATCCGTACGGACATCCCCCGGCCCATGCTGGAGCACCTGGTGCCGCTCGCGTGGAAGGTGAAGCGGGCCGAGGTGAGGAGCCTGCAGTTCATGCCGCCGATGATCAGTACGGTCCATCCCGACTGGGGCCGCATCCGCGAGCTCACCGCCAAGGCGATCGAGCCGCGTCCCTCCCCCAAGCGGCGTGCGCGGGCCTCGGCGGCGCCGTCCGCCACCGCCCCGATCTCCGACGGCTGCGGCGCTGCCTAGACGGCGTGGAGCGCGCGCCGGCCGGTCAGCGACGCGAGCAGCGCGGTGAGCCCGATCAGCGTGTAGGCGGTGAGGTAGCCGCCCGTGCCGGCGATCGACGTGAGGACGACCCCGGTGAACGCGAGAAACGCCGAGGCCGCGATGCTTTCACCGGCCTGGAGCGAGGAGCTGTAGTAGCCGTGGAGATCCGGTGGCGCGAGGGCGAGCGTGGCCGAAGTGATCACCGGGTAGGCGAGGCCCATGCCGGCCCCCATGACGACGCCGCTCACGGCGACGGCTCCGATCGGCACGAGGCCCCCGATCATGAATGCCGCGCCGATCGGGCCGACGAGCACGAGTCCGGCCGCCCAGCGCAGCAGGACCGCCGACCCGGCACGCTCCGCGAACCGCCCCTGGAGCCAGGCGCCCGCCGCCCAGCCGAGAGCGCCGACCGCGACGACGAGACCGGCGAGGGCCGGCCGCAGGCCGCGCTCCTGCTGGAGGTAGAGCGGAAGATAAACGTCGGTGGCGGCGACGGCGGCCCCCAGCATGGCGCGCAGCGCGATCAATCGCGGCGCCCCGGGGCGGCCGCGCAGCGTTCCCCCGGGCAGAAGCCGGGCTCCCGCCACGATCAGGGCGACGACGCCGATGCCGAGCCAGCCGTAGAGCTGCGGCATGGGTCGCTGACCCCCCACGTGGACGGCGAGCAGCGCGGCCGCCGTGGCGACGGCCCACCACCCGCGTCGGCCGAAGACAGGCACGCGCCGGGTGTCCGCCCGGGTGCTGTGACGCCGGGTCGCGACCACCAGGATGGCGAGCGCGGCCCCGGCGCCGAGACCCACCACGGCGAACAGCACGCGCCAGTGCGCCACCTCGACGAAGGCGCCCGCGACCAGGGGGCCGACCATCGACGGCAGGATCCAGGCGGCGGTGAGCAGGCCGAACATGCGCGCGTGCGCGGCCTGGGGAATGGCCTTCGCGACGATGACGTAGAGCAGCACCGAGTCGATGCCGCCGCCGAGTCCCTGAAGCAGCCGCCCGACGACGAAGGCGGCCATGTCCGGCGCCACCGCGCAGAGGGCGAGGCCGGTGACGAAGAGACCGCCGCCGATCGCGAGCGGCGACGTGATGCCGCTGCGGTCGGCCCAGTCGCCGCCGACGATCATTCCGATCAGGGCCGTGGTCAGGGTCGCGGCGAACGCGAGCGAGTACCATGCCCGCGCGCCGAGGTCGTCGACGATCACCGGGAGCACCGTGGAGATCGACACGGACTCGAACGCGATGAAGGTCATCAGCACGAGGATGCCGGCGATGACCGGCCAGGTGCGTGCCGTCCAGAGCCGTGACCGCGTAGCCGCCCCGTCGGCGGCGACGATTGATGATGTGCTCACTGCTGCCTGTCATTCTGTGCGCGAGGTGGTGTGGCTAGACTCGACACATCAAGTCGGCTTGATGTCGGAGTCGTTTGGAGATCCGGATGCCCCAGCTTGAACCGGGTGTGATCTGGCTGAAGCCGGGACAGATCGCCGAGCGGGCCGGTGTCGCCGTCTCCACGCTGCATTACTACGAAAGCGTGGGGCTCATCCGGAGTCGCCGCACGAGCGGGAACCGGCGCGAGTACACCCGTGACACGCTGCGGCTGATCGCGTTCATCCGCGCTGCGCAGCGGGTGGGCGTCTCGCTGGAGAAGATCAGGGAAGCGCTTGACCAGCTACCCCGGGAGCGCGTGCCCACGAAACGCGACTGGGCCCGGCTGGCACGCCAGTGGCATGACGATCTGACCACCAGGATCGAAGAGCTCACCGCACTGCGGGACCGCTTCTCCGACTGCATCGGCTGCGGCTGCCTGTCGCTGCGGTCCTGCCCCTACTCCAACCCCGAAGACGTGCTCGGCAGGGAAGGCACCGGGGCGCGGCGCCTTCCCCGGCGGCCATGACGATCAGGACATGGTGATCACGATCTTGCCGCGCCCGTGCCCCGTACCGAGCTCGCGATGGGCGTCGGCGGCGCGGTCCAGGGGGTACGTCGAGCGGATCAGCGAGGTGATCTCGCCCTTGGCGTACAGCTCGACCAGGTGACCCAGGCGTTCCGCGGAGCGGGCGCCGGAGAGGGTGGCGACCCCGACCTTCGGGCCTTCCTCGTGCTCATAGATCGTGCGGGTCCGGGTGAGGTCCCTGGCCAGCTCCAGCGTGGCCGCCAGCGCCTCACGCCCGGCGCCGTCGAGGACGACGTCGACGCCGTCGGGCGCCAGAGCGCGCACCTGCCCGACGAGGTCCGACCGGTAGTCGACGGGTTCCGCGCCGAGCAGGCACAGGTAGTCGTGGTGATCTGAGCGCGCCGTGCCGATCACTCGCGCGCCGCGCAACCGGGCCAGTTGTACGGCGAAGCCGCCGACGGCCCCGGCGGCGGCGTGGATCAGCACCGCGTCTCCCGGCCCGGGCCGTACCTCCTCCCAGGCGATCTCCGCGGTCTGCGCCCCCGCGGTGAACCCACCGGCGACCTCCCACGACATCGAGGACGGCTTGCCGACGATCTGGTCGGCGCCGACCACCACGAACTCGGCGTAGCAGCCGAGCAAAGTGAAACCGAGCACCTCGTCACCGGGCCGCCAGCCGGTCACGCCGTCCCCGACGGTGTCGATCACTCCGGCGAACTCGTTGCCCGGGATGGGCGGCAGCTCACCGGTCGCGTACGGCGGTCGCCACCCAGCGCGGACGGCAAGGTCGAACGGCTGGACCCCCGCCGCGCGCACCCGTACCCGTACCTGACCCGCGCCGGGCACGGGGTCGGGAACCTCACGCGTCTGGAGTACCTCCGGTCCACCGGGCTTCGTGACATAGGCGACCTTCATGGATCTTCCTCTCATCGTTGGGAAGTCCACCGTCCTACATCAAGTCAACTTGACGTCAAGCCACCCCCTCCCCCACGCCGTGATCTTTCGAATACTCGCAGGAAGAGCCGTGAGCAGGGATTTCATGTTCGTGATCTTGCATTTCCTCGCAGACACATGCCCTGAGCAGCGGAAATATCGTTGATGATCTTGCACTTGCGATTGCAAGATCACGAAATACATAGGTGCGGCCCAGACGGCCCGCGTGCGAGAAACTGCAAGATCACGAGATGGATCAACGCAGGTCAGGAGGGTGATCTGCGAGAAAACGCAAGATCACGGGAGGGATGCGGGGCGGGTTCAGACTCGGAAGGACTCGCGGGCGAGGCGCCGTACCCGCGACTCGTCCACGGTGTGGCCGAGGCCCGGCTGGGTGAGCGGCACGGCGACGACGCCACCCGACGCGTCGACGGGCGGGAGGACGACCTGGGCGCTTCGCGGCGGCTCGGCCACGTCGCTCGGCATCGAGCAGCCCGGCAGGCTCGCCACCGCCACGGTGGCGGCACGGGCCAGCCCCGCGCCGTGCCCACCGGCGCAGATGATGTCCCATCCGGCGGCGACCGCGTGATCGTGCACGAGCCGTACGGCGCCGAGCGAGCCGATCAGCGCCGGGCGCAGCAGCAGCGCGCGACCTGCCTTCAGGCCCACCGCCTCGTCCAGCTCTGCCGCCGAGCCGACCTCGACCGCCACCGCCGCGGCCACCCGGTCCTGCAGGTCGGCGCTGGTCAGCAGGTCCTTGAACGGGCGTTCGATGGCGACGACGCCGTAGGCGTCCAGCGCCTCGAGCTGGCCCGTCCCGGTATAGGCGCCGTGCCCGTCGACGGCGATGGCCAGGCCCGGATAGGCGGCGCGGACCGCCCGGAGCGGCTCGACGTCCCAGCCCGGGTAGACGTCGAGCGTCACATGCCCGTAACCCGCGCAGACGTGCCGGTTCACCCGGGCGATCATGCTTTCCAGCGAGCGGTCGGCCGCCAGCCGCACGGTGCCGATCAGGGAGGTGCGGCTTCCGCCGAGGGCGTGCGCGAGCGGGACGCCGTTCATCCGGCCCCACAGGTCCCAGACCGCCATGTCCCCGGCCGACCCGCCGGGGATCTCCCCCAGCTCCGCCGGGTGCTCCCAGTCGACGCCGACGAGGGCGGGAAGCGACCGCTCCACCCCGGGAGCCGTCCCAAGGGCCTCGCCCCAGCCGGTCGCGCCGCCGTAGTCCGTGATTTTGACCAGCGTGGTCTCCGGACGCCTGCCGTACGGCAGGGTCATCCTGAAGACCTCCAGCTCTCGGACGCGCGGCACCTGACCCCCCTTCGGATAGACCCTACGCCCAAGGGACGGGTGTCCCGGTCACGGCGACCACCGGATCGGCCATGCGGGAACGGGACCTGCGGCCGCCGTCCCGGCGGCACGACTTCCGGTCATGACAAGAAATAACGCAAGAGTAACGGTTTGGAACGACCCGGCTAGGCCGGCTCGCATCGCGAGTACCGTCCTCACATCGTCTCGCGATCTCCCCTTCCCCTCATGAATAACTTGCGGAGGAAACCGTGCGTCAGCGTGCATTTCTCAGGAGCGGCGCTCTGCTGGTCGTCGGGGCCCTGGCGCTGGCGGCGTGCGGGACGCGGGCGAACGAGTCCGACGGCGGCGCCGCCGACGGGCAGAAGGTCGTGAAGATCGGAGTGATCGCGCCGCTGACCGGCAACCTGTCGGCGATCGGGCTGGGCATCCGCAACTCGGTCGATCTGGCGATCCGCCAGGCGAACGAGCAGAACGCGCTCCCCGGCTGGAAGATCGAACTGCGGGCGGAGGACGACCAGGCCACTCCGCAGGTGGGCCAGCAGGCGGCGAGCACGCTGGCGGACGACCCGGCGATCGCCGGAGTGGTCGGGACGTACAACTCGAGCGTGGCCCAGAACGTGATGCCGGTGCTCGACAAGGCGAGCATCGTCCAGGTGTCGCCCGGCAACACCGGCCCGGCGCTGACCATGGGCGAGGACCTGGACAACCCGAAGCGGCCCTACCACAACTACTTCCGCACCTGCACCACCGACGCGATCCAGGGGCCGTTCGGCGCGCGTTACGTCTACAACACGCTCGGCATCAAGAAGATCGCGACGATCAACGACAAGAAGACGTACGGCGTGGGCCTGGTGGCGCAGTTCACCAAGGAGTTCAAGGCGCTCGGCGGCGAGGTGGTCTCCGAGCAGACGATCAACCCGGATGACACCGACTACTCGTCGGTGATCGCCAAGGTGGCGGCGGCCAAGCCCGACCTGCTCTACTACGGCGGGGAGTACCCCCAGGGCGGCCCGCTGAGCCGGCAGATGAAGGCGCGCGGGCTGAAGATCCCGCTGATGGGCGGCGACGGCATCGTCGACCCCAAGTACATCGAGCTCGGCGGCGACACCTCGGTCGGCGACTTCGGCACCAGCGTGGGTGCGCCGGTGGAGGCGCTGGACTCGGCGAAGGCGTTCGTGGACGCCTACCAGAAGGCCGGGTTCAGCGAGTCCTACTCGGCGTACGGCGCCTACGCCTTCGACGCCGCGAACGCGATCATCAACGGGCTGAAGGTGTCGCTCAAGGACGCGACGGAGATCACCACGGACGTGCGCGAGGCGACGATCCAGGCGGTGCAGAACACGTCGTTCGAGGGAACCTCGGGGCACGTGGCGTTCGACCAGTTCGGCGACAACACCACGAAGATCCTCACGGTCTACAAGGTCGAGGGCGGCGAGTGGACGGCGGCCCACACCGACTCCTTCAAGTAGTCCGTCAGGTGTGGTGACGGGTCCGCGGAGGTTCGGGTGCTCACCCAGTTCGTGCAGCAGTTGGCCAACGGGGTCGTGCTGGGCGCCATGTACGCCCTGATCGCGTTGGGCTACACGATGGTGTACGGCATCATCCAGTTGATCAACTTCGCACACGGCGAGATCTTCATGATCGGCGCGTTCGGAGCGTTCACGGTCTACCGGTACGTCCTGCCGGACGGGACGAGCCTGTGGGTCGCGCTGCCGTTGATGCTGCTCGGCGGGGTGCTCGCCGCCGTGCTCGTGGCCGTGGCGATGGAGCGGTTCGCCTATCGCCCGTTACGCAACGCGCCGCGGCTGGCGCCTCTGATCACGGCGATCGGCGTGTCGATCGCGCTGCAGGAGGCGGTGCGGCTCTACTACCCCGACGCCCGGTCGAAGCTGGCGTTCCCGCAGTTGATCAGCGGGTCGCCGATCCCGATCGGATTCGGCGCGAGCGTGGACCGGGCCTCGGTCGTGGTGGTGCTCGTGTCGGTGCTCTGCATGGTGGCGTTGACGCTGTTCGTACGGCGGAGCCGCATGGGGCGGGCGATGCAGGCGACCGCGCAGGACCCGGACACCGCCCGGCTGATGGGGATCGACATCGACCGGGTGATCGTGGTGTCGTTCGTGCTGGGGGCGGCACTGGCGGCGGTGGCCGGGATGGCGCAGGGGCTGTACCTGGGGCAGATCGACTTCCGGATGGGGTTCATCGCCGGGTTGAAGGCGTTCACCGCGGCGGTGCTGGGCGGGATCGGCAACATCCAGGGCGCGGTGGTCGGCGGGTTCGCGCTCGGCCTGGTCGAGGTGATGGCGGTGCAGTACATCCCCGGCCAGTTCGGCGGCGGGGCGTGGAAGGACGTGTGGGCGTTCGCACTGCTGATCTTGGTGCTGGTCTTCCGGCCGCAGGGGCTGCTGGGTGAGCGAGTGGCGGACCGGGCATGAGCGGCGGAGCGAACACCCCACTGCGGCGGCTGGTCGAGAAGGGCCGGGCGTCGACGGCCACGGCCCGTACGGCGACGCTGCTCGGCGCGGCGTCGAGCCTCGCTTCGACGTTCCTGGCCTGGTCGTACGGCAGCGCGTTCCCCGGAGACCTGACGATCTACGGTTACCCCGGCGGCGCCCAGGTGCACGTGCTGGTGCTGGCGGCGGTCGCGATCGCGCTGCTGCTGATCGAGGTCAGCCCTCTGCGCCGGGTGGTGACGCCGGGCGGGGTGGGCGGCACGGTCCGCGTCCTGGCCTCGGGCGTGTTCCTGATCACGGCGTTCACGGTGCTCGCGATCGGCGTCGAGCTGGGCGGGCTGATCAACGTGGAGTGGGGCGGCTGGGTGGCCCTGGTGGCCGCCGCGGTGTTCGCCGTGGCCGCCCGGCTGCTGCCCGCCGATCGGCCGGCGGTGTGGTCGTACCGCCTGCCGGACTGGGTGGAGTTCCTGGTCATCGCCGTCGTGCTGGGCCTGGCGCTGGCCGCGTTCGTGCAGGCGCTGGCGATCCCCGAGTGGGAGATCTTCCTGTGTTACCTGGTCGCCCTTGGCGCTGCCCTGGCGGCGGCCTGGCGACTGGGGCTGGCCGCGTGGATCTCCGCGGTGGGCGCGCGGCACCGGGGAGTGACGGTGACCGCCGCGTTCGTCGTCGCCGCGGCGTTCCCGTTCACCCAGGGCTCGGACAACCACTGGCTGAACGTGATGGTCAACGTGGGGATCTTCGCCACCACGGCGATCGGACTGAACATCGTGGTCGGCCTGGCCGGGCTGCTGGACCTGGGATACGTCGCCTTCCTCGGCGTGGGCGCGTACGTGGGGGCGCTGCTGTCCGGGGCCGCGGCGAGCTCCATCGGCTGGAATCCGCCGTTCGCGGTCACCGTGGTGATCGGCGCGGTGGTCACCGCGATCGTCGGGGTGATCATCGGGACGCCGACGCTGCGGGTGCGCGGCGACTATCTGGCGATCGTGACGCTGGGCTTCGGTGAGATCTTCCGGATCACCGTGAACAACCTCGACGGCAGCACCGGCCCGCAGGTGACGAACGGGCCGAACGGCATCCCGGGGATCCCGGACCTGGTGTTCCTCGGGGTGGACTTCGGCCAGTCGCACACGATCTTCGGCATGAACCTGGGATATTTCGCGAACTACTTCTTCCTGGAACTGGTGCTGATCGCGTTCGTGATCCTGGTGTTCTCGCGGATGAACAACTCCCGGCTCGGCCGGGCCTGGCTGGCGATCCGCGAGGACGAGGTGGCCGCGCAGGCGGCGGGGATCAACACGTTCCGGTTGAAGCTGCTGGCCTTCGCTCTCGGTGCGACGCTCGCCGGGATGGCGGGCACCATCCAGGCGCACGCCATCTCCTCCATCACCCCCGACTCCTATCAGTTCCTCAACTCGGCGTTCCTGGTCGCCGCGGTGGTGCTCGGCGGGATGGGCACGGTCACCGGCGCGATGCTCGGGTCGGTGGTGCTGTTGCTGCTGCCGGAGAAGTTCCGGTTCTTCCAGGACAACAAGCTGCTGATCTTCGGCCTGACGTTGGTGCTGATGATGCGGTTCCGGCCGGAGGGAATGATCGCGAACAAGCGCCGGCAGGCGGAGTTCCACGAGGAGGAGATCTCCGAGCGGCTCGGCCGGGAGGCCCAGGCGGAGGGAGCGCGATGAAGTCGGCCGGCGAGGACACGCAGCGTGGTCCGGTGCTGGAGGCGTCCGGGGTGACGATGCGCTTCGGCGGGCTGACCGCGGTCGACGGCGTCGACTTCACGGTGGGCGAGAGGGAGATCGTCGGGCTGATCGGCCCGAACGGGGCGGGCAAGACCACGTTCTTCAACTGCCTGACCGGCATGTACGTGCCCACGGCCGGCCGGGTGACCTACCGCGGCACTCCGCTTTCCGGCAAACCCCACCTGGTCACCAAGACCGGCATCGCCCGCACCTTCCAGAACATCCGGTTGTTCCCGAACATGACGGCGCTGGAGAACGTGAAGGTCGGCCGGCACTGCCGTACCACCGTCGGCGCGCTCTCCGCGCTGGTGCGCGGCCCGAAGTATCGGCGGGAGGAACGGGAGACCGAGGCCAGGGCCCGGGAGCTGCTCGACTTCGTCGGCCTGGCCGACACCTCCGACGGCCTGGCCCGCAACCTGTCCTACGGCGACCAGCGGCGGCTGGAGATCGCCCGGGCACTGGCCAGCGACCCCGGCCTGCTGCTGCTGGACGAGCCGACCGCAGGAATGAACCCGCAGGAGACCCAGCAGACCAAGGACCTGGTGTTCAAGATCCGGGAACGCGGCCTGGCCGTGGTGGTGATCGAACACGACATGCGGTTCATCTTCACCCTCTGCGACCGGGTCGCCGTGCTCGTCCAGGGACGCAAGCTCACCGAGGGCAGCCCGGGCGAGGTGCAGCGCGACGAGCGGGTGATCGCCGCCTACATCGGCACGCCGGCGGGATCGGAGCAGTCATGACCGCGATGCTCGAGGTGGACGACCTGCGGGTCGCCTACGGCAACATCCTGGCCGTCAAGGGGATCAGCTTCCGGGTCGAGCAGGGGCAGGTCGTCACGCTGATCGGCGGGAACGGCGCCGGCAAGACCACCACGCTGCGCACCCTGTCCGGGCTGCTCCACCCCGTCGGCGGCCAGATCAGGTTCAAGGGCCGGCGGATCGACGGCATGGCCGCGCACAAGATCGTCGAGTTGGGGATCGCGCACTCGCCGGAGGGCCGGCACATCTTCCCCCGCATGACGATCGAGGAGAACCTGCTGCTCGGCGCCTACCTGCGCCGTGACGGCGCGGCGATCGAGCAGGACGTGCGGCGGGCCTATGAGCTGTTCCCGGTGCTCGGCGAGCGTCGCAGGCAGGCGGCAGGGACGCTCTCGGGCGGCGAGCAGCAGATGCTCGCGATGGGTCGAGCCATGATGAGCCGGCCCGAGCTGCTCATGCTCGACGAGCCGTCCATGGGCCTGTCCCCCATCATGATGCAGAAGATCATGGAGACCGTCGCCGCGCTCAAGGAGTCCGGCACCACGATCCTGCTGGTCGAGCAGAACGCCCAAGCCGCGCTCAACCTCGCCGACCGCGGCTACGTGCTGGAGACCGGCCGCATCGTGCTCGAAGACCACGGGCAGGCCCTGCTCGGCAACGACCAGGTACGCAAGGCCTACCTCGGCGAAGACTAGAGCATCGGTCAGGCATCGTCACCGCTGCCGCGGCGTCGGTCACTGCGCCGGGAGGAAGCTCCGGTCCGCTGCGAAGCCCGCTGGCCGCGGGCTTCCCGTGCGGTCCTCGCTCCCTCCCGCTCCGCTCCCTGCCCCCGGATGGCGGCTACTGACCGACTCTCTAGACGACGCAGAACTCGTTGCCCTCCGGATCCTGCAGCACCACGGCGTAGTACTCCATGCCCGGATCGTCCATGATCCGCAGTACGGTGGCACCGGCCCTGGTCAGCCGTTCCACGGTAGCGGTGACCCGCTGCGTGCGTACCGCCAACGGGACGTCGCGCCCACCGCCCACCTTCAGATCGAGGTGCACCCGATTCTTGGCGACCTTGGGTTCTGGAACCTGCTGGAACCACACCCGCGGCCCCTGCCCGGCAGGGTCGACGATCGACTCCGGGCTGTCTCCGGCACCGGCCGGCAGCTCTTCTTCCGGCACCCCCATGTCCGCCCAATAATCCCGCCACGTGGCGTGTCCCCCCGGCGGAGGCTCGGGCACGTACCCCAGGGCCTCGCACCAGAACGCCACCAGTCTCCGCGGATCGGCGCAGTCGATCGTCAGTTGCAGGGTCATCTCCATGCCAGGAGCCTGCCAGATGGGTCTGACATATCTCGGTCGTAGCCGTTACCCCCTCCCACTGGAAGAATCCCCTGGTCGACCCCGTGCTCCAGCGGCGTCGACGACGACACCGCGGAGGCGTGTAGGCAGGAGGCCCGGTGGAGAATACGGTGTAGTCGAGGCTGAAGACACCAAAAAATCCGGAGGTCGGTGTGACCCGCCAGATCGTTTCCGTCATCGGGGACAGTGAGGCCGTTTCCGGCACGGCCTACGAGTCAATCAACCCGGCCCGGCCCGACGAGATCGTCGCGACCGTCATGCTGGCCGATGCCGACACGTTCGCCGGCGCGTGCCGTACGGCGGCGGCCGCCCAGCGGGAGTGGGCGCACGTCCCGGCGCCGGTACGGGGGCGGGTGATCGCGTCGATCGGCCGCCTGGTCGAGGCCAACACCGAGGCGCTGGCCAGGCTGGTCACCGAGGAGATCGGCAAGCCGTACGCCGAGGCGCTGGGCGAGGTGCGGGAGATCGTCGACACCTGCGACTTCTTCCTGGGCGAGGGCCGCCGCCTCTACGGGCAGACGGTGCCGTCGGAGATGCCGGACAAGAGCCTGTTCACGTTCCGGGTGCCGGTCGGGGTGGCCGCGATCGTGACGGCGGGCAACTTCCCGGTGGCCGTCCCCTCGTGGTATCTGGTGCCCGCCCTGCTCTGCGGCAACGCGGTGGTGTGGAAGCCCGCCGAGTACGCCGCGGCCTCAGCCCACGCGCTCTATCGGCTGTTCGCGGCGGCCGGGCTGCCCCCCGGCGTGCTGGACATCGTCTTCGCCTCCGGCGCCGACACCTACGCGGGCCTGGACGCTGCGCTGGCCGAGGGCACCGTCCACAAGGTCGGCTTCACCGGGTCCAGCGAGGTGGGCCGGAAGATCGGCGAGCTGTGCGGGCGGCACCTGCAGTCGCCGTGCCTCGAGCTCGGGGGCAAGAACCCCATGGTCGTCATGCCCGACGCCGATCTCGACCTCGCCGTCGAGGGCGCCCTGTTCTCCGGTTTCGGCACGGCCGGGCAGCGGTGCACCTCGCTCGGCACGGTCATCGTGCACGAGGACGTCCACGACGAGTTCCTCGGCCGGTTCGCCGAGGCCGTACGGAACGCGAAGATCGGCGACCCGACCGGCGACGTGCTGTACGGCCCGCTGCTGGACCACAGGTTCGCCGAGCGATACGAGGAGTACCTCACCTGGGTCCGGCCGCACCACACCGTGCTGCCCGGGCCGACCGGCCGGATGGACGGCACGGGCCTGTACTACCACCCGGTCATCGTGGACGGGATCCGCCCCGACGACCGGCTGTTCCTGGAGGAGACCTTCGGCCCGATCGTGGGGGTGACCACGTTCGGCACGCTGGACGAGGCGATCGAGCTGGCCAACCGGCCCGGGTACGGACTGTCGTCGTCGATCTACACCACCGATCCGAAAGCGGCGTTCCGGTTCCGGTCCGGCATCTCGGCGGGCATGGTCAGCGTGAACAACTCGACGTCCGGCGCCGAGGCCCACCTGCCGTTCGGCGGGAACGGCAGGTCGGGCAACGGGAGCAGGCAGAGCGGGATGTGGGTCCTCGACCAGTTCACCCGGTGGCAGGCGATGAACTGGGACTACTCGGGCCGCCTGCAGAAGGCCCAGATGGACGTGGCGGAGATCACGCCCGATCTGGGCTTCCGGCTCTGACCGGCGAGTCATCGGCTCTCGATTCGCTGATCTTCGCGTGATCGAGGGAGCGGAGCGGGAGGGAGCGAGGACCGCACGCGGAAGCCCACGCCAGCGGGCTTCGCAACGGACCGGAGCTTCCTCCCAGCGCGGCGACCGGCCTCATACGGATGTGCCGGGGCCGGGGCCGGGGCCGCGGCGGCCGTCGTAGCCGAGCAGCCGCATCGCGACCTCGGGATCCATGGCGGCGGCGAGCAACTGGGCACGCTCGGCGGCCCGGTCTCTGGCCGCCTCGGCCTGCCTGCGAGCCCTCCGCTGCGTGCGCGCCACCACGACGGCCGCGGTCAGACCGGTGATCAACGCGATGAGCGTGACGGCCAGCGCGAGCACGAGCCCGCTCGGCATGCCCTTCGGCGGCTCGGCGAGCACCATGCCGAGCGGGACGAACAGCAGCACGGCCGTGACGGCGCCGGCGATCGCCCAGAACGTGCCGCCGGACGACCTCCCCGCGGCGGTGGCGTGCCGCACCGGCGGTGGCCCGCCGCTGCGGGCCGCGAAGCCGTCGTGCCGGACGAAGGCGGGGGCGACCAGCGCGGGCGGCGGCGCGCTCGGCGCCGGCGGCACGCCCGCCGGGCGGGGCCTGGTGGCCGGCGATCGGGACGGCGTGGCCTGCGGTCGAGGCGGCATGACCGGTGGTCGGGGCGGTGTGACCGGTGGTCGGGGCGTGGTCGACGGCGCCGATCCGGTCGGGCGTATGGGGGCGAGTTCCCGCCGCGGCGGGACGGGCAGCTCCACCGAGACGGTGCTGTGCACGCGGTGCGCCTGCGCGGCGGCCTCGTGGTAGGTCTCGATCTCCGCGTAGAACTCGTCGGAGCCGTAGACGCCGCCGTCGACGAGCGGTCCCCCGGCGCACTCGATGACCGCGACCACGTCGTCGCCGCTCAGCGTCCTGTGCTGCTCCAGTGCGTGGGCGACCGAGAGCACCTCGCGGCGGTTGTCGCGCAGCAGTTCCGTGGTCTTCTCCAGCAGGCGGGCGAGGTTGAACTCGATTCGCTCCGGAAGCAGGTCGGGCAGCATCTCATCGCGTACGGCCCCGGGCCGGCCCTGGGCCGCCCTGCCCTCACGCAGTCCCAGCTCCTGCAGCGCCGGAAGCGAGGCCACACCGATGCCCATGCCCCAGTGCGCCTCCATGAGCCCGGTCAGCATGGTGGCCGACTGCAGGTCGCCCGACACCCCGGAAGAGTTGTCCTCGCCGAAGAACATCCGCTCCCCGGCCAGGGAAGCGAGGGAGACCATGATGTCCGCCTCGTACTCCGATCGCCACCGGGTGAACTGGTCCTCGGGCTTGATGCCGGCGACCATGCCGAGGTAGTCGGCGCCCTTCTCGATCGTCGCGATGTCGATCTCCAGGTGGTGCCGCGTGCGGTAGGCGACCACCGCATGGCAGGCCTCGTGCACCGCCACCGCGTGGCGCTCGCGTTCGATGTACTCGACGTCCTCGGGCGGGCCGAGCTGCTTGAGCCGCTTGGCCCGCATGACGTCGGACCAGGTGATGATCTCGCGGCCGTCCCGGATCGCGGTGATCAGCGACTCGTTGACGAGGTCCTTGATCGTGGCCCCGGTGGCGTACGGAGTGATCATGGCGAGCTTGTCGATCTGCTCGGCGGTCAGCTCGTGCCGTACCTTGCCGAAGTAGCCCTGGTAGGTGCGGATCCGGCCCGCCTTCGAGGGGTAGCCGACCTTGTAGATGCGGTCGATCCGGCCCGGCCGCAGCAGCGCCTCGTCGAGCGCCTCGGGCAGGTTGGTCGCCATCATGATCAGGATGCGGTACTTCGGCGGCGGCTTGGGCCGCATGCCGAGCAGTCGCCGCACGTAGCGGTTGACGAAGCCGCGTGGCTTCTTCAGACCGGAGATCTCGGTGAGCAGCGCCTCGAGCGTGCCCATTCCGCCACCGCCGCCCATGCCGCCGCCGTACACCAGGCGGTCGGCGATCAGCCGGCGGGTGTCCTCGCCGAGGTAGGCGAAACCGTTGCAGCCGGCCCGCTGGAACGGCGCGGCTTGAAAGGGGGCGGACAGGGGGGCGGTCGTGGCGCGGCCCCAGCCGCCGACGCCGCCGGGCCCGCCCTGGGCCAGCGCCCCGCGGTTGCCGAGCGAGTCGGCCTCGTCGAAGAAGACGATCACACCGCCGTAGCGGAGGGCCAGCTTGCGCAGCTTGCGGAACAGCGACTTGACCTTGAGCACGCCCACGCCGAAGAACATGTTGATGAACGCGCCGGGATCCACGAAGACGTACGGCTTGCCGGTGGATCCGGCCACCGCCTCGGCGAGCAGGGTCTTGCCGGTGCCCGGCGGCCCCCACAGCAGGATGCCGCTCGGCACGTAACCGCCCCTGGCCTCGATCTCGTCGGGCTTCTCCAGGAAGACGATGTTCTCCTTGACCCGTTCGACGACGTGGTCCTGGCCCCACACATCGGAGAAGCGGGTCTTGATGTCGTCGGGGTAGTAGACGTCGACGCCGCCGCGTGACAGGAACCAGAAGATCGCCACGAACTGACCGACCGCGAGCAGCATGAGCAGCACGACCTGCAGCACCGTGGGCAGGAAGCCCCAGACCGTGGCGGGCACGCCGTACAACGCCTCGATCGGTGAGACGTGCCGCACCTCGCCGAGCACGAACGCGACGACCGCGATCCAGACGGCCCACTTGACCGCGCGGGCGATGCGGTAGCGGTTCCAGTCGTTGAACCTGCGCCGTGTCCAGCGGTTCCAGCCGCCGAAGACCCGGTGCGTCCAGAACCGGTGATAGGCGGCGGAACGCTCACTGACCAGGAAGTGCGCCTGCCTGGCGACCTCCAGCCCGGCGAGCCACAGAATCCATGCGGAGCCCGTGACCGTCCGCACCAGGGCGTCGCGGGCCGACATGAGCCCGGGGAAGGCGACCATGTCGCTCCACATCAGCACGCCGAAGGCGACGGCGAGCAGGATCAGGAACTTCCCCCTGTCCCACGGCGCGAGTCGCTTCCTGGTCCCCGGATCTCGGTCGACGGGACCGGAGCCCGGTGCGCGAAGGCTCATACAAGGGACTCCTTCATGGGTTGAGGATGCGCTTGACCTTGAAGGACTCGGCGATCAGGCCGATCTCCGCGGCATGCTCCCGATGGCACTCGGGCGAGCAGCCGATGACCAGGGAGGAGATCCGCGACCCGTCCGCCGACAGGTAGGCGGTCTCGTCGTACGTCTGAACGGGCCCGCTGCCGTGCCGCAGGTTGAAGACGCTGCGCACGCCGCGTACCCCGTCCTCCACCGGCAGCACCCGGTCCGTCAGCAGCTTGAAGTCCTTGTACGGATAAATCCCGCTCTCGTCGAGTCGGCGCCGCACGTCGTCGTCGAGCGCGACGGGAAAGCCGAGGGAGTTGCGCAGCATGTTCAGCGAGGCCCGGTTCCGCTGTTCCGCGTTGAGCTTCTGCACCTTGACGAGCACGAACGGCCGGTCGTCGGCCCCGGCCGGGCCGGTGACCAGGTGATCGATCGACGGGCGCTCGTCGGCGTCGAAGGCCACGATCCAGACCGTCCGCCTGAGGGCCGATCGGTCCTCGCGGTCGTCCTCTCCGAACACCGCCTTCTCGATCGCCTTCTGGTCGACCTGCCGCCATCCGGCGGGCACCTTGAAGTAGGTCGCCCCGTCATCGTCGCGTATGTAGGTGTACTCGGGACCGGCGCAACCGGACAGCAGCGATGCGGCGAGGGCCGCCCCCATCAGCGTCCGACCACTCAGCGGATGCACGAGGTGTTCATGCCCGCTTTTCCGACTCTCCGTCACTGGCACGTTCCACGACGCCCGAAGGAATTTGACCAAATCTTGTCCGAATCTTGATTGGCCTCGTGACGTCGACACCGGGGAATGCCGAGGTTATCAGGATCTGACCTGCGGGGGGTGTAACGCCTGACGACCTCGGACACGACATCTTCAATGTTGTCAGGGAATCCTTGGCCGGTAGGGGAGCTGAGCGAATGGACGGGGCGGCACTTGAGCGCTTGTTCTCCGAAGTGTGGTCCGGAGAGACGCTCACCGATCGGGACCGACGTCTGCTGCTGCTCGGCCTCCTCGTGGGCGACGGCATGCACGACATGATCGAGACCCAGCTCGACGCGGCCCTGCGCACCGGTGCGCTGACCCCGGAGGAACTGCGCGAGGTGGTCTCCTTCCTCACCCACTACGCGGGCTGGACGCGCGCGTCGCTCCTCGGCACCCGGGCAGAGGAGCTGATCGCCAGGTTCCTGGGCACGCCCGATCCCTGATCTCGCCCGAGCCTCGTACGTCACCGGTGCGTGAAGGCAAGGCACGGATAGAGATCTGGAAAACCTTCCACGAAACGGCGCGACGGTGGGCGCGACGGAATAGGGCGACGGGTTAGCTTCTCCGACGTGATCAGGGAGGAGCCCGCATGAAACCGGACAACCGGATTCGTGTCATGGAAATCATCACCCGGATGAACGTCGGCGGCCCCGCTACCGAGGTGGCGGGGCTATGCGAGCGGCTCGACTCCGACGCGTTCGACCACCGCCTCTACACCGGCTATGTGGACGGCGGCGAGGGCGACCACCTGCATCTGCGCGACGCGATCATCCCGGTCCACCGCATCCCGGGCCTCGGCCGATCGATCAGGCCGGCCGACTACCGCGCCCTCCGCCGGCTGGTCGCCGCCATGCGCGAGTTCCGGCCGAACATCGTCCACACCCGGACCACCAAGGCCGGGGCGCTGGGACGGCTCGCCGTACGACTGTCCGGTGTCGATGCGGCGCGCATCCACGTGTTCCACACCCCGCTCCCCCGCGGTCGCCCGTCACCGCTCAGATGGTCTCTGCGCGTCCGGCTGCGGCGGTACGTCGCGGTGGGCTGCGACCGGCTGGTCACCGGCGGGGCGAAGGTCAGGGACGACCTGGTGAGCTCCGGCGTCGGCAGCCACGAGCAGTACGTCGTGATCCCGCCGGGTGTCCAGCTCGGCCCGGTTCCCGACCGCATGACGGCCCGGCTCGCCCTCGGGATCCCGGCCGACGTGCCGGTCGTCGCCTACGTCGGGCGCCTTTCCAGGGTCAAGCGGCCGGACCGGTTCGTCGAGGTGGCACACGAGGTCCTGGAGCACATGCCCGACTGCCGCTTCCTCATCTGCGGCGGCGGTGAGCTCAAGGAGGAGGTGGAGCGGGCGATCCGCCCGATCTGGGACTCCTTCCGACTGCTGGGCTGGCGCCGTGACGTGGAGACCGTCTACGCGGCGGCCGACGTGCTGCTGCTGACCTCCGACAACGAGGGCACGCCGCTGGCACTGGTCGAGGCGGGGATAGCCGGGGTCCCCGTCGTGTCCACCCGGACGGGCGGAGTCGAGGAGGTCGTGCGGGACCGGCGGACCGGGCTGCTGGCCGGTCCCGACGTCGCCGACCTGGCCGACCACACCGTCCGGCTGCTGAAGGATCCCGGCCTCGCCAAGTGGATGGGCGACGCGGCCCGCCGCTGGACGACACGGGCGTTCGGGGTCGACCGGCTCGTCGCCGACATCGAGGCGCTCTACCGGTCGCTCTGCGGCGCGCCGAGATGAGCCGCCCGCCGATGAGGGGCATCGCGATCGCCGCGATCACGACGGCGCCGGTGGCCGCCACGGGTTTCGCCGACTGGCGGATCTCCACGATCCTGCTGGCCGCGTGGGCGGTCGCCGTACTCGGCGTGGTCGAGGAGATCTCGCCGCTTCCCGCGATAACGCGGCTGAGCGTGCAGTCGCTGGCCGCCGGCGGGATCGTGCTCTGCGGCCTGCAGATCACGCTGACCGGTGATCTGGTGGACGGTCCGGTCACGGTGATGTGGACGGTGGCCGCGACGAACGGCTTCGCCCTGCTCGACCGGTTCGACCGGGCCGCGACGGGGGCCGCCGTGGCGGCGGCCGCCTGCCTCGCCGGCGCGGCGCTCGCCTCGGCCGAGCCGGCCCATGCCGTACTGCCCGGTGCGCTGCTCGCCGGGCTGGCCTGCGCCTGCCTCGGTGGCGGGGGGAGGCGGCTGGGCCCGTCGGCCTCGCTGTTCGCCGGGTTCGTCCTCGCCGCCGCGGCGACCGTCCTGGTCTGCGGGCGGGGCATCGGCGCGATCACCGCCGGGTTGGCGCTGCCCACCTCGATCACCGTGGCGATCGCCGCATGGACGGCGCGTCGTCACGCCGCCCATCGTCAGGCGACCTCGGCAACCCCTCCCCGTGATCTTGCGTTTTCTCGCAGGTCATACTTCTGACCTGCGCAAATCGACTCCATGATCTTGCGGTTTCGCACAGGCGAGCCGACCGACCTGCGCCAACGTGTTATGTGATCTTGCAGTCGCGAGCGCAAGATCACGAAATGCGTTTTCACTGCACAGAGGACGTGACTGCGAGAAACTGCAAGATCACGAACGGGAAATCCCTGCTCCTGGCCCGACGTGCGAGGATTCGCAAGATCACGGGGTATTCGCCGTTGAAGAGGGGTGGATCAGGAGCGGAAGCGCCACCAGTGCTCGTGGTCTCGGTACCACCGGATGGCCTCGGCGAGGCCCTCGTCGAAGTCGACCACGGGCTCGTAGCCGATCGAACGGATCTTGGTGGAGTCGACCGAGTAGCGCAGATCGTGCCCCGGCCGGTCGCGTACGTGCTCGACCATCTCCCACCCGACGCCGAAGGCCGCGAGCAGCCGCTCGGTGAGCTCAAGATTGGTCAGCTCGACCCCGCCCCCGATGTTGTAGATCTCACCGGCCGAGCCCTTGTCCACGACGAGCTGGATGCCCCGGCAGTGGTCGGCCACGTGGAGCCATTCCCGCACGTTGCGGCCGTCGCCGTACAACGGGACGGGCCTGCCGTCGATGAGACGGGTGACGAACAGCGGGATGACCTTCTCCGGGTGCTGGTAGGGACCGTAGTTGTTGGAGCACCTGGTCACCCGTACGTCCAGGCCGTAGGTGCGGTGGTAGGCGCGGCAGAGCAGGTCGGCGCCGGCCTTCGCGGCCGAGTAGGGCGAGTTGGGCAGCGGCGGCTCCTCCTCGGTCCATGATCCCGTCTCGATCGATCCGTACACCTCGTCGGTGGAGATCTGGACGTACGTGCGGACGCCCGCCTCAAGGGCGGCCTGCAGCAGCCGCTGGGTGCCCTGGACGTTGGTCGTCACGAAGTCGCCCGCGCTGGTGATCGAGCGGTCGACGTGGGTCTCTGCGGCGAAGTTCACGATCAGGTCGTGCCCGGGGACGACGTCTCTGAGCCGGTTCATGTCGCTGATGTCGGCGCGTACGAAGGCGAGCCTGGGGTTGGTCTCGACCGGGGCCAGGTTGGCCAGCGTTCCCGCGTAGGTGAGCTTGTCCAGCACGGTCACGTGGGCGTTCTCGTAACCCGGGTAGGCCCCGGACAGCAGCGACCGCACGTAGTGGGAGCCGATGAACCCGGCGCCGCCGGTGACCAGGATCTTCATGCGCGCACCTGAACCCTGCTGTGGTCGCCGACCATGAGCTGATGGGTGTTGGGCACTCCGGCCGCCCGGGTGACCTCGACATTGCGGCCGATCAGGGAGTGGGTCAGCCCGCTGACGCCCCTGATCGCCGAGTCGCCGAGCACGATGCTGTAGTCGACCTCGGCGTCCTCCAGCACGCAGCCCTCCCCGATCGAGGTGTAGGGGCCGACGTACGAGCGAATGATCTTCGTGTCCGCGCCGATCACGGCCGGCCCCCGGATGACCGAGCCCTCGACGACGGCGCCGGGGGCGATGACGACGCGGCCGGTCACCTCCGACAGGCCGTCCACGGTCCCCCCGGTGTCGGGCTCGATCGCCTCCAGCACGATGCGGTTGCACTCCAGCATGTCCTGCAGCCGGCCGGTGTCGCGCCAGTAGCCGGTGACGAGGTGGGAGCGGACGCGGTGGCCGGTGTCGATCAGCCACTTGACCGCGTCGGTGATCTCCAGCTCCCCGCGTGCCGACGGCTCGATCGCGCGTACGGCCTCGTGGATCGCGGGCGAGAACGTGTAGACGCCGACGATCGCGAGGTCGCTGCGCGGGTGCTCGGGCTTCTCCTCCAGGCTGACGATCTCCCCGTCCGGGCCGAGCTCGGCCACGCCGTAGAACTGGGGCTCGGCCACGCGGGTGAGCAGGATGCGCGCGTCGCAGCGGTCCGCGCGGAAGGCGCCGACCAGACCGGTGATGCCGTCGACGAGGAAGTTGTCGCCCAGGTACATCACGAACGGATCGTCGGCCAGGAACTCCCGGGCGATGAGGACGCAGTGCGCCAGCCCGAGCGGGGCCTCCTGCTCGATGTAGGTGACGTCGAGGCCGAAGGCGGAGCCGTCGCCGACGGCCTCCCTGACCTCCCGCCCGGTGTCGCCGACGATGATCCCCACGCTGGTGATGCCGGCGTCTCTGATGGCCTCCAGCCCGTAGAAGAGCACCGGTTTGTTGGCGACCGGAACCAGTTGTTTCGCCGACGTGTGGGTGAGCGGGCGCAACCTCGTCCCCTTGCCACCCGCCAGAACCAGTGCCTTCACGCGTGCCGAGTCCTTTCCTGGATTTTGCCGCCCGAGCAGAGAACACGCCGAGCGGCCGGATCTCCGTTTGAAATTATCGGTCGCGGAATCGCCGGGTTCCGCCGCACCGGCCGCTTTTACCGAACGACGTCGCATACCTTGCCGGATTCAGACGCCCGGTCCCGGAACGTCCACGACCGGTTAATCGCATAGCTCAGCGGCGGGCTCAGCAGGATTATCAGCGCCTGTGCGATGAGGACCGGAATCCCGGCGAGCTCCACCAGCACGGGCAGGCCGACGACGGAAGCGCCGAGGAAGCTCAGCCCGACGACGTAGAAGCGCAGGTAGCCGGTGATCCAGCCACCCCGGGCCTGGAACACGACCAGCCGGTAGATCGGATAGACGATCACCACGGTGATCAGGTGCCCGACCACGACGAGGAAAAGATAGGGCACCGCTCCCCCGGCCACCAGCAATCCCAGGCAAAGAAGCGCGTAATACACACCGGCGGTCATGGCGCCGGCCAGTAGATATGTGCTGCGCTGGCCTCGCAGAAGCGACACGAGAAGGCGCGGGAGAGCCGGGAGCGAGTCCCACCGCGCCGCCGTAGATTTCCTGTGATCTCGGCTCTTCAATTCGAGCATGTCGCGCAGTGTAATAGGTGCTGAGAATGAACCGGGGGAATCAATGTCGGTGTCGGTGGTGATCCCGTGTTATCGCTCGGCGCGGACCCTTCCGCAGTTGGTCGCCAGGCTGCTGCCGGTGCTGCGTGACGTCTCCCCGCCGCACGAGGTGATCCTCGTCGTCGACGGAAGCCCGGACGACACCTGGACGGTGGCCGCCGATCTGGCGCACCGGTTCCAGAACGTGCGCGCCGTCCGCCTGTCGCGCAACTACGGGCAGCACAACGCCCTGGTCGCGGGCATCAGGGAGGCCCGGTTCGATGTCGTCGTCACGATGGACGACGACCTCCAGCACCCGCCTGAGCAGATCCCCCACCTGCTGGCCGCGCTACGGGGCGAACAGCTCGACCTCGTGTACGGCATGCCGTACCAGGAGGAGCACGGCTTCCTGCGCAGCCTCGCCTCCCGCACGGTGAAGGCGGGGATGTCGGCCGCCCTCGGCATCCGTACGGCCCGGGAGATCAGCGCGTTCCGCGCCTTCCGCACCCGGCTGCGCGACGCGTTCGAGGGGCTGTCCGGGCCGCACGCCTCGGTGGACGTGGCACTCTCGTGGGCCACCACCCGGGTGGGGTCGGTGCACGTGCACATGAGCGAGCGCGAAGACGGCAGGTCCAACTACACGCCCAGGATGCTGGTGCGGCATGCCGTGAACATGCTGCTCGGCTACAGCGCCGCCCCCCTGCGTGCGGCCAGCTATCTGGGCTTCCTCGCGGGGATCGTCGGCCTGGTGCTCGGCGCCGTCGTGCTGTGGCGGTTCATCGCCGGGGACACCACGGTGGCCGGCTTCACCACGATCGCCTCGATGGTCGCGCTGTTCTCGTCGGCGCAGCTGATGTCCATCGGCGTGCTGGGCGAGTACGTCGGCCGCATCCACGGCGGCGGGATGGGCCGCCCGACCTACGTGGTGAGCGAACGGACGGACGCGAACCGCGAGCCGGTGGTCATCTCGGGAGTGGGCTTCGGATCAGATGGACGGTGAGCGCCGTGTGCACCGGTTCGAATCCGTACCTGGCCCAGGCCCGCTGCACCCCGGTGTTGTGCCCCTGGGTGGAGATGACCACCTCGGCCGCGCCGCGTGACACGGTGCGTTCCTCGACCGCCCTGAGCAGGTGGGCGTAGACGCCGCGGCCCCTGGCGGCGGCCACCACCCCGGCGAGCAGGATCTCCGTACGCGCCGGATCCTCGGCCAGCGTGGCCAGCGCGAGCGGGCCGGCCGGGCCGCGGAGGGTGAGGCACTCCCCCGCGGCGGTCGACCCCAGTGCCCACTCCTCGTAACCGGCCAGTGCGGCGGCCGGATCGAAGAGGGGATCGGCCAGGTAGTGGTTGCCGTACGCGGCGAAGACGTCGCGGACGAGCGCCCGGACCTCGGCGGGGTCCGCCCCGCCGCCCACCGTCAGGTCGGCCGTCGGCCGGGGCGCCCGGCCCTCCCCCGCGCGCAACCGCCAGTAGACGAGCGAGTCGGCCAGCACGGCGGTGCGGCCGAGCGTGGTCAGCTCGGCGAACCAGCCGACGTACGCGGCGGGGTAACGCAGCACGACGACGTCGGCCGCGGACTCAGCGACGGCGGCGCGTACGTCACGCAGCGGCGTCGTGGACTCCGCCGACACGGTGATGCGCGCCACGGTGCGGCCGAACCTCGCGGACTCCAGTGACGAAGCGACGGCCCGGACGCGCTCCGGCGCCTCCGGCGCCTCGATCACCTCCTGCCAGCCCATCAGCGCACCTCGTAGGTGAGCGCGGCGTCGATCACCCGGGTCACCTCGTCGCCGTCGAGGCCGGCGGACAGCGGCAGCCGTACGAGCCGGTCGGCGACGTTCTCGGTGACGGCGCAGCCTCCGGGGGCGGTGCGCCCGTACCGCAGTCCCGCCGGGGCGCTGTGGAGTGGCTGGTAGTGGAACACCGCCTGCACGCCCGCCGCCGCGAGGTGGGCGATGAACCGCTGACGATGGTGCAGGTCGGGCATGAGCAGGTAGTAGAGGTGCGCCGGGTGCGCGCAGCCGTCGGGAACCGTCGGCCGCAGGACGCCGTTGGCCGCCGCCCAGTCGGCCAGTCCCTCGTGGTAGGCCTGCCAGACCGCGTGGCGCCGCGCCTGGATCCGGTCGAACGACTCCAACTGGGCGGTGAGCATGGCCGCGAGAACGTCCGAGGGCAGGTAGCTCGACCCGATGTCGATCCACTGGTATTTGGCGATCTGGCCGCGGAAGAAGCGGCTGCGGTCGGTGCCCTTCTCCCGGATGATCTCGGCACGGACGGCCGTCTCCGGGTCGTTCAGCAGCAGCGCGCCGCCCTCGCCGCACTGCACGTTCTTGGTCGCGTGGAAGCTCTGCGCCGCCATGCGGCCGTACGACCCGAGGGGGCGGCCTCGGTAGAACCCGCCCAGTCCGTGGGCGTTGTCCTCGATCAGGGCCAGGCCGTACCGCTCGCAGATCTCACCGATCGTCTCCATCTCGCAGGCGATCCCGCCGTAGTGGACGACGACGACCGCCCGGGTGCGTTCGGTGATCGCGGCCTCGATCAGCCGCTCGTCGATGTTGAGGGTGTCCGGCCGGCAGTCGGCGAACACCGGCACCGCTCCCCTGAGGGCGTACGCGTTGGCCGTCGAGCAGAAGGTGAACGACGGCATGATCACCTCGTCGCCGGGCCGGAGGTCGAGCAGGAGCGCCGACATCTCCAGCGCGTGGGTGCACGACGTGGTCAGCAGCGCGTCCCCCGCCCCCGTCAGCTCCTTGAGCAGTGCGGTGGCGCGTCGCGTGAACGGCCCGTCGCCGCAGGTCGAGCCGTGCCGTACGGCCTCGGCGAGGTAGCCGAGCTCGTTGTCGCAGACGTGGGTCCGGTTGAAAGGGACGGTCCTCAGGCTGGTTGTGCTCACCGCCGTAGTGAACAACGCCCCGGCGGGGGCGGGCGTGCCCGACCACCCGCCGTGGGCATGTCATTGCGCAAGCCTTACCGGCGCTCGCGCGTCAACTGCCGAACTCCAGCACCGGCGACACCCAGTAGTTCGAGGCGCGGTGCGTGTTGGTGGGGAAACCGTTGGTCGGGCCGTAGGTGTACACGCCGTTGCCCCCTGACGCGGCGCTGGCGAGCCCGATGAGCGGGCCGTTCACATACTGCGAGGTGAAATAGTCGCGATCGACCGAGTAGAACCCCGACGTCGTGTGATACGACGCGACGTACGTCGTGCCGGCCGAGACGGCCACCGGCTCCGGGAAGCTCATCGTCTGCCAGCCGGACGGGGTCTCGTCGGTGAACGTCACGGTCGCCAGTTGGCCGCCGTCGGCGGTCCATATGCTCCCGGTGTGCGTGCCGGTGTTCTGCGGACCCTTGTAGAACCGGATCCCGGTGACCAGGCCGTCCTGCGTGGTCCTGAACTTCACTCCGAGGATCACGGCCTGCGAGTCGGGCTGGGTCACCGTCGCGGGGGTCACGGTGTCGGGCCAGAGGGTGGCCGCGGGGTTGAACATGACGTCGACCCAGTAGTTCGAGGCCCGGAAGGAACTGGTGGGGAAGGTGTCGGTGGCGCTGTAGGCGTACACGCCGTTGCCGCCGGAAGCGCCGTCGGCGAGCCCGGCGAGCGGTCCGTTCACGTGCTGCACGGTGAAGTAGTCCCGGTCGACCGAGTAGAACCCCGACGTCGTGTGATACGACGCGATGTACGTCGTGCCGGCCGAGACGGCCACCGGGTCCGAGAAGCTCATCGCCTGCCAACCGGACGCGGTCTCGCCGGTGAACGTCACGCTCGCGAGCCGCTGACCGTCGATGGTCCATAAACTCCCGGTGTGCGTGCCGGTGTTCTGCGGACCCTTGTAGAACCGGATCCCGGTGATCATGCCGTCCTGGGTGGAGCGGAACTTGACCCCGACCACGACGGCGTTCGGGTCGTTCTGCGAGGCGACCGCGGGGGTCGCGCTGTCGCTCCACAGGCCGGTGGTGGTCACGGTCTGCGCGACCGGCTGCGACGTGCTGGGCGCGAAGTAGACGGGCGCCTCGTTGTCGAACGTGACGCCGCCGAGATAGACGGCGGTGATCTGATGCTGTCCGGCGGCGAGCCGGGACGTGGTGAACTTGGCGGGCTGGCCGTCGCTCATCCGAACCTTGCCGAGGACGACGCCGTTCTCCTTGAAGGCCACTTCGCCGGAGGGAGGGATCGAGCCCGACTGCGCCTGCACGATCGCGGTGAAGGTGACCACCTTTCCGGTGTGCGAGGGATTGGGGGAACTGGTCAGGGTCGTGGTCGTGGGCCGGTCGTTCGGCAGCATGATGAGTGTGGCGGGGATCTGCGAGGTGCCCTGCAGAGCGACGGTGCCGCCGAGCGAGAAGAGCCTGCCGTAGACGTTCGCGCCGGGGCCCACCGAGATGTTGCCGTTGGCGAGGACGTTTCCGCGGAAGGTGGCCCACATGCCCATCGACGCGGTGCCGCTGAACTGCCAGTAGACGTTGTCCTCCTGGGCACCGTTGACCAGGGCGATGTTGCTGATCCTGGCGGCGTCGAGGCTGGTGGCGCGGAGCACGAAGATCGCGTCGGGGTCGGTCTGGGCGTCGAGGGTGAGCGTGCCGTCGAGGGAGAAGGCGGCGGTGGCCGTCTCGTAGACGCCGGGGCCCAGGGTCGTCCCGCCGAGGTTGGGGCCGATGGTGGCGGTGCGGGGCATCCCGGCGATGGTGTCGCGCACCGCGACCGCGTCGGCCATGGCGCTCGCCGCGGCCGAGTCACCCTTGTGGATGGTCCCGGTGACGCTGCCGGGCGGGAAGCCGCTGACCGAGTTGCCGGGGCTCACGCCGAGGTCGCCGAAGACCTGGGTGAGGTCCGTGTTGGTGACCGAGATCGAGGCCAGGACCGGGTAGGAGGCGGAGCTGCCGAGGTCGGGTGAGGCGACGGCCGCGACCTCCCCCGGCGCCGTGACGAGGGCGCCGGCGGTGAGCGCGGCGAGCAGGGCCGCGGCGAGCCGACGACGACGGGTGCGGCGGGAAGGACCGCGACGGCGCCCATCCGATCGGGTCGCGGCGGGCTCCCGCCCGCGTTTCTCTGTGGCGGCTGGGTGTCTCATTTCCGACCTGCCTCGCGTCGTGCCGCGGACGCACGTGTTCGCCCGCGTCCTGATGGGTTCTGTATGCGAACCAGCTCTCGGTGCTCTCGTGCCACGGGGCGCGACCGGTCGCGGGCTGCCGGGCCGGTGGAGTCGGCGGGACACCAGGGGCGAGAGTTGTCACCTGGAAACGATGACGCGGGAAAGGGCGGGCGGGGCCGCGGATTGCCGCGCCTGTACTGATGATCTATGGAGTGAGCTGGGATGATCTACGTGATTGACTCACCCGGCCTGAATGCTACTCCCGGACATTCATGATTTCCACCCTTTGTTTCCCTCTCCCTTAATTCCACCCATCCTCGATCACAACAACCACCAAATGCCCTTATTTCCGGATAAATGGATGTCTGAGAAACGCGAAGGAGATTCCGTATTACGGGGAACACGCCGTTTCCCGTCATGGCGCCGGGCCGGGTCCGGCGATCGTTATCCTGCGCTGACCTCCCCCGGTTCGTGGCGTTCCACTGCGTCCCATCAAAGGTGCACCATGCCAGGCGAATGGAAAGGAGCCGCCGAGTTGAGGCGGAGGACCCCGGCCACGCGCATCTTCGGCGCCGCCTTCACCGCGGTGGCCGTACTGCTCATGGCCGCGTGGGCACCACCCCCCGGCGACGTCCACGCATCCCCGATCGCCTCGCCGAGCGCATCCCCGAGCATTTCGCCGAGCGCATCCCCAAGCGCCTCTCCGAGCGTCCCTCCCGGCGCCTCGCCGGAGGCCTCGCCGGAAAGCACGCCGGAAGGCTCGACCGCCGGCGCCGCCGACCCGGCGCCCTCTCCGGGTGGCTCGCCGGAACCGTCCGGCGCGCACACCGCGCCCGGTCGTAAGCCCGCTCATGAGCCCGCCCCCTCGACGGGCCCTGCTCGCGGTGACCGGCTCCGCGGTGCTCATCGACTCCGCGGCGCTCATCGACTCCGTGGTGCCGGGCTCCGCGCCGCGGCCTGCCCGCCCACCTCGGTCATCTGCCTGGAGAACAGCCTGCCCGGCACCCCGCCGTCGGAGTGGAACGTGCCGGGGGCGGGGGACGACGCCATCAACGGCTTCCCCACCCTGATGAGCGTCAACGCCGGGCAGACCCAGCAGTTCAAGGTGAACGCGCCGAAGATCACCTCATATCGCATCGACATCTACCGCGTCGGCTACTACCAGGGCATGGGCGCCCGGAAGGTCGCCACGGTGACTCCGTCCGTGCCGCTTCCGCAGACGCAGCTTGGCTGTCTCACCGACACGACGACGGGCCTGATCGACTGCGGCAACTGGAGCGTCTCCGCGTCCTGGGCCGTGCCCGCCGACGCCGTCTCCGGCGTCTACCTGGCGAACTTCGTCAGGACCGACGGCACCAGCGGGGTCAGTCAGAACATCTTCGTCGTACGGAACGACTCCCGGAACGCGGACATCCTCGTCCAGACCTCCGACACGACGTGGCAGGCGTACAACGACTACGGCGGCAACAGCCTCTACAAGGGCAACCCGGCCGGCCGGGCGTACAAGGTCAGCTACAACCGTCCGCTGCTCACCCGGGCCTCCCGGCCGGAGACGAACTTCTTCGACTCCGAATACCCGTTCGTCAGATGGCTCGAGGCGAACGGCTACGACGTGGCCTACACCAGCGGCGTCGACACGGCGTCGCGTCCCTCCGCCATGCTCAACCACAAGATCTTCATCTCGTCCGGGCACGACGAGTACTGGTCGAACGAGACGCGCACCAACGTGACCAACGCCAGGGACAGCGGCGTCGGCATCGCGTTCTTCTCCGGCAACGAGTCGTTCTGGAAGACCCGGTGGGAGAACAGCATCGACGGTTCCGGCACCCCGTTCCGTACGATCGTCTGCTACAAGGAGACGCTCGCCAACGCGAAGATCGACCCCAGCACGCAGTGGACCGGCACCTGGCGGGACCCCCGTTTCTCGCCGCCCTCGGACGGCGGCCGGCCGGAGAACACCGTCACCGGAACGCTCTTCCGGATCAACGGGGTCTCCTCGGACGCGATGACGGTCCCGGCCGACTACGCGAAGATGCGGCTGTGGCGCAACACGTCGGTGGCGAACCTCCAGCCCGGGCAGATCGCCGTCTTCCCGACCGGCACGCTGGGCTATGAGTGGGACGAGGCGCCCGACAACGGTGTCGCCCCGCCGGGAGCGGTGCTGCTCTCGGAGACGAAGGTGACCACCTCCAGCAAGTTCCTGCTCAACTACGGCAGCTCGTACGGCGGCGGAACGGCCGCGCACCACCTGTCGCTCTACCGCAGCACGAGCGGCTCGGTCGTGTTCGGCGCGGGGACCACCCAGTGGGCCTGGGGGTTGGACGCCGTACACGACAACCCCGGCACCCCCACCGACATCCGGATGCAGCAGGCGACGGTCAACCTCTTCGCCGACATGGCCAACGTTCAGCCGGCCACCTTGCAGTCGGGCCTGGTCCCGGCGACGCAGTCGACCGACACCGCGCCCCCGACCTCGACGATCGTCATCCCGTCGACCGGCGCCCCCATCCCCGGCGGAACGACCGTGACGATCAGCGGAACGGCCGCGGACAACGGGGGCGGTGTGGTGGCCGGCGTCGAGGTCTCCACCGACGGCGGCACGACCTGGCGCCGGGCCACCGGCCGGACCACCTGGTTCTACCGCTGGACGACGCCCAAATCGCAGACGGTCACGATCCAGGCGCGGGCGATCGACGACATCGGCAACGTCCAGACCACCCCGGCCACGCGGACGGTGAACGTCAACGCGGGCTGCCCGTGCTCGCTTTGGGCTCCGGACAGCACACCCGCCCAGGCCAACTGGAACGACACCAGGCCCGTGGAGCTCGGCGTCAGGTTCCGCTTCACCTCGCCGGGCTACGTCTCGGGGGTCAGGTTCTACAAGGGCTCGCAGAACACGGGAACCCACGTCGGCAGCCTGTGGACCGCCACCGGGCAGCTCCTGGCCCAGGCGACCTTCACCGACGAGACCACGAGCGGCTGGCAGCAGGTGAACTTCTCCGACCCCGTGCTCGTGTCCGAGAACATCGACTACGTCGTCTCCTACCACACGTCCGGCTTCTACTCGGTGACCAGGCCCTACTTCACCGCGCAGTACTCCAACGGGCTCATCACCGCCCCGGCGAACGGCGACGGCGGGGGCAACGGCCTGTACGCCTACAGCGCGGCGGCCACGTTCCCGTCCTCCACCTACCAGACCACCAACTACTACGTCGACGTGGTCTTCGCACCGGCCACCACCCTGTGGGACGACACCGCGACACCGCTGATCGCGTCCCAGCCCGACAACAAGTCGGTCGTCGTCGGGGTCAAGTTCCAATCGACGGAATCCGGCAAGATCCGGGGGATCAGGTTCTACAAGGGCCCGCAGAACACGGGAACCCACGTCGGCAGCCTGTGGACCGCCACCGGGCAGCTCCTGGCGAGCGTGACCTTCACCGGCGAGACCGCGAGCGGCTGGCAGCAGGCGACGTTCTCACCGCCGATCTCGATCAACGCCGACACCACGTACGTCGCGTCGTACCTCACCACGTCGGGGTACTACTCGCTGGACCCGTACTACTTCGTCAACCCCTACATCCGCGACCCGCTGTCCGCGCCGGCCGACGGCACGGCGGGAGGCAACGGCGTCTACCGCTACAGCGCCACGAACGCCTTCCCGACCAACACGTACCACTCCTCCAACTACTGGGTGGACGTGCTGTTCGATCCCGATCCGCAGCAGACGACCGCCCGGCGGGCGCTGCGCGGCGCGCGACCGTCACGAGGCGGCCACGCCCCGGCGGGGGCGCGGCCGACCCACGTCAGATCCGTCCGGCCTCGTGGGTGACCCGGCGCCGTCGTGACGGCGTGCCGCACCTGATGGCCTCGTACCGATCCTCGATCCGGGCGGCCACCCGGGGCCAGTCGAGGTCGGCGACCGCCCGCCGCCCACGCTCGGCCATCCGCGCCCGTACGGCCCCGTCCTCGGCGAGCACCCGCAGGTGCGCCGCGAGGTCGCCGGCCGAGCCGCTGCGGAAGACGCGACAGGCGGCCGGGTCGGCGACCACCGGGTCGAGGGTGGCCTCCGAGGACAGGACGACCGGGGTGCCCAGGGCCAGGGCCTCCAGCGCCGCCGTGGGAATCCCCTCCCCGATGGAGGGGAGCCTGCGCGAGGCGAGCACGAAGATCTCCGCCCTGGCCATCAGCGCGTAGACCTCATCGCCCGGCAGATGTCCGGCGAGCTCGACGCCCGGCCCCGCCGCCGCGAGCCGCTCCAGCCGCGCACGCTCCGGGCCCTCTCCCGCGATGACGAGACGCGCCCCGGGGCGTACGGCGCGCAGCCGGTGGAACGCCTCGATCGTGAGGGCGTGGTTCTTCACCGGCAGGAGGTTGCCCACGCTGACGATCAGTCCGGGTTCCCTGGCCGTACGCGCCCTGACGGCGTCCAGACGCGGCAGATCGAGTCCGCCGGACATCGTCCGTACGGCCGCGGGCGAGACCCCGGCCCGGCACAGCTCCGCCGCCGGACGCGCGCCGATGGCGACGAACCCGTCCACCCGCCGGAAGGCCAACGGCATGATCGGACGGTGCCGCATGGCCAGCGCGCCGTGCACGGTGAGCAGCAGCGGAATCCGCAGCCGCGCTGCGGCCGGGCCGAGGAACAGCGCCTCGCGGTGGTCGCCGTGCAGGTTGACCACGTCCAGCGGCCCCAGGCCCGACAGCGCGCGGGCGCACTCCAGCGCGAACGCGACCGGGTCGGAGCGGCCGGCCAGCGCGCGGCCGACCCGGGTCGGCCGCAGGGCGACGGCTGCCGCGCCCGGCGGGATCGCGCCGCGTCGCCGGGCGACGAGCACCTCGTGTCCACGGCGCAGCTCCTCCCGGGCGAGGCGCGCGATATAGCGCTCCTTGCCGCCCGGCTCCGGGGCCAGCCGATATCCGATGTGCAGAATCCTCACGTCGCCCTCTCCGGAATCGATGTCACGCCAGGCGCTCGACGGCCCAGGTGGTAGACGGCACAGTCACCCGAGCGGAAGCGGAGCTCGGCCACGGCGCCGAGCCCGGGCCGCCGGGACGCGTACCGCTCGTCCGCCAGCAGCCACCGCACGCCGTACCGGTCGCGCAGCAGTCCCGTCGTGGTCCGGGACGGCGCGGTGAAGGCGGCGTCGTTCGCCCGCAGCCGCTCCCCGTCCCAGAACGGCAGGAGCTCGGGCAGCTCACCGGGCCGCCACCGGCTCATGTTGGTGCCGGTGTAGGTCCATCCCTCGACCAGCACCCGCCGCTCGGCCAGCGCGGACACCCAGAACTGCCGGCTGTCGCAGGGATGACCGTGGCCCCAGCGGCAGTGGACGTTCGTCGCCACCAGGTCGCCGGGAGACGAGTGGGCGCGCAGCCAGCGTGCCGCGGTCATGAAGCCGTCCGGCACGGCCCCCGGCTCCACCGGGGCCACCTCGGCGGACGTCGCGCCCGGCGGGGTCCGGTCCAGCGTCGACAGCACCCGGGCCGACCACGCGGCGGGCCAGCCGGCGGCGGCGAACGCGACGAGGACCACCGCCCAGGCGCGTACGCCCCGCCTGGTCAGCACCACGACGACCGCCGCAGCACCCGCGGCTGCGGCCAGCACGGCGTACGGAAGATAGAGCAGGCCCTCCGGGCCGCCGGGAGGCAGCGGCGTACGCACCCCGCACAGCGCCCACACGAGGCAGGCGCCGCCCACCCCGGCGACCACGGCGTACCCGACGGTCCGCGGGGTCACCGCCGCCCGGCGCACCACGGTCACGAGCCCGTACGCCGCGACCATCATCAGGTACGGATATCCGGCGCCGAAGAAGTAGAGCTGGCCGAGATGGGGGTGGCCGAAGACCAGCGCGGCCCCGACGCAGGCGACGCCCATGCCGAGCAGCAGCATCACGGCGGGCCGCAGGAGCAGCCGGGGCCGGGCCAGCAGCCCGAGGGCGCCGCACCAGGTGACCGCGAGGCACAGCAGGTAGACCACGGTGATCCCGAGGAGCGAGCCGACGGGCACGGCGGCGCCCGGCCGGCCGGTCAGCTCCCCCCAGGCGCGCTCCAGCAGCGAGAGAGGAGCGACGATCATGGCCTGCCGCGCGCCGCCGAACAGCACGAACTGCGCGTACGCCCAGCAGATCGCGGTCACCCCGAGCATGGCGAGCACCGGTCCCCGCGGGCGGCGCGTGACCAGCCGGACCCCCGCCACGAGGGCCAGGCCGAAGGCGAACGGAGGAAGGTAGGTCGCCTTCGCCCCCATCACGGCGAGGACGAACACGCAGAACACAAGCATGCGAAGCGGGTCACGCCGACGGGCCGCCGACAGGTCGATCGCCAGCAGCACGACCGGCGCGAACAGCAGGGCCCCGAAGGTCTGGCTCGGCCCCGTCCAGGACTGGAACCCCCGCCAGGTCAGGGTCCCCACGTTCACCCCGTGGTAGAGGTTCGGCGCCGTCATGAGCACGGTGCCGGCCAGCGCCACCAGGCTGCCCGCGTACGAACCGGTGACGCGCCTGCCGACCATGCCGAACAGCACCGTGATGGCGGCCATCATGGGCGGCATGCCGAGCCGGAACAGCAGCACGACCGGGTCGATTCCGGTGACCCAGCCGGCCGCCGCGAGATGGGCGTACACGAACCAGTGGTAGAAGAGCGGCTCCCCGGCCACGGCCGGCACGGTCGGCGGCATGTGGGCGCGCAGCTCGCCGACCAGGGCCAGGTGATAGGGCATGTCGATGTAGGAGGTGGCCATCGCGGGCCAGGCGATCGCGTTCTTCCCCAGGAAGGTCAGCACGCCGAGCGCCAGCAGATAGAACATGACGAGGGCGAGCGCCCACGACCACCACAGCGGAGCCGGCCGGCGCTGCGGGCGCCTCCAGTGCCGCCGCAGCCGTGGCACGCCGAGGAACAGCGCGTACGTCGCGGCCGGCCAGGCCAGCACGGACAGCGGGTGACCGGCCGCGCGGGCCGCGATGTAGACGAGGACCTCCACGGCGTAGCCCAGCGCCAGCCCCAGCGCGATCTCTTCTGCTGCCGTGCGGCGCGCGGGCCACAGCGCCCTGACCAGCAGCACCCCGGGCAGGGCCAGGCACAGCAGCAGATAGGCGGTGAAGGCGAGCAGGTCGCGCGGCGCGACGTCGTAGCGGAGCAGCACGGCGACCGCGGCCGCGCCCATCAGGACGGCGGGCAGCAGGGATGATCCCAGCAGGCGGCCCGCGATCCGCCGGCGGCTCCCCGGCCGGACCGCCCGACCGGTGACAGTGGAACTCCCCGGCGCCGTCGCACACGTGTCCGGCCGCGGATAGGAGGAGGTGCGCATGAGCGCAAGCCTGATCGCGCCGTGGCCCGGGAGCACGCCCGACGCGGTCCGGCCGCCCTTTTCTTGCCAAGTCATCGACCGGCCGATTCCCGCCGCCCCGATCACCGCCGGGCCGACCCGGTCAGGACGCCCGCCTCCCCGCGGGCCGGGCGGCGCCGTGACCGCAGCGCGGAGATCGCCCACCGGACGTCCCGTGCCCGGGGCAGCAGGTCCGCGAGGCCGAGGCGGGCCGTACGCGCGAACCATGCGAGCTCCACCAGGGCCAGCGCGCTGTAGCCGACGGTGGAGGCGAGCGCGGCGCCGAGCGCTCCCCAGTGCGGGATGAGCACGGCGTTCAGCGCGAGGTTCGCCGCGAGGGCGGCGGCGGCCGCGGCGGTCATCGTCATCGGCCGGCCCAGCCGCACCAGATACTGCTCCACCGGCCGCTGCAGCGACCACGGGATCATGCCCGGTGCGAGGGCCAGCAGCGGGGCGACGCTGCCGGCGAAGGCCGGGCCGTACACCAGCGGGATCACCAGGGGCGCGGCGAGCGCCAGCACGCCCACGACGGCGCAGACGAGCAGCAGGGTGAGGCGGATCACCCGCGCGGTGACGGCCCGGGCGTCCGACTCGTCCCGCACCGCCTGCCGGGAGACCACGATCTGGGCCAGCGCGTCTGTCGGCACCCTCGACAGCGCCAGGAACGACGTCGCGACCGTGTAGAGGCCCGCCTCCGCCGGTCCGACGAGGGCGTTCAGGAGCAGGACGTCCGCGGTCAGCAGCAGCTGGACCGCCACCGTGCCCAGGTGATAGCGGCCCGACAGCGTCAGCTGCCGGCGGGCGAGCGTCACCTCACCCGGAGCGGGCAGGCCGAGGGGACGGAAGAACAGCACGAAGGGCAGGATCGTGGAGACCGCCCAGCAGGCGACCACGACCGGCACCGTGGCCGCCCCCGTCACGGCCAGCACGAGGATCGGGACGTACAGCACGACGGCCGGCAGGACCGTGGCCAGGTTGGCCAGCCCGACCCGTGACTGCAGCAGGGCGATCCCCCTGAGGTTGACCGCCGCCACGCCGAACGGCACGGCGAGCAGCGCCATGACCATGAGGCGGGGGTCGGCGGCCACGTGCAGGACGCTCACCAGGCAGAAGGCCACCGCGGCCGAGACGGCCCCGAGGAGCAGCCCGAGGATCGCGGCGTTGCCGACGAGCGGCCGGTGGCGGGTCAGCACCGGCCACAGCGCGAGCTGCGACCTGCCCACGGAAAGGTGCCCCACCACCAGCGCCGTCCCGGCCGTGACGGTGACCGTGGCGTACACGCCCCGGCCCTCGGGCTGCAGGCAGCGGCTGAGGAACACTCCGGCCACCGCGGCCAGGGCCAGCGGGACGGCCTGGCTGGCCATGGTCCGCAGCAGCTTTCCCACGCTTCCGGCGCCGCGCGGCACGCCGCGCCGTTCGTCTCCCTCCGGCATCGGCCCGTCTCATTCCCGTACGGACGGTCCGGCGGGGACGGTCGCGGGCGGCGCGGCCGGCCGCGGCTCCACGGCGGTCTCTCCGTCACGCCGGGTCCTCGTCCACGCCACCGCCGAGAGCAGACTCGTGACCATCACGATCGGTATGCGCTGCCGGAAGATGAGCCCGATGTTGGACATCGTCGTCGCGTAGGCGATGGACCCCGGGACGACGAACAGCAGGAGGATCAGGAACATCCGGCGATCGTCGCGCCAGAGCCGGCGTGCGCCCAGGAACGCGTGGTAGAGCAGCCAGTACCAGAGCAGGGTGTCCAGCTTGCCGAGTTGCAGGGTGGCGCTTCCGCCCGTCCACGGGAACGGGGACAGCAGCGTGTAGGCCAGTTTCGGCCCCAGGGCGCCCCACGCGTTCCCGCCGTCGTCGAAGACCACGCCGGAGCCCCCCTCCGCGTTGGCGAGCCGTACGTGCTCCGACTGCCCGCGGTCGAGTTGCTCCTGCACCGCGCCGAGCGGTCCGTCGACGCCCTGGTCCATGCCCTGCAGGAGCACGAGGGCCGGGATCACCAGCGCGGCGAACACGACCAGGGCGCGACCGGACAGCGCGCGCTTGATCCGGGCGACGCCGACCAGCAGCGGCAGCGCGCACATGACCACCATGTACGGCCTGACGTTGAACAGCGCCCACAGCATCGGCCCGAGGAGGAGCACCTTGCGCGGGTCGAAGCGCTGCATGTTCGACGCGGCCAGGCCCAGGCAGGCGACCACGAGGAACGCGTTGAACCCGTCCTTGAACGTGTCCGAGGTGTGCAGCACGAACCCGGGCAGGAACGCCGCGACGACCAGCAGCCGGAACGCCGCCCGCTCGTCGGCGCCGACGATCCGGGCGAACCGGTAGAGGACGATGCAGACCCCGCAGGCGACCAGCGCCACGACGGCGGTGCAGGCGAGCGTGGCCCGCCCCCCGCACAGGTACATGACGAGCGCGAAGACGTGGCACGGCACCGTCACGCCGGAGAGCGAGGCGAGCTCGTCGGACGTGACGAAGCGCACTCCGGTGTGCCGCCACAGCTCGACGATCTCCATGGCCCTGGCCTCGTAGGTGAGGTTGTCGCCGCCGTAGGCGAACCCGCCGGAGCGCATGATCAGGACGTGGACGGCCAGCCGGAGCACGAAGGCGGCGAACAGCACGGGCAGCGCGCGCCGTGCGACGCGCGGTTCGAGGGTCATGTGCGCCATCACGACGAGCAGCGCCGAGACGGCGATGACGATGATGTACTCCACCGGCGTCACCCGGGATTCCCGGCGCTCGCCTCGGCGTACAGCGCGTCGAACCACCGCGCGGCCCGCCCGATGTCGACCGTGTCGGCGCTGTCTCCCGCGCCCGCGCGCAGCCGGGCCAGCGTGCCGGGCCGCATCGCGTGCAGGATGCCCTCGGCCAGGGACTCGGCGCTGCCCGGCACGGTGAGGACGCCGTTGCGCCCGCTCTCGATCAGGTCGGGCACGCCGCCCACGGCGGTGGAGACCACGGGCACCCCCGCGGCCAGCGCCTCCATGACGACGACCGGCAGCCCTTCGTAGGAGGAGCTGAGTACGAGCAGGTCGGCGGCGGCGATCAGCCGGGCGGCGTCGGGCACGTGGCCGACGATCCGGACCGCGGCCTCCAGTCCGAGCCCGGCGATGCGGCGGGCCGTCGGTTCCGTCTCCGGGCCCGACCCGGCGAGCAGGAAGACGGCACGCGGCTCGGCCGCCACGACCCCGGCCGCGGCCTCGACCAGCAGCCCGTGATTCTTCTGCGGACGGAAGTTCGCGACGTTCACGATGAGGAACGCGTCGTCCGGGACGCCCCACTCACGCCGGGTGTGCGCGGCCAGCGCGGCCCGCTGCCGCTGCTCCGCCACGCGCACACCGTGCACGCACACGTCCGGGGCGCGGCCGCGCCTGCCGGTACGCGCCCGGGCGACCTGGGGCGAGACCGCCACGGTGCGGCTGTCCAGCCATCCGGTCAGCCGGTCCAGCAGCATGGTCAGCGGGCGGTAGCGCACGTTGTGCACCGTCGAGACCAGGACCGGCCGGGGACGCCACAGCCGGGACACCGGCCGCAGCAGTGCGCCGGGCAGCGGCGAGTGCAGGTTGACGACGTCCGGCCGTACGCGCCTGACCTCGCCGAGCAGGCGGGCGAGCCGCAGCGGACGGGGGCAGGAGGTGAGGTCGACGACCTCGATCCCCGCCGATCGGAGCCGCCCGGTCAGCTCGTCGGTGGACGCGCTCAGGCACACCACGGTGTAGCGGTTCGCCCGGTCGGGGGCGGCCAGCAGCCGTTCGACGAGGAGCACCTCGGCGCCGCCGACGTCGAGCGTCTTGATCACTTCACAGACATGGATACCGCGCATCGCGTTCGATTCCCTCGGAAGGCGTCGCATCGGTCCACTAGCGGCACTCGACGGCCGGCAACCCCGGGCCCGTGACGCCGATGTACTTGCCCTCGTACGCGAAGACGCGGAAGTGCGCCTGCCGCTCGGCGTACTCCCGGAAGACCAGGTTGTCCTGGATGTCGTCCATGACGATGATGTGCCTGGCGGTCAGATGGGGCCGCACCCGCCGGAGGAAGAACTCCCGCCCGTCTCTGGTCTTGTCGGAGTCGTAGTGGACGAGGTCGACCATCGTGTCCGGGCGCAGGAACTCCTCGAGATTGCGCCGGTCACCCCTGATCCGCAGCGACCACCCGCTCTTCAGGTGGTCCGGCACGATATAGCCGATGTAGCGTTCCGGGTCGGGGAGCCGGAAGAACGGGAAATCGCTGGACATCAGCCGGCCCGTTCCGTTGGCCCGCATCGCGGCGAGCACCGCGGCGGAGGACCAGCCCGCCGCCACCCCCGTCTCCAGGGCGAGGGAGGGCCGGACGACCCTGGTCAGCAGGTAGAGCAGTTCGACGCCGCCGCCCCCGCCCAGGTCCACACCGGCCTCGGCGAGCGCCGCCAGGCGCGGGCGGGCCGACTCCGCGAGGGATCCGGCGAACCGGGCGCCCTCCCGCCACAGCACCGGATCGACTCCGTTCCCCCAGGCGTCCATGTCCTCGGCGTGTTTCTCGGCCCAGGCGCGGGCCGCGCTCCTTTCCCGGTCGTGTCCGCACGTCACCCGGGACCATATTTTCCGCGTCATCACCGGGAGATAGGCGGGACGGACGGCATTTCGAGCGACGACGCGAATATCCATGGTCGAATGTTATGTGCGGGATTCATTCACGATGCGGAGCGCAACTCAATATCTCGGAAAACAGCACGGCATGGAAATTCATGTAATTCGGTAGATCGCGTAGTCGCCGGAGCGGTACACCGGATTCGCCCATTCCCCGGCCCGCGGCCGCACCATTCCCGGCCGTTGCTCGAACACCAGCCACCGCACCCCGTAGCGGGCGTGCAGCAGCCGGATCGCCGCGGAGGCCGGGTCGCGGAAGGCGGCGTCGTTGAGCCGTAGCCGTTCCGCGTCCCAGAACGGAAGCGTCTCGGTGCGCTGTCCCGGCCGCCAGCGGTCGTTGTTCGACGGGGTGTACGTCCAGCCCTCGACGAGCACCCGCCGCTCGGCGAGCGCGGCCAGCCACATGTGCAGGTGCTGGCAGGGATTCTCATACCCCCACAGGCAGTGGGCGTTGGTCGCGACGACGTCGCCGGGGTCGGAGTGCGCGCGCAGCCACCGCGCCGCGCTCATCGCTCCGGCGGGCACGGCCGAGACCGGCACCGGGCTCCCGTCCGGGGCGGCGCCGCCCCCGGCGCCGCCGGAGGGGAGCACCCGCGCGGCCCAGGCGGAGGGCAGGCCCAGGGCGGTGACCATGAAGACCAGGAAGGCCCACAGGCGGATCCGGCGCCATCCCCTTGCGGCGAGGACGACGGCGACCACGGCCACGGTCGCCCAAAGGGCGACGTACGGCAGGTAGAGCAGCGTGTCGGGAAGGCCGGGGGCCAGTGGGACCGTGACCCCGCACAGGTGCCGCACCAGCAGTTCGGCCAGCACCCCGGTCCCGATCGCCACGGCGGCCGTCCGGTAGGTCAACCGCGCCCGCCGGCGTACGACGGACAGCCCATGGACCGCGAGGATCACCAGGTAGGGGTAGCCCCCCGCCAGGAAGTAGATCTGGCTCATCTGGGAGTGTCCGAACACCAGCACGGCCCCGAGTCCCGCCAGGCCCATGCCGAGCATGAGCGGCACCGCCGGCCGTGCGAGCGACCGGGACCGGCCCACCAGCCCGAGGACGCCCGCCCAGATCGCCGTCCAGCACAGCAGGTACAGGACGGCCACCCCGAGCGAGGCGGAGATCCCGGCGTGCGCCTCCTCCTGGCCGGTCAGCTCGTGCCAGGTGAACCGCATGAGCGACAGCGGGTCCACGATGATCGCGTTGCGCGCGCCGCCGAACAGCACGAACTGCGCGTACAGCAGGCATGCCCCGGTCACGGCCGCGACGCCGAGCAGGGCAGGGGAGAGCCGCCGGCGCCGGACGATCTCGGCCGCGCCGACCGCCGCCAGCCCGGCGGCGAGCAGCGGCAGCTGGGTGGCCTTGGCTCCCATGACCCCCACGAGGAAGACGCCGAGCAGCGACCAGTGCCGGGCGGTGGCGGTGCGGCGCTCCAGCAGCTCGATCACCAGCAGCACGACGGGCACGAGCAGGAGCGCGCCGAACGTCTGGGACGGGCTCGTCCACGACTGGATCCGCCAGGTGAACACACCGGTGTTCGGCCCGAGGTAAGGCTGCGGGGTCGCCATGAAGAACGTGCCGGCGAGGGCGGCCAGCGCCCCCGCCCGAGACCTGACGACGCGCCTGGCCACCATGGCCAGCAGGACGGCGAGCGCGGCCAGCACGGGCAGCATGCCGAGGCGGAACAGCAGCACCAGCGGCTCGATCCCGGTGATCCAGCTCGCGGCCGCGTAGTGCGCGTACACGAACCAGTGGTAGAGCAGCGGCTCGCCCGCGACGAGGGGGACCGTGGGCGGCACGTGGTTCTTCAGCTCGCCGATGAGGGCCAGGTGGAACGGCAGGTCCACGTTCGCCGTCGCCATCAGCGGCCAGGTGAGGGCGGTGTGCCGGAAGAACGTGGCCGCGCTCCAGGCGACCAGGCTCGCGACGATCAGCGCCAGCGCCCAGGACCACCACAGCGGCGCGGGCGTCCGCGACTCCCGCGCACCGCGTCCGCGCAGCCGGGGGAACGCGGCGACGGCAGCGTACGTCGCGGCCGGCCAGGCCAGCACGAGCAGCGGCGCCCCGGCGGCCCGGGCCGCGATGTAGCCGAGGACCTCCAGCACGTAGCCCAGCGCGACGCCCAGCGCGATCTCCTCGGCCAGCGTGCGTCGCCCCCGATAGAGGGCGCGGACCAGCAGCGTCCCCGGCAGGGCCACGCAGGCGACGGCATAGGCGCAGAAGAGGAGCAGGTCCCGGACGGAGACCCCGAAGTACAGCAGGACCGCGGCCGTGAACGCGGTCACCGTCGCCGCGGGCAGCCACGCCGACAGCCGGCCCGGACGGGACAAACGGTCGTACGCGCGAGGCCGCGGCCACCCCTCCGGCCCCGTCCCGGCCTGTCGCGTGCCGCCCTGGTCGGTCCTGCCCTGGTCAGTCCTGCCCTGCACTGTTCCGCACAGCGTGCCGGGCGATGTCTCGGCCATGGGGGCAAGCCTCGCGACCGCGCACGGAACGTTCCGGCTGCGACGCAGCGGCCCGGCGGAGTCCTTGCCACTCCTTTGTACGCCGGGGGCGCCCGGGACCGGCCGGAAAAGGCGGCGCCCACGGCCGATCGGCCCCTTTCCGATTCCCTCCGTCGCTTTACCTTTTTGCCGGAGGCGTGCCGATCGGCCCGGATCATGCGTCGGTAGGGAATATGAAAAGGCTTCGTCGCCGCCGTGACGGTGGCAGCGAAAATCTCAAATCGCGGGTTAGCTTCTCCAACGTGAACAGGCCCAACACCGAGGAGCTCGTAAGTGAGACCGGACGGCCGTATTCGGGTCATGGAGATAATCGCGCGGATGAACGTCGGCGGTCCCGCGACGCAGATCATGGGACTGCTGGACGGACTGGACCGCGATGAGTTCGACCACCGCCTCTACGCCGGGGACGTCGACGAGGCGGAGGGAGACCATCTCCGGCTCCGGGGCGCCGCTCCGCCGGTTCACCGCGTCCCCGGCCTCGGCCGTTCCGTCAGGCCCGCCGACGACGCCCGCGCACTGCTGCGGCTGATCGGCGCCATGCGCGAGTTCCGGCCGCACATCGTGCACACCAGGACGGCCAAGGCCGGCGCGCTCGGCCGGACCGCCGCCCGTCTCGCCGGCGTCGGCTCCGCCCGGGTGCACGTGTTCCACGGACACCTGCTGCACGGCTACTTCTCGCCGCTCAAGCGCCGCCTGTACGTACGGACGGAGCGGCTCCTCGCCGCCATGTCCGACCGGCTGGTGACCGTCGGCACCGGGGTGCGCGACGACCTGCTCGCCGCCGGCATCGGCAGGCCGGAGCAGTACGTCGTGATCCCGCCCGGCGTCCGGATCGGCCCCGTGCCCGATCGGGAGACGGCCCGGCGCGCTCTTGGCCTCCCCCCGGAGGCGCCGGTCGTCGCCTTCGTCGGCCGGCTCACCCGGGTCAAGCGGCCCGACCGGTTCCTCGCCGTGGCGAGCGCGGTGCTCGACAGCGTGCCCGACTGCCGGTTCCTCATCTGCGGGGACGGCGAGCTGCGCGAGGAGGTGGAGCGCGGCGTCGGCGACGCCGGAGACTCCTACCGGCTGCTGGGCTGGCGGAAGGACGTCGAAACCGTCTACGCCGCCGCCGACGTGGCGCTGCTGACCTCCGACAACGAGGGCACGCCGCTGACGCTCGTGGAGGCCGGGATGGCGGGCACACCCGCGGTGGCGCCCCGTGTGGGCAGCGTCGGCGAGGTGGTCAGGGACGGGCGGACCGGACTGCTGGCCGCTCCCGACGCCGCGGAGCTCACCGCACACGTCCTGCGGCTGCTCGGCGACCGGCCGCTCGCCCGTCGCATGGGCGAGTCGGCCCGCCGGTGGACGACGGCGGCGTTCGGGGTGGAGCGGCTGGTCGCAGACACGGAGAACCTCTACCGGTCGCTGCACCGGCATTCAACACACGGGCCTTCATCGTACGGGGGTTCATGTCACCGCGGCCTGCGGCCGCGCCCGGAACGGGAGGAGAGCATCCGATGAAAGTCCTGGTGACGGGGGGTGCCGGGTTCATCGGCGGGAACGTGTGCCGCGCGCTGCTCGCACGGCCCGAGATCGAGCACGTCACCGTGCTCGACGATCTGTCCACCGGGGATCCGGCGAACCTCGCGGGTCTTCCCGTGGACCTGGTCGTGGGCACCATCCTCGACCCCGACCTGCTCGCCCGCCTGGTGACGGGCGTCAGCGCGGTGATCCACCTCGCGGCGCGGCCCTCGGTGCCCCGGTCCCTGGCCGACCCGCTGGCCTCGCACACGGTGAACGCCACCGGCACCCTGCACGTCCTCGAGGCGTGCCGGGCCACCCGGCCACAGGTGATCATGGCCTCGTCGTCGTCCGTCTACGGCGACAGCCCCGCCGAGCACAAGCACGAGGAACTGCCCACCCGGCCGCTCAGCCCGTACGGCGCGAGCAAGCTCGCCGGCGAGGCCTACACGCTGGCCTACTCGAAGAGCTTCGGCCTGCCGATCCTGCCGTTCCGTTTCTTCAACGTCTACGGCCCGCTGCAGCCGGCCGGTCACGCGTACGCCGCCGTCGTCCCGGCCTTCGTCTCCGCCGCGCTGCGCGGCCGGCCGGTGCCGATCCACGGCGACGGGCACCAGGCCCGCGACTTCACCTATGTGGGGTCGGTGACCGAGGTGCTCACCGACGCCGTGCTCCGCCGGGTGACGAGCGCCGCGCCGGTGAACCTCGCATTCGGCAACCGGATCTCCCTGCTGTCGCTGAAGGACACCCTCGCCGGTGTCCTCGGCCGTCCCGTCGAGGCGGCCTTCCTGCCGGCCAGGGCGGGCGACATCCGCGAGTCACGTGCCTCCTCGCGACTGCTCCTCGACCTGTTCCCCGGCGTCCGTCCCGTGCCGCTGGAAGACGGGCTCCGCGCGACCGTCGCCTGGTTCGAGCAGACCACCGGGCTCGAGAAGGCCGCCGGACCGGTCACACCCGAGCCGGTCCCGCCCGAGCCTGCGCTCACGCGGCCCCGCGTGGCCGCCCCGCATGTCTGACCCCGTTGATCCGCCGGCCCGGCCGGCCTCGATTCCTTGGAGAAGTCGGTGACTAACTCGCCACGGCGCACCTACCTGATCACAGGTGGCAGCGGCTTCATCGGATCCCATCTCGCCGACGCGCTGCTCGCGCGGGGCGACTCCGTCGTCGTCCTGGACAACCTGTCGACCGGGCGGCTGGCCAACCTCAGCCGGCACCCCCGCCTGCGGTTCGTGCACGGCTCGGTGCTCGACGAGCTGATGGTGGACGAGCTCGTCCACCAGTGCGACGCCGTCGTCCACCTCGCCGCCGCCGTCGGTGTGAAGCTGATCGTCGAGCAGCCGCTGCGCTCCCTGACGACGAACATCCGCGGCTCGGAGATCGTGATCGGGGCGGCCCACCGCTACCGGCGCAAGATCCTCATCGCGAGCACGAGTGAGATCTACGGGAAGAACTCCGGCGGGCCGCTCACCGAGACGTCCGACCGGATCCTGGGCAGCCCCGGCGTCGTCCGGTGGGCGTACAGCACGGCCAAGGCCGTCGACGAGATCCTGGCCAACGCCTACCACAGGGAGCGCGGCCTGCCCGCGATCATCGTCAGGTTGTTCAACACCGTGGGCCCCCGGCAGAGCCCGGCCTACGGCATGGTCATTCCGCGGCTCGTCAGGCAGGCGATCAGCGGGCTCCCGCTCACCGTCTTCGGCGACGGCACCCAGACCCGCTGCTTCGCCCACGTGCTGGACGTCGTGGCGGCCCTGGTCCGGCTGCTCGACCACGACGACGCCGTAGGCCAGACGTTCAACGTCGGCTGCAGCGACGAGGTGAGCATCCTGGAGCTGGCCAAACTGATCACGGAGCTGACCGGGAGCACGTCCGGGATCGAGCTGATCCCGTATGCCGAGGCGTACGGGACGGGGTTCGAGGACATGGAGCGCCGGGTGCCCGACATCGCCAAGATCCGCGAGCTCACCGGATGGTCGCCGGTGCGAACGCTCGACGACATCCTGGCGGAGACGATCGCCGAGGCCCGGGCCGAACTGGCGAACTCCCGGTGATGAACGGTTCCATCCTCCTCACCGCCACCGCCAGCGGCTTTCTCGTCGCCGCGGCCGCGACCCACGTGCTGCGCCGGGTCGCGCTGCACTGGGGACTCACCGACCGGCCCGGGGGACACAAGGCGCACCGGCGGCCCACTCCCTATCTGGGCGGTGTGGCCATCATGCTGGGCGCCGTCCTCCCCCCGGCCGCGCTCGCCGGTCTCGCCGACGCGCATGCCGCCGCGATCGTCATCGGCGCGCTGGCCGTGACCCTGCTCGGGCTGATCGACGACCTGCGGCCGCTCCGCCCGCTGACCCGGCTCGCCGTCGAGACGCCGGCGGCCGTCGGAGTGGTGCTGAGCGGGGTCCAGGTCACGCTCACCGGCGGCTGGCCGGACATCCCCATCACCGTGCTGTGGATCGTCGTCGTCACCAACTCCTTCAACCTTCTCGACAACATGGACGGGGCGCTCGGCGCCGTGACGGTGGTCAGCGCCACGCTCCTGGCGGCCGCGGCCTTCGTGTCCGCCCAGCCGGTGATCGGACTGCTCCTGGCCACCCTGCCCCTCGCCGCCCTGGGCTTCCTGCCGTACAACTGGGCGCCCGCGAAGATCTTCATGGGGGACGCGGGCTCGCTGTTCATCGGGTTCGTCCTCGCCTGTTCCGCGGCCCTGCTGGCCACGGGCGGGAACGCCGGCACCACGGTCGCGGGCCTGCTCCTGCCGACCTTCGTCGCCACCGTCGACACCGGGATCGTGCTGCTGTCGCGCAAGAGGGCGGGACGCCCGATCCTGCGCGGCGGGACCGACCATCTCTCCCACCGCCTGCGCAAGCTCGGCCTCAGCACGAGGCTCACGGCACTGGCGCTCGCCGCCCTCGCGGCCGCCGCCGGGATGCTGCACCTCGTGATGACGCTGGGCTGGATCTCGCCGCTCGGCGCGTCGCTCATCGGGCTGGGGGCCGCCTGCGTCCTCATCGGCCTGCCGCAACGCGTCCGGGTCTACCCGTCGGCTCGGCCGCAGAGAACTCCTACCGGAAAGCGGTAAAGATCGTGGAACTGCTCTATTACGCGCAACTCGTCCGCAGGAACTGGCTGCTGCTCCTGCTCGCGCTGGGCGTCGGGGTGGGGAGCGCCCTCGTCGTGACCGCGAACACCCCGCCCAAGTACGTCGCGACGATCACGATGCTGGTCTCCGCCAACGACAGGGAGGACAGCGTCGCCGCCGCCCTCCAGGCGGGGGCGCTGTCCCAGCAGCGGGTGCAGTCGTACGCCGCCCTGCTGACCAGCCGCCGGGTCATCGGTCAGATCGCGCACGGCGCGGACATCCCGACCCTTCAGGCGAACGTCATGGCCGAGACCATTCCCAACACCACGCTCCTGCGCACCACCGTCACCGACACCGACGCGCGCCGGGCCGCCGGTCGGGCCAACGCGCTGGGCGCCACGTTCGCCAAACTGATCGACCAGATCGAGCGGCCCTCCCCCGGCGCCCGCCCGACGGTCCGGGTCACCGTGGTCGACCGGGCGGAGACACCGCGTGAGCAGGTCTCGCCCCGGCCGCTGCTCAACGTGGCGCTCGGCGCCCTGCTCGCGCTGTTCGCCGCCATCGTCGGACTCGTGCTGCGCGATCGCCTGGACACGACCGTCAAGACGTCGGAGGCCCTGCAGCAGCTCACCAGGAGCTCGATCCTCGGGATCATCGGCTTCGAGCGGGACGCGCGGCAGCATCCGCTGATCGTCCGCGGCGACAGCCGGTCGTCGCGATCGGAGTCCTTCCGGTCCCTGCGGACGAATCTTCAGTTCATCGGGGTGGACAGGCAGCCGAAGTCGCTCGTCGTGACCAGCTGTCTGCCGAGCGAGGGCAAGTCCTCCACCTCCGCCAACCTGGCGATCGCGCTGGCGCAGGCGGACTGGCGGGTGCTCCTGGTCGACGCCGATCTGCGCCGCTCCCGCATCGCCGACTACCTCGGCATCGAGGGCGGGGTCGGCCTCACCGACGTCCTGATCGGCCGGGCCAGGCTGGAGGAGGTCATCCAGACGTGGGGCCGGCCGGGCCTGTCGGTGCTGCCGAGCGGACAGGTCCCGCCCAACCCCAGCGAACTGCTCGGCTCGCAGGGAATGCGCTCGGTGCTCGACCGCCTGACGCGCGACTACGACATCGTGATCTTCGACGCGCCGCCGCTGCTGCCCGTCACCGACGCGGCCGCGCTCGGCGCGATCTGCGACGGCGCGCTGCTCGTCGTGCGGTACGGCAAGACACGGCGCGAGCAGGTGACGCGCGCCCAGGAGCTGCTGATGTCGGCCGGTGTCCGCCTCATCGGGAGCGTCCTGAACTTCGCCCCGGCCAGGCACGGCGCCTACTACGGCTACGGGTACGGCTACGGCCCCGAGGAGGAGCCCGCCGCAGAGACGGTCAGGGCGCCGGCGAGCGTATGATCGGCGCGTTCGCGACCGGCGCGGCCGTGAGCAGCCCGAGCGGCGCGGCGAGCGACTCCGCGATTCGCCGCGCCGCCATCCGGTAGGCCCGGCGGGACCGGCCGTAGGGGTCGGCGATGTCGGGCCGCTCCGATCGGACCAGTCCGCGCAGCGACCTCGCCTCGGCGACCAGGGCGGCGGCCCGCCGCACGGGGTCGGGGTGGCACACGACGTTCTCGGCGGGGACGGCCCGGGCCAGCGCGCCGAACTCAGCGATCGTGAACGTACGCGCCGCCGCGGGCGGATGCAGCGCCACCACCTCGGCACGGTGCTCGGACGCGGCCGCGAGCACCAGATCGGCGGTGACCACCAGTTCGGCGGTGAGCGGACGCGAGACGAAGCCTTCGGCCTCTCCGCCGAGCCGGGCCAACTCGCGCCGCGCCCGCTCGGCCATCGGCCGTCCCCGGACCGCATGGGTGCCCGCGCTGGTCGCGACGAGCGGGGAGCCCGGCCCGAGCGCGGACCTGGCCAGCCGCTCGGCCAGCGCCGACCTGCAGATGTTGCCGGTGCACACGAACAGAATGTGAAAGCCGCCGTCCATGGGCGCCAAGGTAGGCGGCTCTGGACGGGCCGCCCCCATGGCACGCCGTCCTTTACGGTGAGGAGGCGCAGTTCTGGCCTTCCTGCCGGATCACGGTCTGCTGGGGCCGGACGAGCGGCTGCACCGGGACGACCGGCGACGCCGCCGAGTAGGGCTCGACCAGGTCGAACTCGAGCGTCCTCGCCTGCCGCGGGGCGAACTCCAGCACCGTCGAGTAGACGGGATGCGACAGCTCCGTTTCGGCGTAGTAGCCGACGGGACGACCGTCGAGGCGTGCCGCGGTCGCCCTGGTGCCGATTCCCGCGTAAAGGGACACCCACAACCGGTTGGAACCGGGCCTGTGCCGACTCCGCGGCGCGTCGAGCCGGCCGGTGACGTAGGTGGGCAGTCGCCCGGGCGGCACGTCGTTGACGAGCCGGATCCGCACCGTGCTGGTGCGTCGGCCGTCACCCCGGCAGGGGCCGAGCGTGTAGGTCAAGGAACGCTTGAGGTAGTAGTCGAGCTTGGTCCCGCCCGAGTTGTTGATCACCAGGGCGGCGAAGGGGCCGGGCCGCCGTGGCAGTGTTCCGCCGAGCGGGGTGGCGGCGAGGCGCCGTTCCTCGTCGTCCCTTCTGCTCCAGACCTGGATCCTCCGCTCGTCCACCAGCCGCGACAGCACGGGCAGCACCCGCGCGGGATCGGCGGCGGCCTTGGCGTCGACCAGCGCCTCGCTGACGGCGGCGGCGATTTCGATGAGGTACCTCTTGCGCTCCGCCGGATTCGGATATCGGGCGTACGACGTGCGCTCGGTGAGATCGACGACGTTGGCCGCCGTCACCGTCTCGCCTCCGGGCAGCCTGACCGGTCCGATCAACTGCAGCAGGTGGGCGAGGCCGACCGGGTCGGTGGCGATGGCGCCGTCCAGCGATCGACCGGTCTTCCGCTCCCACAGGCCGGTCCAGGTGGCCGCGGCGTACGGAAAATGCGGCGAAAGGTTGGAGACGGAGAGCAGGGAGGTCGCGCCCCGGCCGTAGCGCGAGGTGAAGGCCGGCCCGAAGTCGGCGACGGGGGTCGAGCTGGACGCGAGCCCGTTGTTGGCCGACAGCCGCTCGATGCCGAGCCTGCCGTGATCGGCAGTCAGGATGCCGAACGCGCCGACCAGTCCCCCGGTGCCGCGTGCCTCGGCGTTGGTCTGGAATGCCAGGAAGTATCGGCGCGGGCCGTCGCGGCCCAGCATCGGAGGCAGAAGCGTGGCGGCGTCCGCGCCCGCGCGCACCCAGCCGCTCAGCCGGTCGACCTCACGCAGCATCGTGCCGCGCGCCCGGTCCAGGTCGGGCACACCGGTGTGCCCGGGCGTTCCGGCCACCAGCGTCCGCACAGCGGCGATCCGCGTGACGGCACGGTCCAGGGCCGGCGCCACGGCGTCGAGGCCGGCCAGGATCGGCCGCAGGTCGCCCACGCCGGTGGAACGCGTCCCGGCCTCGATCAGCGGGGTGCCGGCGCGTTGGATTTCGGACAGCACATCGGTGAGCTGCGCGGCGGCCGCTGCCAGCCCGCGGGTGGTCGTGGGTCCCTCGCCCACGACCGGAACATGGGTGAACAGCCGCCACTCCGGGCGGTCGGTGAGCCGCCGAGCCTCTTCCGCGTGTCGCCGGGCGTCCGCGAGCACCCCCGCCACGGCCGGGGCGGACTCGAGGTCCGCCGTGCGGAGCCGGAGCAGGGCGTCCCTGGCCGCCTCGAGATGCTCTCGCGTGCTGAACGCGAGATGCGCCGACCAGCCCCCGGCCAGCATGAGGCCGAGGGCTAGCGACGGCAGGCCGATGACTACGACCCGGCGACTCCTCCTACTGCGCACCGGAAGAGCGGCGGCGCCGTACGGAGGCCAGCATGCAGCCGACGGCCGCGGTCAGCAGGCCCAGCCCGGCGGCGGCGATCCCCATCGGTGCGCCGGTGAACGGCAGCCGGCCCGCGCTGACCGGCGCCATCCCGCCGACCGGCCCGCCGGCCTGCGGAGGCATGGCCCCCATCGGAGCGCCCATCGGAGCCCCCATCGGGCCGTCCATCGGCATGTCCTCCGGCCCGGCGGCCTCCTCCTCGGCGAACTCGTCCGGCGCCTCTTCCTCGCCTTCCGACTCCTCGGACTCCTCCGGCTCGGCCTCATCGTCGGCGGTCATGTCATCCCACGGTCCCGCCGCCTGGGCGTCCGCCAGACCCGCCTGGACCGGACCCGCCTCTGTGACGCCCGGCTGGCCCTGGACCGGTCCCATGGGAGCGGCCCCGTCCTGTCCCACGGGCGCGATGATGGGGGTGGTCTGGCTGGTGGTCCCCTGCGGGGCCGTGTTGCCGCCCGTTCCCGGGCCCATGCCCATCCCCGGCCACATGTTCGGCATGAACTGCCCGAAACCGCCCTGGGGAAACCACATCGGATTGCCCACGTTGACCGCGTTGCCTGGGTTACCCAGAACGGCCGGAGTCGTCTGGTTGGCCGGGATCTGGTCGACCACGACCGGATTGGTCTGCGCCTGCTCGACCCGCGTCGGGTCGGACTGGAACTGGGTGGCCGGCGCGACGACCTGCTCGGCCGGCTCCACGAAGGCCCCGATGGGCGCGGCGGGGACCGGCGGGTAGGCCCCGTTCTCCCGTACCAGCACGCCCGACGGCGACGAGCCGGTCGCCGCCGCCGCGATTCCCCCCGTCATCAATGTGAGTCCACCGGCGGCCGTGACCGCCAGCAGAATGGGTATCGTATTCTTCCTTGCCACTTGGACCCCCGATAACCGTCGTTCAGGTCATAGGGCAGTTCGCCCGAAATGTCGGCGACCTGTTCACCCCTCGACAGTTATATGCGTCCGGCCCATGAGCGGCCCCGACCCGCCGCACGATGCTTACCGAGAGATCGGTGAGCGTTCCCGGTTAATTGACGATCGGACCCCGCCGGTCTCCACCCCGGCCCCCGGTCGGCGATCCGCCGAGGGCCGGGACGGGGACCCGTTTCACGTCCTGTTCAACGGCCTATTTCACGGCCTGCCGGCCTGCTTCGCGGCGGAACGGCGGCGCCGTACGGAGACCATGGTCGCGCCGAAACCGGCGGCGAGCAGGCCCGCTCCGGCGAGCGCGATCCCCGCAGGAGCACCCGTGAACGGCAACACTCCGGAGACACGACCGAACGGCCCGACGTCCCTCGGGTCGGCGGCCTGCGGCGGTGTGGAGATCTCCTCGGGAGTGTTCTCCTCGTCCGGTGTCCGCGCTCCCGGGTCGACGGGACCGCCGGGGGCCGTCTGCTGTCCCGGCCCGCCCGGCACCCCACCCGGCTGTCCGGGCTGTCCTGGCTGTTGCTGTCCCGGCTGTCCGGGAGCGTTGCCGACCGGCATTCCGCCGCCGGTGCCCGGGGGCGCGACGACGGGAGCGGCCTGGCCGGAGCCTTGCGGCGCCGTTCCCCCGACCGGCCCGGCTCCCCCGACCGGCACGGTTCCGACGACCGGCCCCGTACCTCCGGCCGGCCCCCTTCCGCCGAGCGACGCCGTGCCTCCGAGCGACGCCGCCGCTTCGATGGGCGACCGGGGCCCGCCGAGCGGAACGACCCGCGTGGAACCGTCCTCCTTCAGCGGCGTCTCGCTGTCGGCGCGCGCGGGGATGTCCGCTTCGCCCGGGACGACCCGCGCTGCCCTGCCCGTCTCCGCGGTCGGCTCCGCTGGGGCGATCTCGTTGATCCCGCTGGTCGCGGTCGCGTTCGTGCCGTCGCCCCTGTCGTCGCAGCGGTCGGCCGCCGCGCGTGCCGCCCGGGCGCCGGAGTCGCTGCCGCAGTCGGCGGCCCGCTTCACCCGGTTCTCCTGGTTCTCCCGGCAGGCGGGGCGTTGCGGACAGACGCGGTCGAGGCGTTCGGCCCCGCAGGCCACGCGCTTGTGCCGAGGCGTGAACACCCCGAGCGAGGCGGCGAGGATCGGCCGGGCGGACCCCGGGTTCTCCCGTACCGCGGCCTTCGGCGGCGGACAGGTCTCCGCCGCCGCACTGGCGCTGCTCCCCAGCGCCAGACCGCCTGCGGCCGTCAGCGCGAGAAGAATAGGTCCCGCATGCTTTCGTGTCACCTGGACTCCCAGTAACTGTTGTTCAGGTCTGTACGGCATTTGCTCTGGTTCGGCGCCGTGTTTGCCAGCCAACAGTTATATTGGGTCCGGGCCGTGACGTGTCCCTTGGATACGCGTTGCTTACCGAATCATCGGCTACCGTTCCCGGTTCGTTGACGTTCGGCCCTCGTTTCGGCCATCTCGACGAGCCGAAGGAATGCGGCCGATCTCGGCGGCGCCAAAGAATTCGCCAATTCCCGTCGAACCTCCGCCGTCTTTCACGCGGCACGGCGATACTCGATCTGTGCTCACCGACCTGACTTCGCCATGAGAACCCTGCGAGCCATCGGCGAGCTCGGCGTCGCCGTCGGGCTGGTCCTGCTGCTGTTCTACGCGTACCTGCTCTGGGGCACCGACTCCTATACCGAGGGGCAGCAGCGCGCGCTGCAGCGTCAGCTCGACCAGGTGTTCGGCCAGGAGCTCGGCCACGGATCCGGCGACGGCTCCGCACACGGAAAGACCGGAAAACAGCCGATAGGAAAGATCAGACTCGGGCATGCCCTGGCGCTGCTGCGCATCCCACGGCTGGGTGTCGATTACAAATACGCCATAGTGGAGGGCGTCGGCCCGGAGGAGTTGCGCAAGGGGCCCGGACATTATCCGGGAACGGCACTGCCCGGACAGATAGGCAATTTCGTGATATCCGGACATAGGACCACGTACGCCGCGCCGTTCAAGAAAATCGATGAGCTACGGCGGGGCGACGAAATCGTGGTGGACGCGGCGGAAGCGCGCTATACCTACCGTGTCGACCGCAAGGAAATCGTCGACCCGACCGATCTGGCCGTCATCGACCCCGTGCCCCGGCATCCCTCCCGGCGGCCGTCGAAGGCGGTGATCACGATGACCACCTGTCATCCGGAGTATTCCGCCCGGCAGCGTCTGATCGTGTACGGAGTGCTCGCGAAACGCGAGGAGCGTACGTAGGGAGTCGGCATGTACGGATTCATCTGGCGCAGGCTGCCCGGCGGCACCGCGGCCAGGGTGGTCGCATCGCTGCTGCTGATCGGCGCCGTGGCGGCGCTGCTGTGGTATGTCGTGTTCCCCTGGTTGACGCCGCTGCTGCCGCTCGACGCGATCTGAGAAACCGCCGACCCGGCCCGAAACCGGACCGGGTCGGCGTGCGGGGGTCGGCGTGAAGGGTCAGCGGCCGACGTTGGCCTCGTGGCCGATCGCCAGGCCGGAGTCGACGTCGAAGAAGTGCAGGTTGTGCGTGTCGACGACCAGCTCGATCTCCTGGCCGGGCCGGACGTGGCTGCGGGCGTTGACGCGCGCGGTCCACAGCGACTTGTTGCCGCTCAGCGGCAGCGTGGTCTCCTCCTCGTCGCCGTCGTGCTGGGCGGCCATGGTGTCCTTGTGCTCGACCGGCGGAGCGTCGATCGTGAACAGCACGTTGATCTCCGAACCCAGCTCCTCGGTGACGTTGGCACGCACCGGGACGCGCACCCAGCCGCCGATGCTGCCGTTGGCCGCCCCGGAGTCCTCGAAGTCCGACGGACGGATGCCGAGGATGATCTTCTTGCCGAGGTAGCGGTCGAGGCCCGGCTTCTCGGCGAACGTCGAGTCGGGGACGGGCAGCCGGTAGCCGGCGAAGACGACCGCGGTCCCGCCGTTGTCGCGGACCAGGTCGGCGTAGGCGAAGTTCATGGCCGGGGAGCCCATGAAGCCCGCGACGAACAGGTTGACCGGGTTGTCGAACAGGTTCTGCGGGGTGTCGACCTGCTGCAGCACGCCGTCGCGCAGGACGCAGACGCGGTCGCCGAGGGTCATGGCCTCGACCTGGTCGTGGGTCACGTAGACGGTGGTGACGCCCAGGCTCTCGTGGAGCTGGTTGAGGGAGGCACGCATGGAGACGCGGAGCTTGGCGTCCAGGTTGGACAGCGGCTCGTCCATGAGGAAGGCCTGCGGCTCGCGGACGATGGCGCGACCCATCGCGACACGCTGGCGCTGACCACCGGACAGCGCGGCCGGCTTGCGCTTGAGGTACTGCTCCAGGCCGAGCATCTTGGCGGCCTCGCCGACCCGCTTCTGGATCTCCGGCTTGGACATCTTGCGCAGCTTGAGGCCGAAGGCGAGGTTCTCCTCGACCGTCATGTGGGGGTAGAGCGCGTAGTTCTGGAAGACCATCGCGATGTCGCGGTCCTTCGGCGGCAGGTGGTTGACCACCCGGTCACCGATCACGATCTCGCCGCCGCTGATGTCCTCAAGACCGGCGATCATACGCAGCGCGGTGGACTTGCCACACCCGGAGGGGCCGACCAGCACCATGAATTCGCCGTCCCGGATCTCGAGGTTCAGGCCGTTGACGGCCTTCACCCCACCCGCGTAGATCTTGTCGACGCTGTTCAGAACGATTGATGCCATACCGGTCCCCTCGATACGGGTGATGTGGATACGTTTTCACAACTGTCCCGCGAAACCCCGACCAGTGTCAAGATATCGATTGATTTGGTCATGAAACTATGATGGAATCGTTTCCATGAACGGTCCAATGCAGCGCCGTACGACGATCAAGGATGTGGCGGAGGCGGCGGGTGTCGGCGTCGCGACGGTGTCCCGCGTCCTGTCGGGCGGCTCGGCGAGCGCGCAGACGCGCGAGCGTGTGCTGGCCGCCGCCGCTCGGCTCGACTACCACCCCAGCGCGCTCGGGCGGAACCTGCGACGGCAGCGGACGGGGGGCATCGGCCTGCTGATCCCGGACATCACCGACGCCTTCTACGCCAGGCTCACCGACGGCGTGCTGTCATGCGCCCGCTCCTACGGCGAGCCGGTCACGGTGGGCGTCACCGGCGACGACCCCGAGCGGGAGGCCGAGCTGATCGGCGCGTTGATCGAGCAGAGCATGGACCGGGTGATCGCCGTTCCGTCGCGTGACGAGGAGACGGCGGGAGAGATCTGGGCGCCGGCGCTGCGTGCCAGGCTGAACGTCGTCTTCGTCGACCGCCGGGGCCGGCCCGACGTGCCCAGCGTCGTCGCCGACGACGCGGCGGGGGTGCTGACCGCGATGGAGTACCTCATCGGCCTCGGCCACAAGAAGATCGCGTTCCTGACGCGGCACGGGCAGTCGCAGCGGGTGACCGCCTTCACCGAGGCGCTGGCCTCACTCGGCGTCCCGGCCGACCGTGGCCTCGTCGTGCACGCGCGGGCCAGCCGCGACTCGGCGTACGCCGCGGCCGCCGGGCTGCTGCAGAACCGTCCCGACGTCACCGCGCTCCTGGCCGGGGGCAACGTCCTCGGGGAGGCGGCCGTGCTGGCCGCGCGCGAGCTCGACGTGCGGATCCCCAAGGACGTGTCGCTGATCATGTTCGACGACGTGCCGTGGGCGGAGCTGTGCTCTCCCCCGCTGACCGTGGTCGCCCGGCCGGCGCAGGACCTCGGCTACCGCGCTGCCGAGCTCGCGCTGCGGCAGGGGCGCCGCCCTCGTACGGTCGCCCTGCCCACAGAACTGGTCGTACGGGCCAGCTGCGGCCCCCGGTTGCGTTGAGCACCGCCCAGACCGGGCCCGACGCTCCCGGACCGGTCGAACGGACACCGTTGAGGAAGCCCTCGAGCGGCGAGGTCGCTTGCGCCGGGAGGAGGCTCCGGTCCGCTGCCGGCCCAGCCGAGCGGGGCCCGGACATACGGTCCTCGCTCCCTGCCCCCGACTGACGACCCCTTAGGCGAGGACCTTCTCGATCGCCTCGACGATCTCCGGGGCCTCCGGCTCGACACGCGGGCGGAACCGCGCGGCGACCTCGCCGTCCGCCGTGACGAGGAACTTCTCGAAGTTCCACTGGATGTCGCCGGCCTCGCCCGAGGCGTCGGGGACCTCCGTGAGCGCGGTGTAGAGCGGGTGCCTGCCCGGACCGTTGACCTCCGTCTTCTCCAGCAGCGGAAAGTCGACGCCGTAGGTCGTGGAGCAGAACTCCTTGATCTCTTCGGCGGAGCCGGGCTCCTGGCCCATGAACTGGTTGCAGGGCACGCCGACCACCGTGAGGCCGCGCTGCTCGTACGTCTGCCGCAGCCGGACAAGACCGGCGTACTGGGGCGTCAGCCCGCACCGCGACGCCACGTTGACCACCAGGGCGGCGCGGCCGCCGAGCAGGTCTCCGAGCGTGGTCGGCTCGCCGTCCAATGTGTTCACGGGGATATCGAGGATGCTCATGCCGTGACTCTAACCGCGCCCCGCACGAGGGTCTGCGGAGGGGGCGAGATCGGCAAAGAATCGCCAGCGGCGGCCCGGTGCCGTGGGCCCTGGGGCGCCCACCCGTATTTCAATCCGGGCTGAGGACCCGTCGCGGCGCCCACCGGAAACACAGATCCGGTGCGGCCGAGCGGACGGCCGTGCCCACGCCATGGGTGCGGCACCGTACGGCGGGCACGGCGCCCGTCGCCGCCGCCCGCCCTCCGTGCGCGACCTGACGACAAGGAGCGATTTGGACAGCAGTGAGAACGCGCACAGGGGCGGAAACGCACAACGTGCCGCGGTGACCGCCGTGATCGCCTTCGCCGTCGCCGGCTTCGTGAACTGCTCGCCCGCCTGGGCGAAGAAGCCGGTCCCCCCGGAGACCCACCCGCCCTCGGCGGCCAGGGTGGGAGTGTGGCGGACCCAGGCCAAGGCGGACACCCGCAAGGCCCGCAGGCAGGCCCCCGCCAAGGAGCGCAGCAAGGCCTACGCCTTCCGGCTCGTGACCCGGCGCTCCTGGCCGGGCACCGAGTTCCAGTGTCTGGACAGTCTGTGGACCAGGGAGAGCAACTGGAACCACCGGGCGCAGAACTCGCGCTCAGGCGCCTACGGAATCCCCCAGGCGCTGCCCGGCCGGAAGATGCGCTCAGCCGCGCACGACTGGCGGGACAACCCGCAGACACAGATCAAATGGGGGCTGCGTTACATCGAGGACAGGTACGGCTCGCCATGCGGAGCCTGGGGCCACTTCCGGTCCCACAACTGGTACTGAGATCCCCCGACCGGGGACTAACGCCGATGCGGCCCTTCGCGCCCGGCGGCCTGCTCCGCCCGTACGGCCATCGCCTGGACGAGCAACTCCAGGCCGAAGTCGAACTCCTCTTCGTGATCGCAGGCCATCAGATCCGGTGCGAACTCGCCGACCAGCGGGAACAGAGCCGGGTCCACCTCCGCCACGGCGACGTCGGGCCGCACCGGCGCGAACGTCGGGGTCACCCCCACCTCGCGCAGCAGGGAGCCGACGATGTAGGCGATGAACACGCGCAGCATCCGCACCGCCTGCCTGCCGTCGAAGCCGGCGTCGCGCAGGGTGGCCAGGGCGCGTTCGACCGGCAGCAACCCGGCCGTCGATCTGAGCTGGCGGCTCACCACGACCATGGTGCAGCGGGGAAAGTCGTGGGCGATCTGCCGGAACGCCCTGGCCTGCATCCGGACCCGGTCCGTCCAGTGCGCCGAAGGGTCGTCGGTGAACTCGATCCGCGACAGCACGGTCTCGGCCACCGCGTCGAGCAGCGCCGACTTGTTCGGGACATGGTTGTACAGGGACATCACCCCGACGCCCAGCTCCGCGGCGATCCGGCGCATGGACACCGCGTCGGCGCCCTCGCGTTCGATGAGGGAGATGGCGGCGGCGACGATCCTGTCCCGGCTGAGCATGACCAGGTCCTCCCGCGCCCGTTGACGTACGTACAGCGTACGTGACACGCTCAAAAGTACACGTACGGTGTACGTCTAGGAGGCTCCCGTGTCGACCCACGAGCTCTACACGATCCCCGCCGAGCTCTCCACCTGGGATGTGGAGATGTCCGGCGCGGCCCGCTTCACCTGGGAGTACGACGAGGGCCGTGATCGCATGCTCGCCCTCTACCAGAAGGGCAAGGACAAGCAGTGGGACTCGGTCAAACGGATCGACTGGGACCTCGAGGTCGATCCGTACGACATCCTCGGCTTCCCCGACCAGACGATAGCGATCTACGGCACCCCGCTGTGGGAGCGGATGGACGAGAAGCAGCGCCGTGAGGTGCGCAGGCACACCGCGGTCTGGCAGTTCTCCCAGTTCCTGCACGGCGAGCAGGGAGCGATGATCTGCTCGGCCCGCATCGTCGAGTCGGCGCCCGACCTGGACTCGAAGTTCTACGCGGCCACCCAGACGATGGACGAGGCGCGGCACGCCGAGACGTACGCGCGGTTCCTGCAGGAGAAGGTCGGGCTCGCCTATCCGATCAACAAGCACCTGAAGGCGCTGCTGGACAGCACGCTCAGCGACTCCCGGTGGGACATGCCCTACCTCGGCATGCAGGTGCTGATCGAGGGGCTGGCGCTGGCGGCCTTCGGCGTGATGCGCGACATCACGACCAAGCCGCTGCCCAAGCAGATCCTGGCGTACGTGATGCAGGACGAGGCGCGGCACGTCGCCTTCGGCCGGATGGCCCTGCGCGACTACTACCGGAGCCTGTCGGAGGCCGAACTGCGCGAGCGTGAGGACTTCGTCATCGAGGGCTGCTACCTCATGCGCGACCGCCTGCGCGGCAAGGAGACCTGGGAGACCCTCGGCCTGTCCAGGCAGGAGGTCGCCGAGGCCATGGGGTACGTCGACCAGTCAGAGTATCTCCGTCTGTTCCGGTCGCTGCTGTTCAGCCGCATCGTGCCGTGCGTGAAGGACATCGGGCTGTGGAGCCCCCGGCTGCAGCAGGCCTACGCCGACATGGGGGTGCTGGACATGGCCGGGCAGAGCCTCGACGCGCTGATGAGACAGGACGAGGAGATCGCGGAGAAGCTGGACGCCGAACGCTTCGCCGTCGAGGAGGCCGAGCGGCATGCCGAGGTCGCCGAGACCATCGCAGCGGCCGAGGACGGCTAGCCGTTCTCGTGCCCCACGATCCGATCACCCCCTCCAATCCCGTGATCTTGCGAATGCTCGCATACAGGTGCCACAAGCCGGCACTTCACGTGGGTTGATCTTGCACTCTCTCGCAGACCTACCCTGTGAACAGCGAAAACACCATTCGTGATCTTGCACTCAACACTGCAAGATCAGCCAACGCATAGATGCAGGTCAGCCGGCTCGCCTGTGAGAAACTGCAAGATCAGCGCATTGATCTATGCAGGTCAGGCTGCTGCTTTGCACGAATTCGCAAGATCACGGGGAGGTACGGCTCAGGCCGCCGCGGCGATCACCAGGGCCAGCGCGCCGGCCACCAGCGCCAGCGTGCCGAGCCAGGCCAGCCGGGCGTCCGCTGTGACGTCGAGGGGATGACCGTCGCGCAGCGCCCGCTCCACGCGGCGGAACCGGACGCCCGTGCGGAGCAGCAGCACCGCGCCGATGAGCGCCGCCAGCGCGAAGGGCGCCGCGATCCAGGCGGGAGCGCCGTGGCTCAGCGCCACCCCCGCCGAACCCAGCGCACCGGCGGCCAGCAGCGCGGCCGTACGGACCCAGGCCAGCCGGGTGCGCTCACTCTGCAGGCCCTTGTCGACCACCGGCGAGTCACCTGTTCAGAAAGACGAACACGAGCGCAAGCACCGCCACTGCCGCCACGCCGTACCCCAGGAGGGGGGCGAGCGCGGGCGGCGGGAGCGGCTCGTCACGGCGCAGTGCCACCTGGATGCGCCGCCACCGGGGATAGGCGGAGCCGGCGGCGACGGCCGCCAGCAGCACCAGCACGACGGCCAGCGGGATGCGTACCCAGGAGCCGAAGACGTTCTCCGGCGCCACCGCCAGGCCGATGCCTCCCGCGCACAGTGCGAGGGAGGTGCTCAGCCAGGTGAGAAACGTGCGTTCGTTGGCCAGTGTGAAGCGGGGATCGGGCTCGTTCCCTTCCATGGGACTCAGGCTAGTTCCGCCGCATTCCCCCTGGATTTAGCGGGGTTAGCGCCCCCAGTCGTCCTCGTGCGGCCGGCCGTGCTGTGGCTGGGCGTTTCGCTGCTGCTCGTCCGGGCGCAGGCGCTCGCCGGTGGTGTACATGGGATCCGGGACGTACGGCCGGACCGCGCCGAGGCCGAGAGGGTCGTTGGGATCCACGTCGGGCTCGGGAGCGGGGGCGGCGACCAGGCGATCCTGGGTGGCCGCCCCTCGGGCGACGAGCACGTCGTTGGACGCGGGCGGGGGAATCGGCGGCCGCGCGTACTGACCAGTGCCCGGATAGTCCGGATAGTCCTGGTACGGCGCGGCGTCCTGGTAGGCGGTGTGGTCTTGGTAAGGCTGGTCGTGGTACGCGGCCTGCCCCTGGTAGGCCGCTTGATCGTGATGACCGGGCTGGTCCTGGTACGCCGCGTGATCCTGGTAGCCCTGGTCCTGATAGGCGACCTGGTCCTGGTAACCCGGGTCCTGGTAACCAGGGTCCTGATAGGCGGCCTGATCCTGGTAACCAGGGTCCTGATAGCCCTGGTCGGGGTAACCCTGGTCCTGGTACGCCGCGTGATCCTGGTAGCCCTGGTCCTGGTAGGCGACCTGATCCTGGTAACCCTCGTGTGGCGGCGCGTACCCCTCGGACCCCGGAGCCTGTGGGATCTGGGGCCCGGGGAACGGACCCGTCACGGGGTCGTCGGCGTCCTCGCCCTCGTGGCCGCCGACCTCGGCGAGCCCTTCGTCGAGGGTGTCGATCAGACGGTCCACGTCGGCCATCGGCATCCGGAAACTCGCGGTGCACATCTCGCCTCGCCAGAGGCTCAGCACCAGCGTGCCCTCGTGCCAGGTGACCCGGAGCACGCGGTCCTGACCTCGGGCGTCGAAGAACACCTCACCGAACGATGGCAGCGGGACAACTTCTGACATGGCAGACATAGTGCCTTTACCTGGCCTTATCCGTCCACTCGACCTCTATAGATCACCACTGATCTCGTAAGCGTGCGAATTCAGTGTGCCATGCCGACCGAGGGCGGGTTTCTGGAACGTCAGGATGCGCCCACTCGGTCACGGAGCGATTGTCGGCGACAGGAGGTACGGTTCTCCCGTGCCCAAAGAGCTTCCACCCGTCGAAGAGCTGCTCACCGCCGTGGTGACCGCGCTCGGGGGGACCGAGCGCCCCGGGCAGGTCAAGATGGCCCAGGCCGTACGGCAGGCCGTCGAGGACGGCGAGCACCTCGCGGTGCAGGCGGGCACCGGCACCGGCAAGTCCCTGGCCTACCTGGTGCCCGCGATCAGGCATGCCGCCGAGACGGGCGACGCGGTCGTGGTCTCGACCGCGACGATCGCGCTGCAGCGCCAACTGGTGGACCGTGACCTGCCCAGGCTCGCCGACGCGCTCGCGGACCGCCTGCCACACCGTCCGGAGTTCGCCATCCTGAAGGGCCGCCGCAACTACCTGTGCCGGCACAAGATGAGCGCCGACGTCCCGGACGACGAGGACGACCAGCTCTTCGACCCGCGCGAGGTCAGCGCGACCGGACGGATGGTGCAGCGCATCCTGGAGTGGGCGAACGAGACCGAGACCGGCGACCGCGACGAGCTGGTGCCCGGGGTGAGCGACCAGGCGTGGCGGCAGTTCTCGGTGAGCGCCAGGGAGTGTCTGGGCGCCCAGCGCTGCCCCAGCGGCGCCGACTGCTTCGCCGAGCTGGCGCGCGAGCGCGCGGGTGAGGCCGACGTCGTGGTGACCAACCACGCGCTGCTGGCCATCGACGCCATGGAGGACTTCTCGGTCCTGCCCGACCACGACGTGGTGGTCGTGGACGAGGCGCACGAGCTCGTCGACCGGGTCACCTCGGTGGTCACCGGCGAGCTGTCGGAGAACGGTGTGGCCCTGGCCGCCCGCCGGGTGGGCAGGCTCATCGAGCAGGGGCTGGCCGACCGCCTCCAGGAGGCGGGAGAGGACCTGCGCGCCCTGCTCGCCGTGGCCCCGCCCGGCCGGATCGACGACCTGCCCCGGTCGCTCGGCGCGACCCTCGCGCTGGTGCGCGACGCGGCGGCCGCGTGCCGTACGGCCCTCGGCTCACGAGGGAAGGAAGACCAGGAGGCGGCGGCGCGCAAGGCGGCGTCCGGCATGCTCGACGAGATCCACGACACGGCGCAGCGGATGCTCGACGCGTTCGGGCCGCCGTCCCGGGACGACGCGGGAGACGACTCCGGCGGCGACCCCGGGGACCGCGCTCCCGAGGTCGACAGGGCCGAGGTCGTCTGGCTCGATCCCGCCCACGAGCACGGGCGCGGCCGCATCCCGCCGACCCTGCGCGTGGCGCCGCTGTCGGTCGGCGGCATGCTGCGCGACAAGCTGTTCGGCGAGCGTACGGTGATCTTGACAAGTGCCACGCTCGCGCTCGGCGGCACGTTCGACGGGCTGGCCCGCCAATGGGGTCTCGGCGCCGACGACTGGACCGGGCTCGACGTCGGCTCACCGTTCGATCACCCGCACCGGGGCATCCTCTACGTCGCCAAGCACCTTCCGCAGCCGGGCCGCGACGGGCTCCCTGAGGCGTACCTCACGGAGATCACCGAGCTGATCGAGGCGGCGGGGGGACGCACGCTCGGGCTGTTCTCCTCCATGCGGGCCGCCAAGGCCGCCACCGAGGCCCTGCGCGAGCGCCTGGAGGTGCCGCTGCTGTGCCAGGGGGACGACTCCACGTCACAGCTGGTGAAGCAGTTCTCCGCCGATCCCGCGACCTGCCTGTTCGGCACGCTGTCGCTGTGGCAGGGCGTCGACGTGCCGGGTCCGTCGCTCTCGCTCGTCGTCATCGACCGGATCCCGTTCCCGCGGCCCGACGACCCGCTGACCTCCGCGCGGCAGCGGCACGTCGCCGCGAAGGGCGGCAACGGCTTCATGACCGTCGCGGCCACCCATGCCGCGCTGCTCCTGGCTCAGGGGGCCGGCCGGTTGCTCCGGTCGATGGACGACCGGGGGGTCGTCGCCGTGCTCGACCCCAGGCTGGCGACCGCGCGGTACAGCGGGTTCCTGCTGAACTCGCTGCCGCCGTTCTGGCGTACCACCGACCCGGTCAAGGTCCGCGAGGCCCTGCGCCGCCTCAGCTCCGGCGCAGGGGCGTGACGGGGTCGCCGAGGGAGATCGTGCCGGTGGCGCGGGGCACGAGGCGGACGCCGAACCAGGTCTTGCCGTCCCATCTGCGGTGTCGCGCCAGCGTGCGGAGCGGCTCCTTGCCCTTCACGGCGGTGGCGGGGTCGATCGTGGTGACGGCGCAGCGGTCGCAGAGCTCCGACACGCGAAAGTCGATCTCGCCGATGCGCACCTCCGTCCAGCGGTCCTCCTCGTACGGCTCGGCGCCGTCCACCACCACGCTGGGGCGGAACCGGGCCATGTCGAGCGGCTGAGGGGCCTCCTCGCCCCGCTCTGCGGCGCTCTCCGCGATCCACTGATCGAGCTGTTTCAGCGACGAGAGGGAGGTGAGCAGCAGCGGCGCGCTGGAGGCGAAGGTGAGCGTGTCACCGGGCAGGCCACCGTGGCGGGGGCTGATCGACCGGCGGCGCGGGTCGTCCAGCCAGACGAGACGCGCGGGTCGGCCCAGCAGCCGGGTGAACCAGTCATGGGCCTCCGGGGCCGCGAGCATCGCGCGATCGAGACCTCTGAAGCCGACGGGAACCGGCTCTCCCAAGGTCGCGGGCGGGACGGTCAGATCCGGCATTCCCGGTGCCGTGAGCGCCAGACCGCCGTCGTCGAGGTTGCCGGGCACCACGGTGAGTCTTCTCGGAAACTCCCCGAGCCACAGGTCTTCGCCGTCCTCGTCGACCACGGCCCAGCGGCGATCCCCCGCGAACCCCCAGGGCTCGAGCATCGCACTGTCTCGCGGTATCCCAGAAGCTGACTTCAGCGGATATATACGGATCCCGGCGATATGCACGATCGCATTTTAGATCGCCGCTGCAAGATCACGGAAGGGATTTCCGCTGGCCGGGGCGCACGAGTGCACGAAACTGCAAGATCACGAAAGGGGTTTGGGCAGGTCGGAGGGCATCCGTGCGAGCAACTGCAAGATCACGCGGGGGGTGGGGGGAGGGGGGTGAGATCCGGGCGCTTGGGGTCGAGGCCGTCGCCGGAGGACCGGCCGCGGATCCGGCGGCCGATCCACGGGCCGAGGTGCTCCCTGAGCCAGCGCGCGTCCTCCCGGCGCTTTGCCCGGGGGTCCACCTGCTCGCGCGGGGGCCAGGTCTTGCGCCAGTCGTCGGCGATCGGCACGCCCAGCACGTCGAGCACCTTCGCCGCGACCAGCCGGTGCCCCTCGGCGTTCATGTGCAGCCGGTCCTCGCTCCACGCCCGCCAGTCCCGCAGCCCCTGCATCGACCACTGGTCGACCAGGCGGCAGCCGTACAGGTCGGAGATCGAGCGGACGTGCAGATAGAAGACGGCGAACTTGCCGCGTGCCCGGCGCATGATCGGCGTGTCGCGCGGATCGACCCCGGTGAACAGCACCACGTCGGCACCGGTGGCGCGCAGGTCGCGTACGGCGGCGGCCAGCTTCTTGGCCATCCGGTCGGGATCGCTGCCCGGCCGGAGCAGGTCGTTGCCGCCCGCGCACAGGCTGACCAGATCGGGCGCCAACCGGACGGCCCTGGGCACCTGATCCTCGACGATCTGGTCGAGCAGTTTGCCGCGGACCGCCAGGTTGGCGTACCGGAAGCCCGGCTCGATCCGGGCGAGCCGCTCGGCCACCCGATCGGCCCATCCCCGAAACCCCGACGTCCCGTTGAGACCGGGGTCGTTCAGCCCCTCGGTGAAGCTGTCGCCGACCGCGACGTACGACCTGTAACCCATTGACTCCGCCCTGACCATCGCCTCGCCGTTACGTTACTCCTCGGCATCGGCGATGGCGTGCAGCGCCAGCACGTAGGAGCGCATGCCGAATCCGGCGATCGTTCCGGTCGCCACCGCCGCCACGACCGAGGTGTGGCGGAACTCCTCACGGGCGTTCGGGTTGGAGATGTGCACCTCGACCAGCGGCGCCGTACGCTGCGCGATCGCGTCGCGCAGGGCGTAGGAGTAGTGCGTGAACGCGGCCGGGTTGAGCACGACGGGCGTGCGGCTGTCGGCGGCCTCGTGGATCCACGACACCATCTCGGCCTCGTCGTCGGTCTGCCTCACCTCCACGGAAAGGCCCAGCTCGCGGCCGGTCTCACGGCACAGGGCCGCCAGGTCATCGAAGGTCTGCGCGCCGTACACATCGGGCTCCCTGCTGCCGAGCCGCCCCAGGTTGGGGCCGTTCAGCACGAGCACCTGCCTCACCCTGCCACCTCTCTCACCGCGCCGCCTTCCTCACCGGGCCACCTCAACGAGAGGTCCTTCTCAACGGGCGACCTCACCGTAGGCGGCCTCCAGCAGTTCCTCCGCCGGGTCCTCCAGCCGGGAGACCTGGGCGATCCCGTCGAGCACGACGAACCGCAGCTTCGCACCGCGCGCCTTCTTGTCCACCCGCATGTGATCGCGCAGGTGCGGCCAGGCGTCCCTCCGGTACGACGTGGGCAGCCCCACCGACTCCAGGATCGAGCGGGTGCGGTCGACCACGTTCTGGCCGATCCGCCCGTCCAGCCGGGACAGCTCCGCGGCGTAGACGAGGCCGATGGCGACGGCCTCGCCGTGCCGGATGCGGTAGTCCTCCACCCGTTCGATGGCGTGGGCCAGCGTGTGCCCGTAGTTGAGGATCTCGCGCAGTCCGCTCTCGCGCAGGTCGGCTCCGACGACGTCGGCCTTGACCTGGATCTTCCGTTCGATGAGCTGCCGGGTGTGCTCGCCCTCCGGGGTGCAGGCGCCCGCCGGATCGGCCTCGATCAGCGTGAGGATCGTCGGATCGGCGATGAACCCACCCTTGATGATCTCGGCGAGGCCGGCGACGTAGTCGGGGCGCGGCACGCTCACCAGCGTGGCCAGATCGCACAGGACGCCCGCCGGCGGATGGAAGACCCCGACGAGGTTCTTGCCCTCGGGGGTGTTGATCCCGGTCTTGCCGCCGACCGCGGCGTCGACCATGGCCAGCAGCGTGGTCGGGACCAGCGCCACCCGCACGCCGCGCAGCCAGGTCGCGGCCACGAACCCGGCGAGGTCGGTGGTCGCTCCCCCGCCGACGCCGACGATCGCGTCCGACCTGGTCACGCCGTACCGTCCGAGCGCCGACCACAGCTCGGCCGCGACGCCGACGCTCTTGGCCTCCTCGCCGTCCGGCACGGGCAGCGGGACCACCTCGAATCCGGCCGCCTCCAGCGCGCCGCAGACCGGGCGGGCGATCTCCGGCAGCCCGGCGGGGTGGATCACCGCCACGGTCCGCACCCCGCCGCCCAGCAGGCCCGGCAGCTCACCCAGCACGCCGGTGCCGACCACGACGTCGTAGGGGCTGTCGCCCCGCACCGTGATGCGCGTCGTGCTCACAGCTCCCCCGTTCCTTCCGCCGCCTTCTCGGCGGTGATCTCGGCGGCGATCTGCGCGGCGACGTCCTCGGGATCGCGGTCGTCGGTGGCGACCGTGATCGTGGCGAGGCGCTCGTAGATCGGGCGGCGCTCCTCCATCAGCTTCCTGAGCCGGCTGCGCGGGTTGAGCACCAGCAGCGGCCGGGCCGTGGCGAGACCCACCCGCTTGACCGCCTGGTCGAGCCCCACCCGCAGATAGACGACCCGGCGACCGGCGAGCAACTCCTGGGTCGGCTCGTGCAGGATCGCACCGCCGCCCAGGGACAGCACCCCCTCGTGGCCGGCCACGGCGTCCCGTACGGCCGCGGCCTCCAGTTCGCGGAACCGGGCCTCGCCGTCCTCGACGAAGATGTCGCTCACCGGCTTGCCGGCGACGGCCTCGACATCGCTGTCGGTGTCGCGGAACGGCACGCCGAGATGGTCGGCCAGCAGCCGCCCGACCGTGGATTTCCCCGAGCCCGGCGGGCCGATGAGGACCACGAGTGAATTCATGATCAGACCTTATTGTGTTATTTGATCACAAGGGATGACAGGTAGCCCGCGAGGTTGCGTGCGACCTCCTCGACGGAGTCGCCGCCGAACTTCTCGGCCACCGCGTCGGCCAGCACCAGCGCCACCATCGCCTCGGCGACGATCGCGGCGGCCGGCACCGCGCACACGTCGGATCGCTCGTGGTGCGCCTTGGCCGGCTCCCCGGTCAGCACATCGACCGTGGCCAGCGCGCGGGGCACGGTGGAGATCGGCTTCATCGCCGCGCTGACCCGCAGCGGCTCGCCGTTGGTCATGCCGCCCTCGATCCCACCGGCCCGGTTGGTGATCCGGCGCACGCCCTCCGGGGTGTTCTCGATCTCGTCGTGGGCGCGCGAGCCAGGGCGGCGCGCGGTCTCGAAGCCGTCGCCGACGGCCACGCCCTTGATCGCCTGGATGCCCATCAGCGCGGCGGCCAGGCGCGCGTCGAGCCGCCGGTCCCAGTGGGTGTAGCTGCCCAGACCCGGCGGCAGGCCGTAGGCGACGACCTCGACCACACCGCCCAGCGTGTCGCCGTCCTTGTGCGCCTTGTCGATCTCGGCGACCATCGCCGCGCTCGCGTCCGGGTCCACGCAGCGCACCGGGTCGGCGTCGACCGCCGCCATGTCGCCGGGACCGGGAAGCACGTCACGAGGGGCGCTCGCCGCGCCGATGGACACGACATGGCTGACGATGTCGACACCGACGGCCTGTTTGAGGAAGGCCCGCGCGACCTGGCCGAGTGCCACCCTGGCCGCGGTCTCCCGGGCGCTGGCCCGGTCGAGCACCGGTCTGGCGTCGTCGAAGCCGTACTTCTGCATGCCGGCCAGGTCGGCGTGGCCGGGGCGGGGCCGTGACCTGGGCGCATTGCGCGCGAGCCCCTCCAGGGCGGCCGGGTCCACGGGGTCGGCCGCCATCACGAGCTCCCACTTCGGCCACTCGGTGTTGCCGATGCGGATGGCGACCGGAGAGCCGAGGGTGCGGCCGTGCCGCACGCCGCCGCAGATGGTCACCGCGTCCTGCTCGAACTTCATCCGCGCGCCCCGGCCGTAGCCGAGCCGCCGCCGCCTCAGTGCCTCGTCGATCTGGGCGGTGGTCACCTCCACGCCAGCGGGCAGGCCTTCCAGGATCGCGACGAGTTCGGGGCCGTGGGACTCCCCGGCGGTCAACCAACGCAACATGATGACAAGTCTTCCATGAGCACCCGACTGCACCGTCACCAGACACAGTCATTCCAGGGGCAGGGCCGCCGCCGCGAGCGCGGCGACGAGCATGAACGGCCCGAACGGAAACTCGCTCTTGCGCGTCGCCCTCCTGGCGACCAGCAGGGCCACCGCGTAGAGCGCGCCGAGCAGGAAGCCCCCCATCACCGCCGCGACCGTCGTCCGCACCCCGATCGCACCGGTCAGCAGGCCGATCAGCCCGGCCAGCTTGACATCGCCGAGACCGATGCCGGTGGGATGGACGAACCACATCACCGCGTAGAGAGAGGCGAAAGCGGCCGCGGTCGCGAGCGCGCCGGACAACCGGCCGGACGGCGCGAGCAGGGCCAGCAGCACCGGATAGGACGGCAACGTGATCACGTCGGGCAGCCGGAGGGTCCGCCAGTCGATCAGGGCGAGCGCGACACCGGCCACGATCGCGTACGACCAGGCCGCCGTGACCCAGCCGCCGGCGCCGGTGATCCGCCAGACCACCAGGGCGGCCGCCAGCGCCGTCGCCGCCTCCGCGATGTAGGGCGAGCGGGGCACGGGCGGGGTCCGCGCCGCCACGCCGATGGCGTCCCGTACCTCCCCGGGGTGTCCGACCGGGCCGAACCCACCGGCGAAGACCCGGACGTACGCCCCGGCGACCAGCCCCAACGCCGAGACGCCCGCGACGATGAGGGGAGTCACGCCGCCGACACTAGCGGCGGCTCCGCCTCCCCCACCACCGTCTCTTGGAACGTTCGACCGCGTCTCCCGCCTGGATCCTGGCGACGGTCGCGCCCGGCACGGCTTCGGCGATGCGGTCCAGCGCCGTGGGGTCGCGCCTGGCCTCCTCGACCAGCGAGAGCGCCCGCAGCATGCCGCCCTCGATCACGAACGGGACCGGGCCGGCGACGTCGACGACCACCGCCGCGGCCTGCTCGTGCCGGGCGGCCTGGCACACCTGCGGGGCCGTCGCCTGCACGGGCCGGGCGTCCGGACGCCATTTCTTCATCGGATCGACCCCGGTGAAGGCCAGCACCGCCTCCCTGCCGTCCTTGCCGACCAGCTTGGGGAGCGCCATCTCGCTCTCCTTCTCCTGGCGCAGGCCGTGTTCCCCCACCTCCGACTCGGTCAGCAGCGCCACCACGGGCACCAGCAGCCTGGCCTCGGCGAGGGCGGCCAGCACGTCGGCGGCCGTCGCCGTACCGGCCTGGAGCCCGGCCAGGGCCGAGGCGACCGCCTCGTCGGTGCCGCCGTCGTCGTCGGGGCGCAAAGGTTGCGGAATCACTGGCACGCTTCCCCATCCTAGGGAGTGTTGAAAAAGTGCTGTCCGTCGGGAGCGTGGATCCAGATGGATGCATCGCAAGGCGGAGGAGGAGCTCGTAGCCGGAGGCTACGGGCGACGAGTCCAACGCCGCGAGGCGCCATCTGGGCCGCGCGTAGCAGGACATGACTTGTGAAACACGACCTAGGTCGCTGCCCCTCCCCCTCTCCTCGCCCCCGCCCGTGCACGAACGTTCAAGACGGGGGCGGTCCGCCGCGCGTAGAACGACGCCGACGACAGTGGCTTGTGTGGGAGGTGAACGGCGCTGTGGACACGGTGGGGTTCATCGGGCTGGGGGTGATGGGCCGGCCGATGGCCCTGAACCTGGCCCGGGCGGGCGTCCGGCTGGTCGTGTGGAACCGTACGGCGTCGCGCTGCGACCCGGTGGTCGCCGCGGGAGCGCGGCGTGCCGCCGGCCCGGGCGAGGTGTTCGAGCGCGCCGGCGTGGTGTTGCTGATGCTCGCCGACGAGGCGGCGATCGACGCCGTGCTGGGCCGCGGGTCGCCGGAGTTCGCCTCGCGGGTGCACGGCCGTACGGTCGTGCAGATGGGCACGATCGACGCGTCGTACTCCCTCGACCTGGCCGAGGAGGTCGCGGCGGCCGGCGGCGACTACGTCGAGGCGCCGGTGTCGGGCTCGCGCGGCCCGGCCGAGGCCGGTGAACTGGTCGCGATGCTGGCCGGTCCCGAGCCCGCGGTCGAGCGGGTCCGTCCGCTGCTCGCGCCGATGTGCGCCGGGGCGTTCTTCTGCGGAGCCACGCCCTCGGCGCTGGTCATGAAGTTCGCGGTCAACCTGTTCTTGATCACCATGGTGACCGGGCTCGCCGAAGCGTTCCACTTCGCCGAGGAGAGCGGTCTGGACGCGGCGCTGCTGGAACGGATCCTCGACGCGGGGCCGATGGCGTCGTCCGTCTCGCGGGGCAAGGCCGACAAGCTGGTCCGAGACGATTTCGAGGTGCAGGCCGCGATCGCCGACGTGTTGAAGAACAACCGTCTGATCGCGGCCGCGGCGCGCGACCGGGGCGTCTCCTCCCCGTTGCTGGACGCCTGCCACGCCCTGTTCGGTGAGACGCTCGACCTCGGGCACGGCCAGGCGGACATGGCCGCGGTGATCCACGCGCTGCGGGCGCGCACCCG